>DEIH01000165.1 GCA_002352375.1 Spirochaeta sp. UBA2779 | reverse complement strand
ATGAACAAGTTCACTCCGCTCATACTTAGGGTCGTACCGCAGCGTAGCGAGGAACGATCCCGACATTCGCTTGGGAATCATTCGAGTCCCTCCTTGAGTATCACAATGTCGACCCTCCGGTTCACCGCCCGGTCTTCTTCTGTGTTCTCAGGATCCTTGAGTTTTACCGTATCGGCAAAACCAGCTACCTGAAATCTTGATTCTTCAGCACCATAATCCACCATGTAATGAAGAACAGCAGCAGCGCGAGCTGATGAGAGTTCCCAATTCGTCGGCCAGGGACCATCGGGGTCGGTGGGAGAGGAATCTGAATGTCCTTCTATACGGATTTTTCTATCAGCAATCTCATTGTAATCCAGAAATCCAGCCAGTTTCTGCAATGCATTTCTCGATCTTTCGAGGTCTATTTCAGCACTGGCTCTCTTGAATAGAATATCCCCGGCCAGACTGATTATCAGTCCCCGCTCATCTTCCTTTATCTTGACAAATCTATTTTGAACTTCCGGCTGAAATTCACTGATTGCTTTCTTCCTGGCCTCATTAAGACGGCTGCCCCGGGAAACTGAAGGCATGGAAGAAACATTGTTGCCTAGTTCGGCAAGTATTCCTTCAGACAGGGTATTGCCGCCTCTTAAAGGTCCAAGCCCCTGGAAAGCCTGCATAATCAGTTCAATCCGTTGACTGTCTATGGGGTTATCGGGGTTCATCAGGAGAACAAAGAAGGTAAGGAGGAGGGTAACCATGTCGGCGTAAGTAGTGAGCCAGTCATCGGCTCCGCCACTGCCTTTATCTTTCTTTTTTGCACGTTCTTCATCAGCCATTTTTTAATCCCCGGAAGCGCTCTGAGCCGGCCGCTCAGTCGGCGGCAGGAAAGTTAACAGTTTATCCTCGAGTATCCTTGGATTATCACCGCTCTGTATGGAGAGTATACCCTGTACCATAATTTCTTTTATCTGCATCTCTTCTTTATGCCGGCCTTCCAATTTGAACTGAATAGGAGAGAGTATAAGGTTGGCAAAAACAGATCCGTACAGTGTGGTAACCAGGGCAACGGCCATATTTGGACCTATGGAAGCTGTATCTTCAAGATTCGCCATCATACCGATAAGGCCCAGCAGGGTACCGATCATACCGAAAGCCGGGGCGAGCTTAGCCCACTGGGAAAAAATAGCGATACCATCTTCATGACGGCTTTCCACCTGATCCAGGTTGGTATAAAGGATTCTTTTGATAACATCCGGATCGGTACCGTCAACCACAAGCCTCAAGCCCCCACGGAGAAAATCATCTTCAACCTCATTCAGTGTATCATCAAGGGATAGAAGTCCTTCTTTTCGAGCATTATCTGCAAATGATACCAACTGGCTGATCAGTTCCATCTTGTTCTGAAAAACAGGAACTTTCATGGCAATATTCAAATATTTTGAAAATCCTAAAACCCTGTTCAGCGGGCTGGCAGCCATAACTCCGGCAAAGGATCCGAAAATAACAACAACAACGGACGGGGCATTCCACAAACCACCAATGCTATTTCCACCGATAAGGAAAGCGGCCACAATGATAATTAAACCCCCGGCAAATCCTCCTATTGTTGCAATATCCACGTCCTAATCCTCCTGGCCGGGAAAACCAATTTCCCGCCTATAAGCAATAATCATATCTCGCACTTCTTCGGATGATTCCGTTACGACAAATCTCTTACCGGTAGTCAGAATCAATGCGGTTCTGCCTTCTCCCACCTCTTCAGCGTATTCAATGAGGTGGGGGTTCAGAAGAACTGTTCGTCCGGTTTTACCCGGCAGACTGACTTTAATCATCCAGTTATCCTCTCATTACCGTTTCAGTGTAAGCAATTCCTGCAGCATCTGATCTGATGTCTGAATAGTCTTGCTGTTGGCCTGAAAACCCCTCTGGGTAACAATCATATCTGTAAACTGCTCTGCAAGGTCAACATTACTCATTTCCAGAGTTCCTGAAATAATCTTACCCTTACCAGCAATACCGGAAGGTCCTAGAAGTGCTTCACCGGAGTTGATACTCTCAGAGAACAGGGTTTCACCCATTTTCTCAAGGCCCCCGGGGTTGGTGAATGTCGCCATTGCAACCTGACCCAGATCTCGTTCGGTTCCATTAGAATAAACGGCGGTAATAACACCTTTCTGATCGATTTTATAGGTTTCCAGATATCCCATGGAGTAACCGTCCTGCCGAAAAGCCTTAGTACTGGAAGTTTCGGCAAACTGGGTTGTGGAATTTGTATAACTTCCCACTTCACCCACATCAATCAGAAAGTTCTGAGTAAGAACCGCTCCAGTGGCATCATTCTCAACATCAAAAGTGACAGGAACCTGGATTTTACCCGTATCTGAAATATTGCCCTGAGCATCGGTAACGGTGGCTATCGCACCGAGATTATCAAAAGTTATTGTAAAGGCACCTTCACCTGCTACGTTTCCTGCAGCTGTCGCCGGATCAAAACCCAGAGTGACATTCGGCGGAACATCGGCATCTACAGGACGTTCAGGGTCGACTTGAACGACAACATCCCATGAATTGTTCACCGCCGGAGTCCTTGTGAAGTTCATGCGCATCACATGGGTATCACCGAAGGAGTCATAAACCTTTTTATCAAGGCTCCAGGTTCCTTCACTCACCGTGGCAGGTCCGGCACCAGGGGGTATAACGGCGGTCCGCTTGTCCAGATTACAGGCTAATTCCACAAGAGTGGTTTGTTTTGCCGGATCCTTTGAACCCACAGGAATAATCAGATCGGTTACATCGGCAGCGGATTTTATAGGACCTGTAGTTCCGTCTGCCAGCTGTTCCGGTACCCACCCCTGAAGTCTCAGGCCGTTTGCCGGATTGACAAGATAACCTTGAGCATCCAGTCCAAAGGCTCCTGCCCGGGTAAAGAGTTCTTTATCACCGGTCCGCATCACGTAGAATCCATTCCCCTGAATGGCCAGGTCGGAAATAACTCCGGTGGTCTGCAGAGAGCCCTGAGTATGAACAGTATCAATGGTAGCTACAGTCATTCCAAGTCCGATCTGCTTAGGATTAACACCACCGACTTCCTCAGAAGGTCTGGCCGCACCGCTCATACTCTGAGAGATAAGATCCTGGAAGTTCACCCGGCCCTTTTTAAAACCGATTGTGTTGACATTGGAAATGTTGTTACCGATGACGTCCATACGAATCTGATGATTCTGAAGGCCGGATACACCGGAGTAAAGTGATCGCATCATAATCTTGTCTCTCCTTTATTCTGTAACTTTTGAAATATCGTCGTAATCATAATAAGCACCGTTAACCATTACCTGAGGAAAACTGCCACTTGTTACCGCTTCAACAGGCCCTTGTATAAAAGAGTCACCTTTAACAATTTCAACGTCCCGCCCTATCAGGTTCATCGCCTGTGCACCTTTGAGTGTTGCCGAAAGTTCGGAAAATTCACTGCTCATATTTGTCATCTGCTCCAGGGATGAGAACTGGGCCATCTGAGCGATAAATTCTTTATCTTCCATAGGTTTGGTGGGATCCTGATATTTCAGCTGGGTAACGAGAATCTGAAGAAAATCATCCTTGTCCAGATCCTTGTGTGCAACACTGGTTCCATTCAAACTCTTATTGAAAGCATCAACCTGCATATCCAGGCCTGCTCTGTCCGGGGCTGATAACGTTGAAGATATATCCATTGCATTACGCTCCTATATAACCATATTTACTCGGCCTTCTGCCGAATCGTCGGCGAATACCGCCGGGGTGATATTGTCAAATTCCTGTATAGCCTTATTAACATTGCCTTTCTGTCCCTGCTGCTGATCGCCGTTCTGCATAAAT
The DNA here is from genome assembly GCA_002352375.1 of Spirochaeta sp. UBA2779. Lineage (GTDB taxonomy): Bacteria > Spirochaetota > Spirochaetia > DSM-2461 > DSM-2461 > UBA2779. The sequence continues at coordinate 21,072 of DEIH01000165.1, read as the reverse complement.
CCCCGGGGAGAATCGTCCCAGGCCATTTCCAGATCTGCGGCACCGAATCCGCTATCTACCAATCTGGTCTGTAATCCGTCAAGTGCATTTCTAAAGGCTTCCCTAGCTGCGGCTGATTCAACAAAAATACGTCCGGTAAGTCTGTTATCTTCCATTTGGATTCTGATTTTCACCTGGCCGAGATTATCCGGACGAAGGTTTATACGAACTTCACCTGAATTAGCCTGATTCAGAATAACTTTCACCTGCCTGACGATATCATTCCCCGCTTGAGCATCGAGTTTCTGTGCCAGTTCTGCCGCAGCTGATTTCTGAAAAGTTTTGCCCTCACCTCTGTTTGATATTTCTATATCAGTTTCTGCAACAGCAGAATTATGGTCCAACCTTACAGATTCTGTTGATAATTTCTGACTCGGAGTGTTGCCCAACCGGCGGCTTTTCCGATTTCCAGGCTCATTCTCAAAATTTTTATTTTCAGTTTCATAAGTAAACTCTCTGTTATCTATCACTTCAACTCTGGGAGCAGAACTGCTTATTTCAGTGTTTCGGACTGCTTCAGAATTTCCAGTCGTTTTATGACGCTGTATTCCTGTAGAAATTCCAGTATTCTGTAATTTTGTTGATTTTGTTCTTTTTGATACTCTTGCCGTTCTGGAAGATCTGATGTTTTTTACTGCGGTATTTCTTTGAACAGATGTCAAGTCGACAGAAGCTGTCTGGTTTTGTGCGGTATCCAGACTCTTAACAGCTGCATCAGCAGCAGATTCTTCAATTAGCAGTTTTTCCGGTTCCGCTATTATTACGGTATTCCGGGTTTTTGACATTGAACGGCTGCCGTTGTTTTTAGCGGAATGTTTCAATCCGCTTTTTTCAACTTTTTTCAGGACATTTGAAAAGGTCTTCTTTTCACCTTTATATTTTCCAATTGTCCCAGTTCCTTCGGCTCCGGTTTTTTTATTAACCGGTTTCATCCCCGCTTGTTTACCGGAGGGTGGGCTGTTTGATTTTACTGCTGTAGCTGCTGCCGGGACATGCGCCATTTGCCATTCCTTCAGCTTACCCGTCTAGATTAGGTCCCGGTTTCTCAACCATCAGTCTCTGGATTTCAGCTGCCCGTTCTCTGTCGGGCATCAGGGACAACCAGTAGGCTACCAATGAAGCTTCTCCCGCTTCCCGGGAAAGACGTTCACTGGTCCGGAGCAAATCGACAAGATCTCTCAAGTCGTATTCATCCATGATGGCTACGGCATCTGCTGGTGGCATTCCCATCATATACCTGGCCGTTTGTTCAAGGTTCGCTACTTTATTGTCGTATTGACGGATGGCCTCTATTAGAGAATTCTGTCTTTCTTCCAAAGAACTTTCTTTTTCATTAACTTCACTCTCCAGCTGACGGACCTCTGCTTCCCTCAAATCCAGCTCATTAGTGGTATTTTCAAGCTCACTGCGCTCTATAGCAATGGCCTGCCGTTCTTTGGTAAGACGGTCGGCATCAAGGAGCAAAGGAGAGAAAGGCTGATCAACCTCACTAGTCGGTTCAATGCCAAAGATGGATGTAATCGGTGAAAGTTGTTTCTTAACATCAATAATTCCCAGGAAATCAAGCCAGATTAATCCGCCGATTATCAAAGCAAGTATCAATACAAGGAGAAAGAATATTTTTGCAATTCCTCCGCCCCGGCTGTAGCTTTTCACTCTTCCCCTCCAGTCAGTCGGCGTCTTACCGCTGCACCTTTGGCTGTTTCATCCAGCCTTTTTATTTCTTCCTGTTTAGCACGGAATTTCCACTGTTTCTTACGTTTATCCTTGAGCTTATCCAGAGCCGCCCTCTTTGAATGAGCTTCGGTATATACCTTTCGGGCTTCATCAACCCTCTTTGATGCCTCTTTTCGAGGCTGTTCCAGGGCTTTACGGTCTCCAAGGGATTTCATCCACAGGTTGTCTCTGGCCCTTAATTCTTCTATTGAAAAACCCTGAGTAAGAAAAGCTTTTTCTCCGGCATCCCGGGCAGCTTCAATACGCTTATCAATAGAAACTATAGATCCAACAGCCGATGCCAGAACAATTTCGCATTCCTGCTCCCGCTCTCTACGAAGAGAAAGCAGAGTTTCAAGCGAAAACTGAAATCTCTTCATCTCCCGTTCCCTCTTCGTCTTCTGCTTCCAAACCTGCAATCTCCGCAGCTCTGGAATATATAACAGAAGGTTCTTCATGTTCAGTTATTCCCTGAATCAGAAAATCATTTAATACATCTTTTTTATCGATAGCCTCATCCACTTCAGGATCGGTTCCTTTTACATAAGCACCCACATCTATCAAATCTTCTTTTTCTCTATAAGATGATATCAGGCGGCGAATTTTCCCTGAAGCCTCAGCGGTACGCGGATTCATCAATCTGGGAGCAACCCTGCTGATGGACGCCAGAATATCTATGGCAGGGTAATGATTACGATCCGCCAGACGCCTTGAGAGGACAATATGTCCATCCAGATACCCCCTGACTGCATCAGCAACCGGCTCATCAAGGTCGTCCCCTTCAACGAGCACAGTGTAAAGCCCGGTGATAGTGCCTTTAGATGATACTCCTGGCCGTTCAAGCAGCCTCGGCATGAGGGAAAAAACAGATGGGGTGTAGCTTCTGGTTGTCGGTGGTTCACCAATGGCCAGTCCAATCTCCCTCTGACTCATTGCAAATCTGGTTACCGAATCAAAGAGCAGCATCACATCGTTACCCTGATCCCTGAAATACTCAGCGACTGCAGTAGCGGTAAAAGCGCCTCTTACTCTGGCCAGAGCCGGTGTATCCGAAGTTGAAACAATGATGACAGAGCGTTTTAAGCCTTCCTCACCTAAATCAGACTCAATAAATTCCCGAACTTCTCTACCACGCTCTCCAATCAATGCAATTACATTAACATCGGCAGATGTGTTCCTGGCCACCATTCCAAGCAATGTGGATTTTCCCACACCAGAGCCAGCAAAAATACCCATCCGCTGCCCCCGGCCCAGAGGCATAACAGCATCAACAGCTCTTATCCCTGTATCAATTCTCCTGGAGATGGGATCTCGCTCCATGGGGGAGGGGGGAGTATTAAACATGGGGTAATGAGTTTTAACCGATATCGGCCCTTTGGAATCCATGGGACGGCCAAGGGAATCGAGAACCCTACCCAGCATATCCGGACCAACAGCTACATTCAGAGCACTTCCTGAGGCAACAACTGAATCACCGGTTTCAAGACCGATGAGTGGTTCATAACTCATCAGTTGGACAACCTCATCCCTTACCGCAACCACTTCAGCGAGAAGTGGTTTTCCATTCTCCGGCAGGATGTGGCACATCTCGCCTACAGAGGCCCGGGGACCGATACTTTCAACCAATATACCCTGAACCCGTCTCACCTTTCCAAGATACTTAACAGGATCTATATCAGATACTGCATCCAGATACTTTTCGAGAACCATGTTCAGCCCTCCCCGGTTGTCCGAATGGGTACCAGCTCCAGTATCTTTTCTTCAATTTCTCTCAACTGGCTGGAAATCCGGGCATCGATCTGTCCGAAATCGGTTTCAATAACAGCTCCACCCTTATCAACAGAAGAATCCTCAAGGACAGTAATTGACTTGACATTTTCAGCCATCCGCATGAAATCCTTGATATGTTCAGTTGTTAGATCAAGATCTGCCAGGTTCACACGAATGGCAACATCTCCCCGGCTTTTAAGTTTTCGCAAGGCCTGAACAATATTGTTGATAACAACATTCTTCTGATTCTCACTTATAACTTTAACCACCTTTCTTGAAACAAGTAAAACAAGGTCAATAAGCTGAGTTTCAGCTTCATCTATAATTTCCTGCCGCTTTTCAATAGAAGCATCAAGAATCTTATGAAGACGTTCTATGAGTCGCTCCGCTTCAGCTCTGCCTTCTTTCCAGCCTTCTTCCCGGCCTTCCCCGTAAGCGTTACTCCGGGCTTCATCAAAGACTTTATCCCGCTCATCCTCGGCCTGCTGCCGAATCTTCTCGCCTTCCTGCTCAGCTTCACTTTTTATTCTTTCAGACTCATCCTCGGCAATTCTTTTATCTCTGATAGCTGCATCAGTTTTCCCTTTAACCTCTTCAAAAGCGGTCTTTTCAGCTTCTTTGATGATGCCATCAGCTTCTTCATGAGCTTCCTGTATAAGACGTTCCCGTTCCTGCACCCAGGATTCTTTAAAGGCCTCAGCTTCCCGGCGGAGATCGTCTGCGGTTGGCCCCTCATAGAGATTCAGGGGCTCCGGTTCATCTGAAATGAATATCGGGGCCTCTACTTTTATCTTCTGGGCGGTGAGATCGACAATCTCAACCGGATTAAAAACATTTTTACCCATGTATAAGCTCCTAGACTAAGACGTCTTCTTCGCCGGAACGTGCAATAACAATATCGCCCTGTTCTTCCAACTTCCGAATAACCGAGACAATTTTCTGCTGAGATTCCTCTACATCCTTCCGCCGTGTGGGTCCCATAAAATCCATATCTTCCTTGAGTAGGGCTGCAGCACGTTTTGACATATTTCGGAAGATTTTTTCCTGCACATCAGAATCAACCGCTTTAAGGGCCTTGGCAAGTTCGCTGGTATCAACTTCCCGGAGAACTCTCTGTATTGCCCTGTCATCCAGCATAACAATATCTTCGAAAACAAACATCCGCTTCTTTATCTCTTCAGCAAGTTCTGGATCTTCTTCCTCCAGAGATTCGATAATTGATTTTTCTGTGGTTCTGTCTACAAGATTGAGTATATCAACGATGCTTTCCACTCCACCTGCAGCGGTGTAGTCTTCATGAGAAAGAGATGAGAGTTTTTTATCAAGAACCCGTTCCACCTCCCTGAGAATCTCCGGGCTGGTCCTATCCATTGTGGCAATTCTTTTAGCCACATCAGACTGTTTTTCCTGGGGCAGTTGAGCCAGTATCATCGAAGCCTTGGGAGGTTCCAGATAAGCCAGAATAAGAGCAATTGTTTGCGGATGCTCCTGCTGAATAAGATTAAGGAGATTTGCCGGATCTGTACGACGGATAAAATCAAAGGGTCTGGTTTTAAGAGAACTTGTCAGACGGTTTATAATATCAACCGCTTTCTGGTTTCCAAGGGATTTTTCAAGAAGTTCCCGGGCGTAATCGATACCCCCGGTAGTGATAAAATCCTGGGCCATCATAAGTTCCTGGAACTCCTGAAGAACCATATCACGATCCTCAGGCTCTATGTTTTCAAGACGAGCTATTTCCCATGTAAGAGTTTCTATTTCATCTTCTCTTAAATGCTTAAAAATTTCAGAAGAGATATCTGAACCAAGGGTAACAAGAAAGATAGCTGATTTCTGTTTCCCGCTGAGTTCTTCTTTATGCTGAGAACCTTTAGTCCCTGAAGGTGCAGAGATATTGGCATCTCCACCTGCGGCTGCGGCATTCGTTTTTGCCATACACTACTCCTCTGCAAGCCATGTCCGAATGAGCTGTGCTACGTCTTCGGGATGCTCTCTTGCCATATTTTTGGCATTCTCCTGCATCTCGATCCGCGCCCGCTCATGGACGGACATTTCGACTTCGATTCCATCTTCTTCAGCATTCCTCAAGGCCTGCTCACGCATGGCCTGATGCTGTCTGGCCAGTTCTTCTTCACGTTCCCTGCGTCGTTTTTCAAGCTGACGACTGATAAGTCTGGCTACAACGAACAGGAAGATTACAGCTGTTACCCCGATAATACTCCAGAGTACCACACGCTGCATCTGCCGTTTTTTCATCCATGCTTCATCGTCCAGACGGAACTGTTCATTTCGGTCGAAGGGTATATTTTCTACGGTAACAACATCACCCCGGGCTCTTGAATAACCAACAGCTCCTTTAACAACCTCCAGAGCCTGGGACAGCACATCCTGGGAAACCGGTTCGTACACACGTTCTCTCATATCCCCCGGCAGAACAACAGGCTCACCTTTATCATCAAACTTAAGCTCCCAGGTACCGTCTATTACCATACCCAGACTGATACGGTTTATTACATAGGGGCTTTTTTCTTCGGTAATATTCCGAACATTGATTTCATAATTTTCAATATTTTTATTTGACTCGTAATGGCCTACCAGGTTTGATAAATCCTGATACGCCGGAGGTGTCTGTCCTTCCTGCCCTGGGGGGCCCTCAGGATTAAAACCTGTACCCTCAAAGTTCTCACTGCTATTTTCTTTGCTGCGTACAATAGAAGGAACAACTTCCAGTTCACTATAAGGGGTATTTGGATCGTCTTGCTGCATGGTTATAGGAAAATGTTCCTGGGTTGCTATTTCCTTCTTCACAAACTCAAGATCGATATCAAAATTAACGATATCAACCCTGGACGGGGTAAATACATTACTCAAAGATTGAAGGATGGATGCCGTATATTGAGCCTCCAAAGCTTTTTTCTGTCGAAGCATGCGGCTGGTTAGATTTAACCGATCAACATCCTCCAGACCGTTAAAATCATTTAAAACATTCCCGCTGATATCCATAATGGTTATGTTTTCAGCAAGTAAACCTTCAACAGCAAACTGTATTAATTTGACAATACCTTCAATTTTATTTCGGTTCTGGCTGATATCACTCCCTGGTTTGGGCTGAATGATTACAGAAGTGGTAACAGGCTTCTGATCGTCGGCAAATAACTGGACTTTAGGAATAACCAGTGTAACTTTTGCAGAATCAACATCATTCAAAGCGCTGATATGCTGTTCAAGATTAGATTTAAGAGCCAGCTGAAGATTCACATCCCTGTCAAAATCAGTAAGAGTCCAACGGTCCATGTTGGTAAAGAAATTCCAGGGATCGAGCTGCCCCGGGAGTAAATCCTCACGTACAAGCAAAGCTCTGGCTCTTCTTGCGGTAGCTTCATCCTGTGCGTAGAAAATATCGTCTGCGCCTCTGCTGTGCGGAATATTTTCCGCATCAAGAGCTGTTGAGATTCTATCGGCCAGCTGTTCATCACTTATTACCGCATTAAAAACGGTTACTTGAGTCGGTTTTGATGAAACCGTCGCAAGCATCACAAATGCAGCAATAACAACAGCAACTATTCCGATGAGAATAATCTTTCGTGTAATCGACCACTGGCCCCAAAGGTTTTTTACCTTTGTAAAGAAATTGGTAAGCCATTCAGGCATATTTGTACCCCCCCAGGTTTTATAGCGGTTCCCAGCCGCTGTCCATCCGAAATCTACATGCTTCCGGAAGTTAATTTACGTTCTATCTCATCGCCGTAATATCGTTGTAGGCTTTCACGGCACGATCTACTATAGCTTTTGTCAAATTCAGGCTCATCTCAGCCTGAGCCATTGCAATGGTTACATCATGAGGCTCTACCTCATCCGGACTGGTAATCATTTTCTGGAACAACTGATCAGCACTAAGCTGCTGATCAGACACACGCCCGAGAGCATCTGCAACCAGATTCCCAAAGCCGCTTCGATCCTCCCCGACCGGCAGCCCCTTATTACCGTTACTGTCCATATGGCCGGCATTAGTCCTTGTCATCTGTACTATATTTCCAACGGCTGAATTTGCATCAATTAAACTCATCATTAACCCCCTATCTCCAGAGCCTTACGGAACATGCTCTTTGAACCGTCCATAATGGCCACATTAGCTTCATAGGCCCGGGAGGCGGATATCATATCCACCATTTCAGTAACAACATTTACATTGGGCATCTCTACATATCCTGCCTTGGGGCCTGTTTTTATGGCATCCGGATGGGTAGGATCCCATTTCAGCACCAATTCACTGTCCATATCTTTGTCAATTGAGGCAACACGAACACCGGCACCAATTTTGTTCTGTAGGGACTCAGGAAGAAACGGACTTCGCCAATACGGCTGATCCACTCTGGGCCGAAAGACAACCCGACTGCGCCGATAGGCACCGCCTTCAGCCGTTCTGGTAGTACTGGCATTGGCAATGTTATCAGAAATAACATCAAGTCTGAGCCGCTCAGCTGTCAGCCCCGAAGCCGCCGTATTGATAGTTGTGAATAAACCCATATACCTAAACCCTCCCGTTCCAGGTGCAATTCATCAAAGGCCGCATGAATTGCGGAAATTGATGGCAGTCGAAAACGTAAATCGTTTCAAGCAATTCATCCTGCAGGCTTATGGATTGCACCGTATAGAGGGGAGCATTTACATTGTAATTGTTCTTCAGCATATGCCTAAACTCTCCTCTTACCTGAGCACGATATTAATCTGACGAAACTCATGGCTGACGGCCTTGGTCATCAGTTCATACATCATCTGATTTTCAGTGGCTTGCATCATTTCCCGTTCTATATCCACGTTGTTACCGTTGTTTTTAGAAGTAGTCAGGTAATCTAAAGCAATCTTCGGACCGACTGTTCGATAATCCACAGTACTGTTGAACGGAATATGCTTTACATTGGTAACAACCCCGATGGATTTATCCAGTTTCTCCGACGCCAGAGCCCGGCCGAGTTCCGCTTCAAAACTCACCTCAGACCGCTTGAAGTTTGGCGTTTCAGCATTGGCGATGTTGTTTGAAATAACCTGCCGCCTCAAAGTAGATACCGCCATATTTCTCTGGAGAAGATCTACGGATTTGGCAAATGTTGTGTTTTCTAACATATGTTCCTCCCGGGATTCTTCTTCATCACCCACTCCCCGGGCTCTGAAGGACATCCCCTCATCTCCATTTTCGGCATGTTTCAGGCCCTCTCTGAGTTCCGATTACTCATAATATGTACCTTGACAGATCGCGGTCTTCAATTATCATATTCAAGCGTTCATTCACATATTCCGGTGTTACTGTTACCGTCTGCCCTCCAAGATTCGGCGCATCAAAGGAAACCTCCTCCAGAAGCAGTTCCAGAACTGTGTGAAGCCTGCGTGCACCGATATTCTCTGTGCTCGTATTTACTTCCGCAGCTATATCCGACAGACGTTTAACAGCATCATCCTTGAAGATAAGAGTTACATCCTCAGTGGCAAGAAGTTCGACGTACTGTCGGGTAAGAGCATTTTTCGGTGATGTGAGAATCTCCTTGAAGTCTTCAGCTGTGAGAGATTCCAATTCCACCCTGAGAGGAAATCTTCCCTGGAGTTCAGGTATAAGATCTGAAGGTTTTGACAAGTTGAACGCACCGGCTGCAATAAATAGTATATGGCCTGTATCTACAATACCGTATTTGGTACTGACCGAAGATCCTTCAACAATTGGCAATATATCACGTTGAACGCCTTCCCTTGAAATATCAGGCCCTCCGGAGCGGCCTTCTTTCACCGCAATCTTATCAATTTCATCAATGAAGATAATTCCGGCATTCTGAACCCGATCCCTGGCTGTTTCTATCGCACTTTCTGCATCAATAAGCTTTTCCTGCTGCTCTGCTTCCATCAGCTCTCTGGCACGGGCTACTTTTACCTTCCGGGGTTTCTTCGGTCCCTGAAAAATGGAACCAAGATTCCCGAAATCAAAGCCCATCTGCTCGACACCAGCTCCGGAAATAACTTCAACATGGGGTTTTCGGCCGCCACCGGAAGAAATTTCCACCATCCGGTCGTCCAGAGCCCCTTCCCGAAGTTTTTTTCGAAGAACATCCCGGGCATGAGCACCTCTGTCAGGCTCAACCGGCGTATTAATATCAACCCCTTCCGGTGGGGGAGCTGATGAACCGGGGACCAGAACATCGAGAAGAGCTTCTTCAGCGGCTTCTTTGGCGGCCTGTTCAACGCCGGCTTTCATTTCTTCTTTCACCATAGATACGGCTTGCGCCATAAGGTCTCTCACCATGGATTCCACATCCCGACCGACATATCCCACTTCGGTAAACTTTGTCGCTTCAACCTTGATAAACGGTGCTCCGGAAAGTTTGGCCAATCGGCGGGCAATCTCGGTTTTCCCCACACCGGTAGGACCGATCATCAATATGTTTTTCGGTGCAACTTCATCTCTGATATCATCAGGAAGTTTTGCCCGGCGCTGCCGATTTCTTAAAGCTATGGCAACAGATTTCTTAGCTGCGTTCTGACCGATGATGTAATGATCCAGAGCATCGACAATTTCCTGGGGTGTAAGTCCCTCAAGTTTACTCATTTTCCAAAACCTCCAGGGTAATGCTGTTATTCGTAAAGACACAAATTTCAGATGCTATTTGAATTGATCGCTGGGCTATATTTTTTGCATCCAGATCTGAACCATCCAGATAGGCCATGGCCGCAGAATAGGCATAATTCCCACCACTGCCGATGGCCACCGCCCCTTCATCAGGTTCGATAACATCCCCGTTACCGCTGAGAAGAAGAGTTATCTCAAGGTCTGCCACCAGAAGCATCGCTTCAAGACGGCGTAGGATGCGGTCTGTACGCCAATCCTTGGCCAATTCCACAGCAGCCCTGGTAACATCACCGGCAAACTCTTTTAATTTCCCCTCAAAACGTTCTTCAAGTGTGAATGCATCGGCTGTTGAACCGGCAAAACCAACAAGAACTCTATCGTTGTAAAGCCGCCGGACTTTCCGGGCCTTACCTTTCATTATTACCGATTCGCCCAGGGTTACCTGTCCATCTCCAGCCATGGCAACCTGTCCGTTTTTCCGGACAGCGACTATTGTTGTTCCTCGTATCTCAGGCATTGTTTCCTCCGGTATTTACCGTACGCTTTGCGTGGGGATGAGACAAGCGGTACACCTGTTTAATCCTCTCAATCCCTGTATGTGTATAAATCTGTGTTGTTGAAAGACTGGCATGTCCCAGTAATTCCTGAACAGTTCGGATATCAGCACCTTCATCAAGCACATGAGTTGCAAAACTGTGCCTGAAAGTATGAGGTGTTACCTTTTTGGCCATGCCTGTTATAGCGGCATAGCGCCGGATGAGATAGTACACACCACGACTGGTTAAACGCTCACCTCTCAAATCAAGAATCAAGGCCTGGCGGCTGTCCGGATCTTCTGCTGAATGCTCGAGCCGGAGGGGCAGGTAGTTATCCAGAGCTTCTGCCGCTCTGCTTCCAATAAATACCATTCGCTCTTTATCACCTTTCCCCCGGACTCTTACCTGCCGTCGCACCACATCAACAACGTTAAGGGAGCAGATTTCACCAACCCGACAGCCGGTTGAATATAGTAACTCAAAGAGGACTTTGTCTCTTAATCCGGCAAAATCAAGCCCTGTTGAGTCAAGAAACACCTCAATTTCTTCATGGGTAAGGTAACCGGGAAGCCGCCGACCCTTTTTTACCGTTCGGGAGCTGAGAAATGGATTAACTGTACCTGGGATTCTCCGACGGCGCCATTCATAGTACCCCTTGAGAGCTGACAACCGACGATTTACCGTTGCCGAGGCCATGTGCCTGGAAGACATCCGGGCCATAAACATTCTGGCTTCACTTTGCCCTGCATCCAAGTCGGTTAGTCCCTGTTCCCCGAGAAATGCCGACCAAGAGGCCAGATCTCTGCGGTAAGAACGTATTGTTGAGTCGGAAAGCCGTCTGACATCCCGCAAATGTTCAAGCCAATCATGCGCCTCGATACTCAAACCAACCTCCCATATACCGGTGCAACCGGCCATCCAATTCCATTTTCATCATTCGTGCCAGATCGTCAGATCCCCCGGGGCCCGGAATGTTATCAACCGCAGGAATATCCATGAATCTGCCCCAATCCCTCATCACATCTGAAATACCGGATATTACCGGAGCACCCTGACGTTCCAGATTCCGGGTTCCACCAGAGGAGGCACCTTCCAATCCAGATGATGCAACATACAGATCGCGATTCTGGTCCAAGGCAAAGTCAGCTGTTATCAAAGCTCCAGAACCTGTGGGAGCCTGGACAACGATGCAGCCGCGGCTCAAGCCGCTTAGGATGCGATTTCTTCTGGGAAAAGCATATTTAGCCGGGTAAGTCCCCGGTGTGATTTCACCGATAAGGGCCCCGCCGTTATCCAGTATTTTTGATGCCAGTCTACGGTGTGAAAGTGGACTGGGACGATCCAGCCCGCCAGCCAGAACAGCCCAGGTTGCACCGCAGCCGTCCAGAGCTCCTTCATGCACAGCTCTGTCAATTCCAAAAGCCAGGCCGGAAACAACCGGATAATCAGCCAGAGAAAACTCAAGTCCCAACTTATAGGCCTGCCTCATTGCAGAGCCAGAGGGTCGGCGTGTTCCCACGATGGCAATTCCCGGTTTTCGGTTAAATGCCGGTATGCCTCTGTAGTAGAGGAGCAGCGGTGGATCTTCAATAAGTGCCAGGGATGCAGGATAATCTGATTCTCCAAGAACTTTATATCCGATTCTGTAGTAATTAAGTCTTCGGATTTCAGTTTCTGCTTCTCTGAGCAGGCGATCAGCTTCCTGAATCCTGCCCTTGGATCTCAAGGGACGCTTTGACTTGTATTCAAAAATAGCCTCGGGAAGGTCTTTTACATCCCTGCAGGATGAAAGAATTGAGTGCTTAAGCCATCCGTTATGACCGGGCAAACGATTCAAAGCGCTTAAGAGTAGTGGATTATGAGTCATTTCCACCTCCGGCAACCCGATTGTAGAGTTCTTCGGCTTTCATAGAGTCAGTTTTATCTTTTGCCAAATTCATTATCTCTTCATAAAGATTGAGGGCTTCGTTTTTCATCCCGGCTTCCAGATACACCCGGGCCAGGAGAAATCGTCCATTGATATTACTTCGTTCGATTTTGAGATAGTCCTGAAGCAGGGGTGCAGCTTCAAGAGGCCGGTCCAGTTCAAACACCAGAAGAACCGAGAGAGCATACATAGAGGGTGTATACCGAGGGTCCACCAATATGGCTCTACGATAACCTGTTTCAGCCCGGGCGAAATATGAGGCTTTTAACTCCGGGATATCAGAAGATAAAGCCATTTGAGCAGCTGTAAGGGCCTTGTTGTATAAGAGAGGGGCATTTTCGGGATAAATTTCCGTTGCCTCATCGAAGGCTGCCAGAGCTTCTCCCCACATTTTATAGTCCATGTATTTCAAACCCAGAAGACGCCAGTACGTACCTTTGTCTTTTACCGCTTCAATTGTATTCTCAACCTGTTTGTCTACCCCCCGTATTTTCGCTTTGAGTTCAGAAATCCTTTCATCATCCTCAGCCATTCGCTCCGCCAGAGATTCACGGTTTCGGGCCTCTCCGCAGGAGCTGAGAAGAGGGAGTATCGCAAGGACGGCTATCAGTAGTGAACGGGAGAAAGCAGCAGCCACTGTAACTGCGCCAGAGGTTAATTTTATATTTCTCCCGACAAAACTATTCATACTTTTCTATCCCCTGGGATGATAGGCCCTATGAGCCCGTTCGAGATCATCCTGATTCAGATGTGTGTAAATCTGTGTTGTACTGATATCCGCATGCCCCAGTAATTCCTGAACGCTGCGGAGATCTGCTCCGCCTCTGAGAAGATGGGTGGCAAAAGAATGCCTGAGTGTATGAATCTTACCATTCACATCAGCCCGGGAAGCAATTCCTTTGAATCTTTTCCACATACCCTTACGGCTTAAACCTTCTCCACGGTTGTTCAGAAAAACCCGATCGTTATGAGACGGCCCTTTGAGAAGTATAGGCCGGCCTTCATGAAGATAAGTTCTAAGCCACCGCTCAGCTTCATCTCCCAGAGGTACCAGACGTTCCTTATCCCCCTTACCCCTGACTCTGATTAAACCTTCTTTAAGGAATATCTGAGACAACTCAAGATGGGCGGCCTCACTGACACGCAGGCCACAGGAATAAATCAGTTCGAAGAGAGTTCTGTCCCGCAGTCCGTAGGCAGAGCCCAGATCGATAGAATCCAGGAAACGCTCCACTTCACTGAGCTCAAGAACTTCGGGGAGGTGCCTGCCGATCCTGGGACGCTCCACATCCATAGAGGGATCGTCTTTCCGGTATCCCGCTTTACGCATGAATCCGAAAAAAGACCTGAGTGTGCTGAAAATACGGGATATGGTTCTGGCACTTAAAGGTTCGGAACCGCTTCGACCTGCTACGTATGTTTCAAGTTCTACCCCTTTCACAGTTAAGGCATCCAGTTCCGACTCATCCAGCCAATGGCCGAACCTTCGCGCTTCAGCGGCATATGTACCGGCGGTGGAATCGGCTACTCTGAGTTCGTTCCTGAGATAGCCTTCGTATTCTGCGGCCAGCTTTTTCCCGCCCACCTTATCTCCCGACTCCGAATCTTTTTTCCCGCATCACGGTGGGTATCAACAGATCGGTATCATCCATTGCGGCAATAGACTCTGCTGCAGGAACTGTAAGTGCAGGTGGAGTTGAAGCCGCCAGGCCTCGTCCGCCGCTCAAACCCAACCAGACATCGTAGGGAAGTACTTCTTCACTTTTTTCCTTTTCTGCTGACTTCTCCTGCGTTAAGGAGCGGTCCATAGCCCCTCCGAACCCTGTGGCGATAACGGTTACTCTTACCTCATCACCCATAGAATCATCGGTATCCTGCCCTGAAATAACATTGGCCTGTTTATCAACCCGAGAAGAAATGATGTCCATAACCTCATTGTATTCAAACAGTGAGAAATCTGGTCCGCCGGTAACATTCACCAGAAGCCCTCTGGCGCCCTCAATATTCACATCATCCAGAAGTGGATTCTCTATGGCCATGGTAGCTGCATCTACAGCCCGATTATCACCCTGACCTTCTCCGATGCCCATCAGAGCATCTCCCTGGCCTTCCATCACGGTACGGACGTCGGCAAAGTCAATATTAATCTCACCCCGTTTTGTAATAAGATCGGAGATTCCCTGTACACCCATTCTCAATACATCGTCGGCCATCAGAAAAGCTTCACGGATCGGAGTTTTCCGGTCTACAAGCTTGAGAAGATTCTCATTGGGAATCGTTATCACGGTATCAACATGTTCCCGAAGCTTATCAATTCCGGCTTCTGCAAGATCCATTTTTTTCTGACGTTCAAAACTGAAAGGCCGGGTAACAACGGCAACAGTAAGGCATCCCATTTCTTTGGCGATCCGGGCAATAACAGGAGCTGATCCGGTTCCTGTTCCACCGCCCATACCGGCGGTTACAAACACCATATCCGCACCTTTAAGGACGTTCTGAATAGTTTCTCTGTCTTCTTCAGCAGCCTGTTCTCCAATTTCCGGTTTTCCTCCGGCACCAAGGCCTCCGGTAACCTGACGGCCAAGAGGAATTTTTGTTGATGCAAGAGACGACTCAAGTGCCTGCAAATCGGTATTTGCGGCAATAAAGTCCACACCCTGAACCCCTACCTGAATCATTCTGGCTACAGCATTACTCCCGCCCCCGCCGCAACCGATTACTTTAATGACGGTTTTACCGGCAACACGTTCATCCATAATTTCCAAATCCATATTATCTACCCCTCCCCGGGTTCAAATTTACTTTTCTAAAAGAATTCACCGAGCCATTTCATCAATCCCTTGAGAGGATTGACAGATTCCTCTGTAAAAGCAGTATTTTCTCCGTTATTTCCACCACTTTTCACCGCATCTCCCAGTAATATCAATCCAGCTGCTGTAGACCACCTGGAATCACGGCATGCTTCGGGCCATTCCACAGAAGATCGCGGATTCCCGATTCTCACCGACTGATTGAAAACACCGGAGGCAACATCTGCGACACCAGGAAGCAGGGCTCCTCCACCGGTAAGAACAACACCCGCGCTGATTCCGGCATTTCCAGAAGTTTTCTCTATTTTCTTTCGGACAATACGGAATATTTCTTCCATCCTAGGCTGTAAGATTCTGCACAATTCAGTTACAGGTACCGGTACCGGCGGCCTTCCGCCGACACCAGGAATAATAACCGGCTCTTCTGCATCAGCAAGAGCATCCCAGCAGCATCCTGACTCACATTTAATCCGTTCTGCAGAATCCAGAGAAGTGTTCAGTACAATGGACAAATCACTGCTGGCCTGAGCACCACCAACGGGAACCGATCCGGTAACCCTGGGAGCACCTCCGTGTACCAGAATAAAGTCCGTGGAAGAGGCACCGATATCAATCACAAGAACACCCATTTCTTTTTCATCATCATTCAAAAGTGCCCGGGCAGATGCGAGACTTCCCAGGGCTACATCTCCAAGCTTGTAATCCGCCCGTTCGATGGCTTTCTCAATATTCTTAATGGCGGAAACAGAAGCTGTTACAATGTGTACTTCTGCCTCAAGTCTCACACCGATCATATCCATTGGATTCCGAACACCACCCTGATCGTCGATGATGTATTCCTGAGGAAGAACATGAAGGATGTCCCTGTCCATAGGAATAACAACAGCCCGGGCAGCATCGAGAACCCGTTCAACATCCGCCTCGCCGATTTCCCTATTCTTCCCGGACACAGCCACCACTCCCCGGGAGTTCAAACTGTCCACTGAAGCACCACCTAATGCGGTCCACAGCTCTGTCACTGTTCTCCCGGCTTCATGCTCTGCAGCCTCAACAGCCTTAAGGACAGCTTCCCGGGCTGCCTCAATGTTCACAACGATACCTTTACGCATGCCTTCGGAGCGGCTCTCGCCCCAGCCGGAAACTACCAGCTTGCCCCGGATATCGTATTCAGCCACAAGGACTCGAATACGGTCTGTACCGATATCCAGACCGGCGATTACTTCACTGTCGGCCATCAGCTTCCCTCCACAGGACGGTATACAACATGACCGCCGCGCATATCTGCTTCTTCTATAGCTCCATTATTCCCCGAGGCCAGCACATCCAGTACCAGTACAGCTTGCCGGACTGATTCAACCGTCAGGTTATGATCAACCAAAATGGGAATGGGAATATGGTTCATATAAAGTTTCAAATCGTAATTTTCATTTCCCTGAGGAATAATTTCTATCTCAGAAATCAGTGCGAACAGATGCAAATCCTCCGAGCGCATTTTTGAAAGATCTCTTAATATGGCACAAATAGAATCTGGAAGACGGGAGCCCAGGGACGGCTCGGTGAAACTCGGACCGGAAATAATGGGAAGATTCACAGGTTCTGAACCCGTCCCGATCTGTACGGCATACCCTTCTTCATCAAAAACAGCAGGAACAGGTTTCCCGTCTGTGTTGAATAATGCAGCAGCCAGGGGACGTCGCCGATAGATATAAAGCTTAAGGGTGTCAGGAAAGACCTTTACCACCCGGGCTTTACGCACAACCGGGTAGGATTCAAGATGTTTCTGTACATTTAATTCATCAAGTGAAGCCCACGTGTCTCCATCCAGATTCAGCATCTCCAGTAGTTGTCCGTCACTCAGACTCAAATCACTTTCCAGCTTGATTTTCCGAATAACAAGCCTGGGGGATAAAAACATTTCCCAAACCAACTCTGCAAGAAACAACAATAGCAAAACAACTACTACAGATAAAAGGAAAACTCGGAGACGGCTTGAACGGCGTATAACGGTCATTTCCCGGCCTCCGAAAGATTGTATATTAAACCGAAAATTATCAAAGTGATAAATGCGGCAGAGCCGCCGGCAGAAAACAGAGGCAGTGGTATTCCTGTTGCCGGAAGTAGCCCAGAAACTACAGAAAAATTAATTAAAGCCTGCCAGTAAACGGCAGATATCAGCCCGAAAAGACCCCAGCGGGTAAAAGGATCCGAGGCTTTTTGAGCAGCCTGCCATCCTTTGACGGCAAATACAGTGAAAAGTAACAGGATAAAGAATACTCCGATAAAACCTGATTCCTCCCCTACAACAGCAACAACGAAATCAGAGTGAGCCGCAGGTAAACCGCCCATTTTCACTTCACCACGTCCGAGTCCCAAGCCCCATATACCACCATTTTCCAGCGCTGAACGGGCTTTGAGCAGTTGATACCCGGCTCCTGAAGGGTCGGCAGCCGGATGAAACCAGGATTTCAGTCGTTCCAAGCGATATGGTTTGAGCAGCAGCGTCGCTGCTGCAGACAGTACAGCAGTTACTCCGACAATACTGACAGCAGCCCGAGAAACTCCGGCGGCAAAAAACATCCCAAAAGTAATAAACAGCAGATACGCGGCTGTTGAGAAGTCATTTTGAAAATAAACTGTCAGAATTAATGCAGAAACAACCAGTAAAGAGGGAAGAAGTCCATCACGGAAATTCTCCAGCCGGCTTTCATTCTTTTCCAGCATTCGGGCCAGATAAAGAACCAGAGCTACCCGGGTTAATTCTGATGGCTGGAAAGTCATACCGAATATTTCAATCCAGCGCCTGGCACCGCCGGAGGAATATCCCACCCCCGGGATGTAGGTTAAAAGATTAAGAATCAGGGCTGTCCAGACAAGATAAGGGACAGATTTGCGTATCATTTTACCCGAAACTCTGGCGACAACCAGAGCGCCGACTGCTCCGAGGATCATCCAGAAGATCTGACGTCTCCATATTCGAAAAGGATCGCCGAATACAGTCCGGGCGAAATACCAGGATGCGGAGAACAGAGCAACGGCACCAATTCCGGCAAGAAGAAACTGAACGGCTATCATGCCCTTCATCGGTTCATTCCCGCCAAGGCGCTCCGATCTGAAAACTCCGATACCCACAATCATCTCCTACTGTATTTTCAGGGTACTTAAACCCAGAATCGCAAACATTCCGCCCAATATCCAGAACCGTGTAACGACTTTACTTTCCGCCCAGCCCGATAGCTCAAAATGATGATGAAGAGGCGCCATTTTGAACACACGGCGTCCGGTTCGCTTGAAATAAAGAACCTGAATGATGACAGATAAAGTTTCCATAACAAAAACCCCGCCAATAATCAGCAGAAGGATTTCTTTTTTCAGTAGAAGCGAAAAGACGGCGAGAAGGCCGCCGAGAGAGAGGCTGCCCGTATCCCCCATCATCACTTCTGCCGGATGAGCGTTGAACCACAAAAAACCTACACTGGCCCCCAGTAAGGCTGTGACGCTGACTGTCAGCTCTCCTGCCCCGGGGAGGTATGGAATAAACAGATAATTGGCAAATTCCACATGCCCGGTAAGATATGCAAGCAGGGTGAAAGCTATCAGGCTGATAATAACAAGCCCTGAGGCCAAGCCGTCCAGCCCATCTGTCAGATTTACGGCATTGGACATACCCACAATCATCAGCATACCGAAGGGAATATAAAAAAGTCCCAGGTTAAGTACGGCACTTTTCAGAAAAGGAATATAAAGCAGAGTTGTATGGTCGTTCCGGGTAAGGTAAATAAACAGCATTACGGCAAATGATACCAACAGCTGGCCCGAAAACTTGACACTGGCCCGCAGTCCATCTGAGTTTTTCCTGGTGATTTTCAAAAAGTCATCCATAAAACCCAGAGAGCCCAGACCGATGGCTGTGATAAGCACAATCCATGTATAGTTGGACGATATTTCCTGCCATAGCAAAACAGAGACAAGAAAAGCAATGATAATCAGCGTTCCACCCATAGTCGGGGTTCCGGCTTTGGAGAGGTGTGATTGGGGACCGTCAATGCGGATTTCCTGTCCGAGTTTAAGTTCAGTGAGTTTCCGTATTACCCAGGGGCCCAGCAGGAAAGACATCAGTAGAGCTGTAACCGCCGCATAAGCGGATCGGAAGCTGATATATTGAAAAATATTAAACGCTTTGGCGTAATCCACCAAAGGATAGAGAATAGCTTTTATCATTACCCCTCCCAGTTCTCAGCGCTTACCCGGAACTGACCTCCCCGATAGTTTTATTTAATCTTTCAAGAGCACTTCCCCGTGATCCTTTCAGCAAAACAAGATCACCTGCTCTAAGATATTCAGAAAGAGCATTCTGCAGCTCTTTTATATCCACATATTGTTTCAATAAACCTTTATATCCGGCATCGGCAGCTGCTTTTTTGAGACTGCCCAGGGACTTACCAAACAGAAAGATTGAATCCGGATTCTCTTCAGCCGCTGCCCTCCCGGCCAGACGCAATAAGTTGTTGGTTTCGTTACCCAGCTCCAACAGCTCACCAAGAATCAGTACTCTACGGCCATTTGTTTTTACAGACGAAAACAGCTTTAAAGCCGCATTCAGAGATTCAGGATTGGCATTGTAGCTATCCTGAATCACCTTAACGGCGCCGTTAATAACTTCTGAACGACCCGATAGAGGCTTTATAGTCTCCAAACCTTTTACAATTGAACTCTCAGGAACTCCTAATACCGAAGCGGCTTCCACGGCAGCCATGGCATTTAGCAGATTATGTTCACCGGGAATTCTGAATGTTACTTCAAGTCCATTACGAACCAGTAAAAAACCATCGGCACCCAGGTTTTTATACGAATCCCAGCCGTTTTTTCCCCATTCCCCAAAATAACGAACCTTACCAGGGTAACCATCCAGTAAAAAACTGCTCCACTTACTGCCTTTTTCAATAACAGCCACAGAGTCTTCCCCCGATCCAATAAATATTTTACGTTTTTCTGCAGCTAAGGCTTCTCGGGAGCCGAGCATTCCTATATGAGCACTGCCGATATTGGTAATTATTGCAATTTGCGGCTTTGCCAGATCAGCAAGTAGTGCCATTTCATCAATCCGGTTCATGCCCATTTCCAGAACGGCAATATCATGTCCGGGACGAAGGTTGAGCAGGGTAAGCGCCAGGCCGATATCCGAGTTGTAATTCCCTTCGGTAACAAGCACCGAATCTTTTTTCCAATCCACCAGTATGGCTGCAAGTATTTCCTTGGTAGTGGTTTTCCCATTACTCCCGGTAATCCCGATAACCTGAAGTTCTGGAAATTCAAGACGTCGTTGTCTGGCCAGTTCCTGAAGAGCTTCAAGGGGTTTAGAAACCGATACCAGAGCCTTCCCCGCAGGTGGGCTAGGTATTTTTTTTCCTTCATCGGCCAAAGCAACATCTGCACCGGATTCCCATGCCGGAAGTACAAAAAGATTACCATCAGTACGTTCCCCCTGGAGGGCTATGTATAAATCTCCTGGTCTGCATAAGCGTGAGTCGGCTCTGCCCCTGAGAATTTCAGCATCCGGATTACCCGTCAGGCGGCCGCCGGTAAGAGTTGCAATCCTGGCTGCATTCATCTTACTACCTCATTTTCTTCAGGAAACCTCACAAGAAGAACACTTTCAGGATC
>DEIH01000236.1:2067-24070 GCA_002352375.1 Spirochaeta sp. UBA2779 | reverse complement strand
GGCATGATTTACAGAGAAATCTGGGTACTGATCCGAAGGTATTAGTATCATAAGATGAGATTCTCCGGTACCAGTGGTTCTCTGAGGGAGAGAAATAGTGGATACATTCGGGATTCGGACAATGGGGTGGGATGAACATAGGTAATCCTCCTGAAACAAATTAGATAAGGTTTCATGAGGTTTAACTGAGAAAAAACGGCATTTACTTGAGGTGTGACAAGGTGGGGGACACTTTCTAAGTGTTAATAGGCTGTATCACCAGCAGACGACCCCGATGAACTGTAACCTCAGCAATCGAAGAAGTCAAACGGTTACTTAAACTGATGGTATCGACACTCCACATCACCTTATCAAGCTCCCATTGCAGTCCCCGGGAGGAGACATCCCACGGTCCGCTTCCGGCTGTCACAAAGGAAATCGTTGAACCCCGAAAACCTAATACTGAATTACGGCCTTCAAGGCTCCATATTTTCTCTCTGGCGGTGAACCAGGCTGCCGGTGGATTATCCCCGGCAAATAGTGCCTTTAAAGCCAGAGTATGATCCAGCCGTCCCTCACCGCCGCCTATAATAATGATATCACCGCAGCCGCGTTTTCTGAGCCAGGATAATCCGAGTTCTGTATCCGTTTCGTCCTTATCCTCGGGATAGATTTCAACAGTGTCAGCAGGAAACCTATTCAGAAGAGATTTATCGGATATAGAATCCATATCCCCGACAATCCCATCGGGAAAGAATCCAGCAGAGAGAGCCAGATCAAGACCGGAATCGGCAGCACAGATGAGATTATCCGTATCAATCAGTTCTTTCAATTTATCGGAATCCGGGCCGAGCCCACCGATCAGCAGTATTCCTCTGGTCATCAGCACTCCTTGTTCGTGGAAACTCTACACCGAATCAAAGATTTGTTCAAAAAAAAGATAAAAAACTAAGTTCGTTTTTAATTTAACCGATGTCTGTAACAGCGGATAAGGATGTCCGCTTAAATTCACAAGCTGGTCAACATCAAGGAGGATGTAATGATCATCAATCATAACATGAGTGCTCTCTTCGCCACCCGTCAGAGTAAAATCAACGATGGTAACACACTGAGAAGTATGGAGAAACTCTCTTCCGGAATGCGCATTACCCGAGCAGGTGATGATGCTTCCGGTCTGGCCGTATCAGAAAAGATGCGGTCTCAGATTCGTGGCCTTCAGCAGGCCAGTCGAAATGCTTCAGATGGCGTTTCGTTTATTCAAACAACTGAAGGTTACCTTCAGGAATCTTCGGACATTCTGCAGAGAATTCGTGAGTTGGCCATCCAGGCCTCAAACGGTATTTACTCTTCGGAAGATCGTATGCAGATCCAGGTTGAAGTATCACAGCTGGTGGATGAGGTGGATCGTATTGCGTCCCATGCTCAATTCAACGGTATGAACATGCTCACCGGAAGATTTGCCCGGTACACAGGCCTGAACAGTGTTACTTCCTCAATGTGGCTGCATATAGGTGCCAACATGGATCAGAGGGAACAGGTTTACATCGGAACTATGACCGCGGAAGCCCTGGGCATCCGTCAGATTGGTACGGGACAGATAATCTCCATATCCACTCCCGAACAGTCCAACAGGAATATTGGTATTGTCGATGAAGCTCTGAAGCAGGTAAACAAGCAAAGGGCTGATCTTGGTGCATACCAGAATCGTCTCGAACATGCAATCAGAGGATTGGACGTAGGAGCTGAAAACCTTCAGGCATCCGAATCCCAGATCCGGGATCTGAATATGGCGCAGGAAACTGTCAACCTTACAAAGAATCAGATTCTCAACCAGGCTTCTACAGCCATGCTAGCCCAGGCTAACCAGCAGGGTCAGATGGTTCTGAAGCTGCTGCAGTAGAGTTCCTCACGGTAATTAACGAAAATGGATGACGAACCCGGCCGAAAGGCCGGGTTTTTTATTTCTATAACTCACTTGACCCCTGCCCTGCTCCTCCGCTAGTTTTCTAGGTCAATGAACAATCCTCCGGTACACATTCCTGAAAGTCTCAAAACTGTTGCAGAAATTTTCGCCTCGGCATCATATCAGTGCTGGCTCGTGGGCGGAGCTGTGAGGGACGGATTACTGAACAGGGATTCGGAAGATTACGATCTGGCCACCGATGCCGAGCCTGAGGATGTGATAAAACTGTTCCGGCGTACAATACCAACAGGAATAAAGCACGGCACCATCACAATTCTTGTCGGATCTCATCAATTTGAGACTACAACTTTCAGAAAAGACGGAGATTACAGTGATGGGCGCCGACCCGATAAAGTCAGTTATTCTAAAAATATACTTGACGATCTTGCCCGTCGGGATTTTACCATAAATGCCATTGCCTGGGATTTAATCAATAATCGACTTTTAGACCCTCATCATGGCCGGGAAGATTTAAAAAAACAAATAATCAGAGCCATCGGGAATCCGGAAGAACGTTTGCAGGAAGACGGACTCAGATCCATAAGAGCCTGCAGGTTCGCATCTCAACTGGGATTCAGCATACATCCCGAAACGATGAAAGCGATCAGTGAAAATTTATCAAACATTCCTTCCATCTCCGCTGAAAGAATTTGGGAAGAACTGAAAAAGATTTTTGCAACAGAGCAGCCGTCGATATCATTCAATCTATTTTTAGATACAGGGTTGTTGAACATCCTGCTGCCTGAGCTTTCTGAATGTGCGGGAGTTACTCCGAAGGGTAAGCATGTTTTCGATGTATTCAATCATAGCATAAAGGCCTGCAATCTAACAGAAAGGGACAATATGCCATTGAGAGCCGCCGCTCTCTTTCATGATATTGGAAAACCCTCCGTAAAAAATAAAACGGAAAACGGTGAGGTAACATTTTATCGTCATGAAGTAATCGGTGCTGAAATAACAGAAAGAATTCTCTATCGCTACAAGGCCTCAAATGCAGACAGGAACCGTATAACAAGCCTGGTTCGGCATCATAAGTTTCATTATACAGAAGAATGGACTGATGCTGCTGTACGTAGATTCATGGCGGATGTTGGTCTGGATATCATTGACGATCTTATTGCACTTCGAATGGCTGATACCGCTGCAATTTCCTCGGATAAAGCTATATCGACAGATAATCTTAAGGAACTTATGGGCCGGGTAAAAGGGACTCTTGAAGCAGAATTCGCTCTGAGTATCGGTAGTCTGAAGGTGAATGGAAAAGACATCATCGCTTTTCTCGGTCTGAAACCCGGACCTGTTCTGGGAAATATTCTGGAATATTTGCTAGATTGTGTAATTGAAGATCCGGAATGCAATGAACATAACCGCCTGCTTGATATGGCTGCCATCTGGTATAAAAATTACGACTGATTTAACTCCAGAAAATCATAGGCCAATTTAGCTGCTTCCTGTTCTGCAGACTTCTTGTTGGCACCCTCCCCCGGACCGAATACATTTTCATCAACAACAACGTTCATCCAGAATGTCCGCTGATGATCCGGACCGGTTTTTCGATCCAGAACATACTTGGGATAGCTGTGGAATCGTTTTTGAACTATTTCCTGGAGAAGAGTTTTGTAATCTTTACGATGTTTATTGGCCAAAACCCTGTTTATTGGATCTTTGAGGTAATAAAGAATAAAACGGGCTGCTTTTTCATAACCTGTATCCAGATACCAGGCACCGATAAGAGCTTCCATTGAATCGGAGAGTAAAGCTTTTTTTGTCCGTCCACCTGAGAGTTCTTCACCTTTACCTACATGAACAATGGAATCTATACCAAGATTCAAGGCAATTTCAGCTAAAGCGTCTTCACTGACAACATGAGATTTAACCTTAGCAAGATCGCCTTCCGGTCGGTCGGGAAGTAATCTGAAGAGGTAGTCAGCAACAACTATTCCGAGAACGGAATCTCCAAGAAACTCGAGTCTCTCGTTATTATCGATTTCTTCATAGGTTTCATTTACATAAGACCTGTGACAAAAAGCGAGGTCCAGAAGGTCTAACCTTCTGAACCTCAATCCAGCGTTCTTCTGGAAATGTAATAATTCTTTCCGTCGCGAGATACTCACAGAAGGTGTTCTCAGAGGAGGAACCTGGAGAACACTAGAAGGAATTCTCACTATTCCTTGTCTTTCAGCTGCTCCTCAATGAAATTCAGGGCATCTGAAACTTTCTCGAATTCGGTGGCTTTCTCATCAGGAACAGAAACGCCAAGTTCAGAATCGATGGCGTAAAGCAGTTCGTAAGTGTCGAGACTGTCTGCTCCAAGATCTTCACGGAACCTTGATTCCAGGGCAATCTTGTCTTTTTCAACCTCAAGCTTATCAGCGATGAGATCCTTAAGTTTGTCGAATAGATCGGTGCTCATTTAATACTCCTTAGACTTAATCAACCCATATCTTCGGGTTCGATAATCTGGTTACCTTTGTAAAAACCGCATTTGGGACACACTCGGTGTCGCAATACTTTATTTCCGCAGTTGGAACATGTGATAAGGCTTGGGACGGCGATTCTCATATTAATAGAGCGCCGCCGGCGGCTTCTGGCCTTAGATGTTCGATATTTGGGTACCGCCATTTATTTCCTCACTGATATCATTTTGCGGTGGTCATATTATATTGACCCCCGATTTCCGTCAAGTACTAAAGAACTGTCAATAACATCAAGTTTGCCTTTCCCGTTGTTTTATCAAGGCAGTTTCCACTGCCGGGGGGACCATAGCTGAAATATCTCCACCCAAATTCAACAATTCCTTGATTGTACTGGATCTGAGAACAAAATATCTGGGTTCAGTGGGTATCAACACTGTTTCAATTTTTTCATCAAGTTGTTTATTTAAAATTGATAATTCAAACTCATAGTTGAAATCAGCAGAAGATCTAACCCCCCTGAGAAGTACAGCCGCACCTACTGTCCGGCAATAATCCACAATAAGGCCATCATAAATCACGACTCTAACATCATTCAGATTCATCGCTTGAAGCTGTTCCTCAAAAAGAGCCTTTATTATATCAGCTTTGAGCAAAGGTTTTTTCTGGGAGTTGACAGCAATAACGATATCCAGTGAATCGAACAACACCGCTCCGCGAGTGATGATATTCAGATGTCCATAAGTCGGGGGATCAAAAGAACCGGGGAACACTGCTTTTACCATAAATTAACTACTATCTCCGTTTAATACGATGTTTTTACGTTTGACTCATTGTCAGACACCATCATACAATTGCTGTGTATGAAAATAATACTCTCTATCCTTCTTTTTGCAGGACTATTTTTTTATTCCTGTGTGTCAGAAAAGCCTGTTGAACCTGTTCAGGCAGAACCTATTGTACAGGAACCTGTTACATTAGCAGTCCAGGAAGATACTGAAACTGAAGCCGAAGCTGCCCCTGAGCCTGAACCCGAGGCTGCATCAGAAGAGGATAGTTACCAGGTTTCAGAGGAATTGTACCAGCAGACTTTTGATGAGATTGAATCCCTTATCAAGGAACTGAACCAGGTTATATCAAAAAAACAGTACGATCGCTGGCTGAATTATCTCTCCACCGGTTATATCAGAAAGTATAATTCTCAAGAAGTTCTCGATGTAATAAACGAATACCCCCAGCTGAAAGATAATGGAATTGTATTGAAAAACCTCAGGGATTATTTTGATTGGGTGGTTGTACCCAGCCGTTCCCGGGCTGTACTTGGTGAAATTGTCTTTGTCGGGGAAACAAAGGTAGTTGCCTATTCATCTTTCGAAGGAACGAGAGCGAAACTCTACCAATTGGAAAAAAATGATACTAATTGGAAAATCACCGTATGGGATTGAACCTGTGGTTATAGACATTTCACGCCGATACAATAGAATAGATAAAAGTTAGAAATAGAAAGGGAGCTCCATATGAAAATCAGAACAATCAGCATCTTATCAGCATTATTTTTTCTGAGCATGCCTTTAATGGCCCAGGAAAATGAGCAGACGATTGAAGAACTGTACCTTCAAAGTGCCATCAAAACGCAGATAATCAAAGCTGAAGCCGAATCTCCTGATAGAGATATGAAAATGATAGCTCTATCCGATATATCACAGATGGTTGAAGACGGTTCAGCAGCTGATAACCCTGAAATAGCTGCATTACTCGGAGACCTCGGTGGAGAGGGGACTACCAATGTTGTCAGAGAGCAGGGACATGTCCTGAACGACTTTCCTGATGTCAGGCGGGAAGCGGCCCGTATACTCGGGAAGCTTGGCACAGAAGAGGCGGCAAGAGAGCTTAATTCCATGCTGCTGACCGATCCTGAACCCATGGTAATGTCTGAAGCCATCCTGGCTATATCCAACATCGCGGTGGAAGATAAACAATCCAGAAATCGTTCTATGGCCGCTGCCATATACCGACAGACGGCTGTAAATAAAGATAACAACTTTGCCTATACTTTTCTTCAGTCAGTGGAAAATGTAGCCAACCGGGAGGGAGGCATCAGCGACCCCATGGTATTTGAAGAAATTGCAAAAATTGCCGATTCCCGTCAGGGATATAACAGGGTTGTCAGAGATAGAGCGTTCAAATTACTTCGCGATCTTCAAGGCATGTAGAAGTTAAAGAGAGCAAAAAAGCCGCCTATCGGCGGCTTTTTTATTTCATTCTGGATAACTTATTTCAAGTCAGTCCTTAATTCCCTGCGCCATTCAGATTTTTCTTCCAAATTCTCCCAGTCAATACGGCGGGAAATCTTTAACGATCTTTTCTGATAGGCCTCTTGCTCCACAACAGCAAAGCTTCCTTTTCCGAGATAAATAACCTTCTCCCCTTCCCCGGGATTCATTTTATCAGTCACTGATTTCAGTGCACAGTCAAAATGAACCGGTGTACCGTCTATAGGCCTGGACAGGGCAGAAGTAATGTCCTGAATCGGTTCACCGCAAATACTGCATGGCGGTTTCGGCCGATCAGGACGCCGAGGTGAATCAGATCGCCGGGGTCCGCCTTTACGGCGCCCTCGACGATCCCTGTTCTTAGGTTTTGTACTCATTTTTATTCCCATTGCGATTAACTATTTCATCTGACAGTTTAATGGCAATCAGATCTATCGCAACCCGGAGATAACTCTGATCGTTAATTTTAACTCTCAGCTCCTCCAGCTTTACGGGGTCGGTTTGCTTGGCGATGCGTACCATTGGAGCTCCTTCTCCCTAAAACGCATGTTCCCAATGATCCAACTTCTCCATCCTCCGTGACAAAAAAATCAAATCGAAACGTATACGGCAACCGCCGAGTTCTGGATGACGAATCAGAAAAAGTGATGCAGTTCTCTTAATCTTTCCACGTTTCCGTGAATCGACAGAATGCTCCAGGCTCTCCACTCCCAGTACATCCCAGGTTTTCACCTCAACAAAGACAACAACATTTTTCTTTCTGACTATAATATCGACCTCTCCGGGCCCAGACCTGAATCGTCTTTCTAAAATTTCATATCCGCTGTCTTCCAGATAGCGAACAGCTTTATTTTCTCCTTCCAGCCCCTTCTTAGCGCTTGTCACTTTTTGACATTGTCTTTTCTATGAGGCTTTTTATATCAAGAGCCCTTGCAATAAAGAGATTCTTATTATTCAGAAGGTCTATTGACGGACCTGTATCACCTTTAAACTCCCTGCCGGCACTGTTGATAAGTATAATAATCTCCGGTCTCAGCGGCGCATCTTCGCTGGAACTGACAACCCGGCCTATACTGCCGTCGGAAAGGAGAACAAGGCTCCCGACAGGATACAATCCCATTGCTCTGATAAATATTGTAACAATTTCCGGGTCAAATCTCCGCTGATTATCACTGAGTATGGATTTCATCGCCTCATAACCGATCATGGAATTTCGCCACGGACGTTCTGAAACCATTGCTTCGAAAGCATCAGCTACAGAAACGATCCGGGCTTCAAAGAGTATTTCAGTTCCTTTGAGTCCCTGGGGATAGCCGTTGCCATCCCAGCGTTCATGATGCTGCAGGGCTATCTGGGCAATTTCTTCTGAAAGCTGAAGCTCCCTGTTGATAATCCGATAAGAGTAAACCGGGTGCGTTTTCAGAGTTTTCAGTTCCTGTGCATCCAACTCTCTGCCCAAAGAAATAATATCCTGAGGTACACGCTGCATACCCACATCGTGGAGCAGCGCACCGCTGCAGAGCTGAAAGAGCTTATGCCTCGGCCGGTTAAGAGAAATCCCGACGGTAATGGCCAAAAGACCGTTATTTACGGCGCTTTTAGCAAGATTCTTGGAGTTTGAGCTGTTAGTCAGGACCAAACGGATAGCATCAACCTTCTTTTCCTCAACTTTTTCAATCAGGGATGAGACGATTTCTTCAATCTCTTTTTCAGTAACTCTATCCAGATTCCGGATGCGGTTGAGTATATCATCAACCTTGTCAATTATTTTGTTGTAAAAGGAGAAGAGTTCTTCATCGGCAGGCAAACCCCACATGTTCTCCGGAGCTCCGTCAAACTCGTCCATATCCCTGGCAACACCTTCAGTTTCCACCTGTTCCACACGCCATGAACTCAGGCGTTCCAGATCTTTATCCCTTACAGGAACACCAGCGGGAATGAAAATTGTATCATCCTCAATATAGACCGGATGGGTAAAAGTCTGTCCGGCCTTCAAATCATCAACTTTAATGTAATTCATCGTTTCCTCTAGTTTCATAAACAAACTTCAGGATTTCAGCAATGGCTATCCAATACTTTTCAGGAACATAATCAAAAGGGTTCAACCGAGAAAGAGAATCGGCAAGAATGGGAGACTCAACGATGGGGATATCGTTTGTTCCGGCTATCCTCTTCAGTATCTCTGCTGATATCCCGGTTCCCCGGGCGAGCACCTTCGGTGAATAATCACCCATTTCATACTTTAAAGCAGCAGCCTTCAGCTCCTTCATACCCTACCCTCCAGATCCTGCAGCACTTTGTCGGATCCGGGTGTGAATCCATCACTCCTGCTGATAGGTAAAAGTGTATCATCAACATTGACATTCATCAAAGCCAGGGTTTCACGAAATACATTCCATCTTTTTTCATCGATATCCACTTCGCCACCAGCATAAACCGCCATCCGGGTTTGTTCGAGCCCTTCCAATAGAAACTCAAATGTTCTTTCTCCATCATAAACTGTTAACGCCAGTGCCGGGTTCATTCCATGGCGGATTTTCCACACAATACGAAGTTTCCCCTCTCCAAGCTGCCGTATGAGACGTTTGAACATCCATGTATCATTTTTCCCTGGAACATTGCTGATAAGAGTTAAAAGTGTATCAGATTTATCGACCATCTCAGAATCTTCAGCAGAATCACCGCAGAATTCGCCCTGCAGCTCTTCACTGCCTGGAGATGACGGCCAGCGCTTGGATCCCCGTCCATCACCGCCGTCTGAAAGCATTCTGTCGACAGTCTCTAAAAATGCGGCCCCAGGATCGCTGCCCTTTGCCAGTAACTCTGCATAAAGTCGCGCCACACGCCGCTGAGAGCCTCTGGTTCGGTTCAACAGAGCAACTCTCCGCTGGGTTTCAGCATCCCCTGAAAAGGGCAACCCGGCCCTCAGAAGAGCAGCAAAGAGCATTGTTTTTGGCATTTCTAAAGAAGAAGAGTCCCGAATTCCTTTTGAATCACCGGCGAGAAGATGCAGGAATATGCCTCTGTCGGTCTGCTCAACTCTACCGCGAATCAATTCGCCTGTTCGAAAAGAAAGAGAACTTTTAGCCGTGAGTATCCGGCCATTACAGTGAAGACGGAAACGGCCGTTAGGAAGAACGGCCTTAATCCTGGCAGAAACAACATCACCGGGGCGAAACCTGTCCCCGGTGTTTATATTGATGAGATGAAAATTTTCACTAACAGGAACTGGCATATTCCCCCTGAAAGGATTAGCCGGCAGCTTTCTGTTTTTTGCTTCTGATGAGCTCTTTAACTTTGGTAGCTTTCTTACCGATGCGGTTACGCATGTAATAAAGCTTGGCCCGGCGAACTTTACCATGCCTGATAACTTCAAATTTTTCTACACGGGGAGAATTAACTGGGAAAATACGCTCAACACCGACACCGTAGGAAATCTTCCTTACAGTAACGGTCCGGCTGATACCACTGTTGTTGGCGGCAATCACCAAACCTTCATATACCTGAACACGCTCAGTCTTACCTTCAACAATCCGGTAATGTACTTTAACGGTGTCCCCAATGCGAAAGTTTTCTGCACCGTCTTTAATCTGCTCGGTCTCAATGGCTTTAATCACATCCATATAATTATCCTTCCGACGTCCCTCGCAGCTCATCGCTGATTCGTCGTATCTCTTCACTTACCCCGTCGGCTTCTAGCAGATCGGGGCGGTTTTTCAGGGTTTTTTCCACCCTTTGTCTCAGACGCCACGCCTCAATATTTGCATGATGACCTCCAAGCAGGATCTCCGGAACCCGAAGTCCTCTAAAGTCTTCCGGACGTGTAAAATGAGGATATTCAAGCAGAGGCTGAGTAAAACTCTCCTCTTCCAGGGATTCCCTCGTAATCACGCCGTCCAGCAGACGGTATATCGCATCCACCATAACCAGTGTTGATATCTCTCCGGAAGAGATAACATAGTCACCAATGGATATCTCGTCGTCGACGTACAGGTTGATAACCCGCTGATCGATTCCTTCATAACGTCCGCAGATAAAAATCAGTTCTTCCTCACCGGAGAGGTCCCTGGCAACATCCTGTGTAAAAGGACGTCCCGAGGGGGTAGGAAAAACCACTCTTTTACCCGCTGCGCCTACAGCATCCAGAGCACGGGACAGTGGTTCCGGTTTGAGAACCATACCTGCACCTCCCCCATAAGGGGAGTCATCGCAAACGCGGTGCCTATCATACGCATAATCACGTATGTTGACAAGTTCGTAATCCACAAGTCCGCGCCTGACAGCTTTAGACATAATGGAGTCATCAAAAAACCCCCTGAGTATACCGGGGAACAGGCTTAAAACCGTAAACTTCACGTCTTGTCCATCAGCCAGAGAGCCGTCAGGACAAGTACACCTTTTCCGATATCAGGCTCATCGACAAAACCGGAACGAAAGGGAATGAGAATGTTTTTCCCATCCGTCTTCCTTATTTCCAGTAAATCATCAGCGGATTCAACGATACCGGTGATTTCACCGAGTACCGACCCTTCAGGATTAACCAGTGCCAATCCCACCAGATCGCTCAGATACCATTCGTTCTCTTTCAAGGCCGCTCCCAGCTCCCTGGGAACCAACAGTTCGCTACCTGCTAAAAGTTTGCCTTCTTCCGGGTTATCAATTCCCGCCAACTTGATTAAACCACCGCTCTGAAGCATCCGGAACCCTTCCACCTGATAAGTTTTATCTCTAAGGTTGTGCCGGTTTCTGAGGGTAACATTTTCCAGTGTGGAATAGTGATCCCACTCCCCGGAAAAGCTTTTCAGCTTCAGCCAGCCATTAACACCCCAGGCGGTTCGAACTGTACCGATAGCGATTAAATCCATTGGTAACCTGCAGGTCAGTCAAGAATTTCCAGAACAAAGCGCTTACCCGACTTACTGGAAGCGGCACTGAGGATGGTACGGACCGCTTTTGCAATTCGACCGTGCTTGCCGATTACTTTTCCGATATCATCCTCTGCAACTTTAAGCTCCAGAATTGTCGATTTTTCACCCTCAATCATTGCCACTTCAACCTGTTTCGGTTCATCGACAAGAGATCGAGCAATGAATTCAACCAGATCTTTTTCCATATCCAGCCTACTTGATGGTGATGTTGTTCTTATTCAACAGACGTTTTACGGTAATGGTAGGGCGGGCACCTTTGCCGAGCCATTCCTTCACCTTGTCCTCTTTGAGAGAAACCTGTTTGCCTTCAGCTTCAATGGGGTGATAGAGCCCCACCTCTTCAATAGCACGTCCATCCCGGGGTGCCCGGGAGTCCATAACGACAATACGGTAATAAGGACGTTTTTTTGTGCCCATCCTCTTCAGTCTGATCTTTACGCTCATGAATTCAACTCCTTAAAGGAGACTGATTCAACAGTCTCCGGGTATTTCTGCTTCTATATTTTTGGGTCGGCCATGCCGCCCATGAGCTGCTGCTGCATTTTCTTATTCTTGGCCATCTTCCGCATCATGGTTCTGGACTTGTCAAAATTCTTCAACAATCTGTTCACCGCTGAAACACTGGTACCACTGCCCCTTGCAATTCGTTTTCTCCGGGGCGGGCCGATTATACGGTGATTCCGTCTTTCTTCCAAGGTCATGGAGAGTATAATAGCCTCTTCTCTCTTCCATTGCTTCTCATCAAGCTTGGATTCGTCGATCTGACCAGCCATTCCCGGTATCATTTCAAGGAGAGACTGCATACTGCCCATCTTTCTCATTCTGGCAAACTGATCCAGATAGTCTTCAAGGGTAAAGGTGGATTTGGCCATCTTTTCCTGAAGTTTTTCCGCTTCATCAGTTTCGATGGTTTCCTGAACTTTTTCAACAAGGGAAACAACATCTCCCATTCCGAGAATACGGGAGGCGATACGTTCAGGATAAAAAGGTTCAAGATTCTCAATTTTCTCACCGACACCGATGAATTTTACCGGTTTCCCGATAATACTTTTAAAAGATAAGGCCGCACCACCCCTGGCATCAGAGTCAAACTTGCTTAAAACAATACCGGTAATATTCAGGGTTTCGTCAAAACTCTTTGCTATTTCAACAGCATTCTGTCCGGTCATCGCATCGGCAACCAGCAGAACCTCATCAGGATTCACACCGTCTTTAACCCGACGGATTTCCTTCATCAATTCGTCGTCCACCTGCATACGGCCGGCTGTATCGACAATAAGAACGTTGTACTGTTCTTTTTTAGCCTTTTTATAGGCATTCTTCGCTACTTTTTCCGGTTTGCTGCCGTCTTCCCGGTATATGGCGACACCAACCTGTTCGGCGAGAACAGATAGCTGATCGGCAGCGGCCGGTCTTGTCAGGTCGGCGGCGGCAAGAAGTACCCTGCGGCCTTCACCTTTGAGTCTTAGTGCCAGTTTTGCCGCAGTGGTGGTTTTACCAGAACCCTGAAGGCCGGCCATAAGGATAACCGAAACGGTATCCGGGCCTTTAAGTTCCAGTTCGGCAGCTCCGTCTCCCAAAAGGGCGACAATTTTATCGTGAACAATTTTAATGAACTGCTGACCAGGATTAACTGACTTAAGAACCCTTTCACCCAGAGCTTCTTCAGTAGTTCGGTTAACCAGACGCCGGACAACCCTAAGGTTCACATCGGCTTCCAGAAGAGCTGTTTTAATCTCTTCTACAGCTTCTCTGATATTATTTTCACTGATTCGGGAGTTTCCCGACATACGCCGGGCAATTCCGGAAAATGTTTCTGTCAGTTTTTCAAGCATAGCTGCCGCCCCCTCTTCCGGGCGTTCACACTTTATACAGTTCCCGGGGCGAATAAGTCAACGGGAGTAAAGGGTAACAAAAGCTTATCTGACACGGAAATAGTGACGCTGCAGCCAGAGCAGACGCTCTTCCGACCTGTCCCGCCATTTACTCAACGGCCAGCTGTTGATGACTTCCTGATATAAGGCCGCTGAACGATCCAGATTCCTGTTATCCCCGGGCTTTTCCAGATACAAGGCCAATCGGTAGAGCCACTCAGCCTGCCTGTTATCCTTATCCGAAACTGCCAGTTTCTCAAGTATTATCCTGCTCTGCTCATCGTACCCCGCCTGAGCTTCAAAAATATCCAATGCATCTGCGAGAACTGAACTTTCAGGATTCTCATTCATGTATCGGGGAAGCCAGGTGAGCAGCGGATTAATGGAATCTGACTGAACGGCACTTTCCACAAGTGCAGCCCGGGCTCTTCTGCCATCCTCATCATCCCGGGACGCATCAATCTCCCAGAATTTCATAGCATCATCAAATTTCCCACTTTCTGCAGCATCCCGGGCTGCCAGGTTTCTTGATTCCGAATCTCCCGGCAGCATTCCCGGAATGGAATTATCATAACTCTCGGGAAGAGGACCATTATCGATATGCGGCAGCCCGTCATCTTCACCGACTATAACGTTGCGAAAAGCCTCTTCGCTTCCGCCGCTGGACAAATCCTGTCGCTCAAAAACCAGATTCCAGTCACCTGATTCGGTGAATAAAAACCGGAAGTTGGTGGAGTTACCCTTCAGATCCCGTTCCAGAAAATGCCAGGAACCAGGTGTTGAGCGGTCCGATCGAAAAATCCACCCAAGCCCCTCCAAAGTAATGGTAAATTCACCTGGACTTTCCAACAGCCGGGAAGGAGATGCCGCCGAGACAACCGGATCTTCTAATAATTCGGGAACAGCAGTTTCAACTGTTTCAGTGGGCACAGCCGAAGATGGACTGCTGACCGCTTCCTCTGCAGGGACTGCAGGGATTACGGGGGCTGCAGCTGCCTCAGGAACTGGAGTAACCATCTCCTCGTCGGCCTGATAAGGCCGGTCTTCAACTAGCAGCGGGTTGGCATGAACAGGTATCGAAGCGGATAGAGCTGTATTTTCCCTGATTTCCGGTTTATCTACCAAATCCTCCGCCGTCTCATCTGCCGGCTCCACTTCGCTTTCATTTACGATTTTAGCGGGTTCCAGAAGCTTGTCAAATACGATTTTATCTGGCTCCTGTGGCTTTTCAATTCTCTTTTTCAACTTACTGTCACCTGCTCTTTTCAACGGAACAGAAGGTTCCTCCACTCCAGCTGAAACTTCAGTTGAAGGTTCAGCGGTTTCCAGCTCCGGGAAAGCTTCTGGTATAACAGGTATCTCTGAGGACGCTGAGGCTTCAACAACATGAAGACTTTCTGTATCTGCAGGTATTTCAGGCGATTCTGTATGGCCTGGCTCAAGTTCAGATTCAGCTGCCGGGGCCGGAGCCGGGACTGCATCCTCCACAGGGGGAGTACCGGCGCAGGAAAAGAAGAAGAGAAGGGCAACACAAAAGGTTATGCTGAAAAAAAAGGATTTCATTACTCATGTCCGGCGTTATAGGGAACACCCAGGGACTGGAATATCTTTTTATCGTTATCTTCACTTAAAGTGGCTATACCGGCCTGAGAGGGGTTAATCCAGTATTTATTCACTTCCTCAATACTCCAGTGACTTTCCTGCAGTCTCACCGGATATACCACACCCACATCCGGATTTCGTATATCAAGATAATAATCTTCAAGGCCGAAACTGAAAGTCCCTGTTAAAGCCTGCTCTTCCCGTCTTTGACGGTCCTTCAGAGTTTCTAATGTGTCTTGGTTTTCCTTGGAGACAATCAGTACTATGGCTATAACAGAGATGAGAGTAATCAGGAATACCGCTCCAAGGAGTATGGCAAGTATTTTTTTATCAATCAGCTTTAAAGGGTTCTTCATTACCTTGTTCCTGTTCGTCCAGTCTCATGGTGATAAGTCGGGAAACCCCCGATTCCTGCATTGTTACCCCGAGAAGGGTTTTCGCACCAGATACGGTCTTTTTATTGTGAGTTATTACGACAAACTGGCTTTTAGCACCGAACTCGGCCAGAAGATTAACAAAGCGCTGAATATTGGCCTCATCCAGAGCGGCATCAATCTCATCAAGTATACAGAAGGGAGAGGGTTTCACCTGAAAGGTGGCAAACATCAGGGCCACACCGCAAAGAGATTTCTCGCCGCCGGAGAGCAGAGAAATATTTTCCAGTTTTTTCCCCGGGGGCTGAGCGTAGATTTCCAAACCTGAGTTTAAAGGGTCGTCGGGGTTAACAAGTCGTATTTCTGCCCGGCCGCCGCCGAAGAGTCTCCGGAACATATCATGAAAGTGTTCACGGATTTCCTTGAAGGTTTTGAGGAAGAGGCTGGCGGATTCCTTACGGATTTCCTCGGTAACCAGAGAGAGGTGCTCCCGTGCTTTTTTGAGATCTTCCAGCTGATTACTTAAGAAATCATGGCGTTCAGCAACTTCCTTGAACTCTTCTGGAGCCATAAGATTTACCTGGCCCAGACCTTTAAGTTCACTCCTTCTGCTGCTGAGCTTTTCCCGTATCTGTTTCGGGGAAAGTCTGATGGATTCTCTCAAATCCAGATAATCGTTTAAATCCCGGGAATTTCTGTCACGGAAATCTTCCAGGAGCAGCTTGATTTCATTTTCAAGATGCTCCATTTCCAGACGTATTCTTTCTTTTTCGATTTCAAGAGCTCCCCGCTGCTCGGTAAATTTTTTCAGATTACTTTCCCGACCGGTCATCTTCTCGTTCTCCGAGCTGATTCCGCTCTCCAGTCCGGCCATATCCTTACGAAGCTTATCCTGAGTTTTTTCCAGCTCCTCACGTTTTAAGAGTATGGCGGCTACCTGTTCATCAAGACTGCGGATCCTGGCCTCTTCCCCTGCCAGCTGCTGACGGATTTCATCCAGTCTGGTTTCTTCGGATTCAGCCTCACGGGCCAGAGAAGCCAGTGAGTCCTCGGCGGCGGCTGACTGGGTGGTAGTTCTCGCCTGTGCAACCCTGAGCTCTTCAAGGCTCTCCCGGGACTCAGTTATCTGAAGTGTTAATGCTGTTTTCTCGTCGTCTAAAGAACCCAGATGTTCTTTCAACTTCCGTGTTTTCTCAGCAGAAGCGGTTATTTTTTCATCCAGATCCCGTTTTCTGGTAATAATCCCTTCGGGGGCCAGGAATTCTTCGAGAAAATCGGCTTCCGAATCCCTGTATTCTGTGAACAAACCTGAAACTTCGACCAGAGATTTGCTGAGATTGAGAAAATCATCAGATGCGCTGGAAAGAAGTTCAGGGGTCTTGTTTCCGTCACTGAGGTTTTTCTGGTCTGAAAGCAGTCTGGCCCGGCCCTCACTACGGATGCGCATTTCACCCAGAGAATCAAGTATGGACTGTTCCAGCAGCCTCCGGGCGCTACGGTCGTAACCGGAATCTTTCAATCCCCTGTCGAGTTCTCTGACAATATCATCGGTAAGGCTGCGCAGATCGTCTCCAAGAGCCTCACGGGTCTGCTCTTCCCCGCTGAGACTCTTGCTTGTCCGGAGTGTTTCATCGGCATTCCCTTTAACCCGCTCTTCGGCGGCGGAGATGGTTTTTCCCAGGGAGGAAATATTGCCTTCGATCTCCTTGATTCTGTCTTTAAACGCAACCAGATCTGTTTCCCGGTTCTTCTTCAGCTTGTTAAGTGATCCAAGAGATACGATGGCATTCTTCTCCCGGGTTCGGGCAGATTTACAGGTTTCTTCAGACTCATTCCGGCGTTCCCGTATATTTTTTACCTGATCTTCCTGATTTTCTTTTTCCAGGTCCATCCCGTAGAGCTGTTTCTGACTCTCAATAAGCCGGGATTCCATTTCATTCACAGAATCAAGCTCCGAGGCCAGTGTGGTTTTTATTTCATTGATTTTTTCAACAACCTGGCGGTGTTTTTCTTCCCGTGATTGGAGCCGGAGGGACTTTTTCTCCCCGGACTTAACCAGATCCCGCCACTGCAGCAGTTTCAAATCTCTGTCCAGTGAAAACACCGACTCTTTTAATTTACGGTATTCCAGGGTTTTATCGGTCTGCTTTTTCAGTGATTCGTAATTCCGATGAACCTCATGGAGAATGTTCTCCACCTGA
Source organism: Spirochaeta sp. UBA2779 (assembly GCA_002352375.1). GTDB lineage: Bacteria > Spirochaetota > Spirochaetia > DSM-2461 > DSM-2461 > UBA2779. Next base: position 6,462 of record DEIH01000236.1, on the reverse strand, counting down.
ACCATATTTTCTTCGGTTTTAACAAGTTTACGTTCGGCTTCCCCGCCCCGCATCCGGTACTTTGTAATACCCGCAGCTTCTTCAAAAATGTAGCGGCGCTCCTCGGGTTTATTGGAGAGAACCTGGTCTATTCGCCCCTGCTCCATCACCGAATAAGCGGATTTTCCGATCCCTGTATCAAAAAAAAGCTCCCGGATTTCCTTGAGCCGCACCGGGGCACCATTGAGGAAATACTCGCTGTCACCCTCCCGGAATATCCGGCGTTTTATGGCAATTTCGGGACGTTCAATCTCAAGTATTCCCTGATCGTTTGCTATTACCAGTGTTACCTCGGCAACACTCAGAGCTTTACGGCTTTCGGTACCACTGAAAATTACATCGTCCATGCGTTCAGCCCGCATGTTACGGACAGACTGCTCACCGAGTACCCATTTGATGGCATCGACGATATTGCTTTTACCGCAGCCGTTTGGCCCCAGTAATGCGGAGATACCTTCGTTGAACTCTATTACCGTGCGGTCGGCAAAGGATTTGAAGCCGAGAATTTCAATACGTTTTAGAAACAATTTCCCCCCCATGAGTCTCATTATACCCAAGGCTCCCGACAGGAGACAACTCGTCATGCACTGTTGGAAGGGTCATTCAGCACTACCATCCGATAAAATCTCCACCCGACGGTTCTTATCCTGGGTTTCAGGATTATCACTTATTGGCCGGGAACTGCCATAAGAACGGATTTGAAGCTGTACGGAGTCTGGAATTCTTTCTGAGAGAAAGAGAGCAACAGCCCGAGCTCGATTGAGAGAAAGAACACTTCGTCCCTTTTCTGTTCCATAATTGGCACAGTGTCCACCAACCACCAGACTGATATCTTCAGGAATCATTCCAGTCAGGTTCTCAAGTTCTACCCTGGCCCCCCCGGATAGAGCGGAACTTTCCGGTTGGAAATAAACTGTGGTTAGCTCAGGGAGTACCGGGAGAGTCGATATTGCAGCACTTAGGGTTTCATCTGTTACTTCGGGAACGGCAATAACCGTTGCAGCAGCCTCGACTGAAACTGCCTTCATTTCTGCAGAAGAAGCAGTCGTCTCAACAGTCGGCGATTTATTCCCGGAGAAAAAGCCCGATCCACTTATCCGTGGCATCATCGGTATCAGCAGCCAGAGTGCAAAAACAATCAGAAGTACGGCCGAAACTGTTAAAGGCCAGAGCCCGATTCCGGTTCTTACACGGAGATGCTCCAGGCTGCCGTCAGGTTTCCTGACATCGATATGCCAGAGGACGTACGCGGTTCTTTGAACACTCAGTTTCAATTCAGAAGGATTATCACCGTGTCCGGAGAGGCCTTCAACAAGGACTGTTTTACGGATAATAGGGCCATGCTTTCGAAAGACACAGAAATCCAGCTTCGCCATTTCCTGGGAAGAACTGAGAGTACGTAACTTTACAGTCCGGGGAAAATCCCCTATTGAAGAGTCAATACGAACGTATCTGTCACCATCGATGGCAATGCCCAGTGAGCCCATGTAAATTATTATACAGGTTTTCAGGCATTTTTCATCGCCGAAACGGCTTTTGAGAGTCCTTCTGAGAAAAGATCGAAGGAATCAACGGGTACAATCAGCGATTCCCGGCGGAAACCTGTAGCATCCTCCCGTTTTTCAGTGAGTTGTAATCCGGGTTTTCCCCGGGGAGGAAGGCGTAAAATGTATTCCCGCCGTCCACCGCCCACGGTGAGGGTATTTTCAGGACTGCCTTTCCGGCGACGGATGGCGTCCATTGTTTTATTGAGTACTTCCAGAAACTTATCTATATCAATAGCAAAAACAACCAGAGAAGAGCGTTTAAAACCCCTTTCACCTTTCCGGCTCTCGACAATATTCAGGTAATAATCGTGATATCTATTCTCTTTTACATTGAAGAAGAAAGTTTTCTGACCGTCATCGAGGAAAATCCTCGTACTGTATAGTTCGCCCCGCTGGCCCATCTCGACCCCCTTTTTTAATTTCGTGGCGCCATCATAACCGGGTCACCTGAAGGTATCAATCCCGAAGCCGTAGTCGGGCCTGATTTTCAATACTCTCCAGCTCAGCGGCTATCAAGGCATAATCGGCCGGCTTCCCTTTTCCTATTTCCCTGATATCTTCCATATGCTTTTCAAACTCATCCCTGTATTTTCTGTGGGCCATTTTTTTCAATATCCTGGGGATTGATTTGATAAGATCGGCAGAATCTCCAGGATGCTGATTCCAGGCGGCTTTGAGAACTTCCAGCTCTTCATCCCGATTTTCACAGCGGCAGGTTTCCAGAAGTCGGATAAGGGTCTGTAAATCTTCATCACAGAGGGAAGAAATATCCGGAGTCCGGGTAATTTTTACCAGATATCGAGTGGGAATACTGATATGGGCAGAGGGAAGTTCAGGCTCCCAGAAGTTCCCGTTCACTTTTCCATGGATTCTCAGAAAGTCCGGGCGAAAGAGGTCATTCAACAAAAGTTGAAGACGACGGTTCAGTAGAATCCGTTCCACTTCTTTTTTATCCCGGGAACTGGTTGTCCTACCCTTCTCCACAATCAGTACAAATTCCAGATTACGGTCCTGACGGCCCTTACTCTGCCGCCCTCCCCGGTAAGTAACATAGGGATTCGCCACCAGACGCACCCTTCCGTAAGCCTCGCAGCGCTTTCGTAATTTCTCAAAAGGAATAATACCGTCGGTGCTGTAACTCAGGAGCAGCAATGGCGCATCAAGGGTGTCCATCAGCTCGTTAAATGCTCCCCCGGCGGTACTTCGGGAGCACCAGGGAGATTTGGTATCCTTCCAGTCCCGTCGAATCCCGGCCTTCCTGAGCAGACGTCCATCCTCACCGATATCAAGAGGCTCGGGGATTTTGTCCCAGCGGACCAAAGTGTTCAGCAGATGGTAGTTACTGCCGTACTGATGCTGATTGTAAGGCGGGTCCAGATACACGATGTCGCTGCCGGAAATAGCTCCCCTGCCGGCCAGAAGAGTGGCATCTTCAGAATAAACCCGGCCGACGGGTGCATCAAGAACAAGGGGGGCTGTAAACTCAATCGGAGTGATGATGCGTTTTAACGCATCTTTCCCATGGCCTCCGAATCCCTTGTGGAAAGCTTTAAATACTCCTGATGTGTTCACCCGGGTTGCTGCACCGTAAATTATCGGAGCTAAAAGCAGGCTGTGGCGAAGCCGGGCATCAGCTGCTGCCCATAGCTCTCCGGTGGATTTTTCAAAAGATTCCCGGAAGGCTTTATTCTCCAGAATGTTCCTGGCCGCATCCAGGCGCAGAGCATTCTCCCTTGTGTAAAAAAGCCGCTCAATGCGATAGTCGGCCTCATCGGGGTTCATGGATGAAGGGGCATAGTACCGGGCCAGATACTCCTCGTCCATATTCGGAACCGGCAGGTGGTTCAGAGCCTCCACCGCCTCAGTTAAACCACCGGGACTGCCAAAAATCCGGATTACATCTTCAGGTACCGGTTCCAGCCAGGCCTCGGAAAGCACCCGTGCGTAGGGCTCCCAGTCATTAGCCGTTACCCTCATCCCCAGAGTTCGAGCATATCTGGAAACAACACCACTGCCACTGAAAAGATCGGTAAAATTCAAACCTTCAAGACTTTCCCCGGCGGCCTGCCTCAATGCATCACCGATCAGGGGGAGAAGGCGCCGCTTATTGCCGATGTAGGCGATAATACCCTCGGTGAGGTAAGGGTTGGATTCAGCTTTCTCCATTATCAAAAACGATCAGTTCCTCTCCAGCCTTGATAACATCACCGTTTTCCAGAACCGTGGACTCGGATTTCCGGTTGTTCACAACCACACCTTCATCCGACGAGATACTCCACCGGCCGTCTTTATCTTTCTCGACAATCAGAGTGCCTCCGCCTTGTACATCCGTTTTACTGCCCGCCGGTGTCATAGTGGTGGCAGCCCCTGCGATTCCTGGCGAAATCAGCGTTTTCCCCGATTCCAGGGCGACAGTAAGGTTACCCCCTCCCACCGGTCGCAGCCTCTCAAGGGATGCCGGCTCTCCAGGTTTTTTCCGCCATAACCGGGAGAGGATAAAGAGAATCAGCAGTACAAAAGGAATAACCAGCAGGGAAAGCAGGGCCTGATTCCCTCTCGAAGGCTCACCGAATACAAGTCCCGAAGGATAATTGAGAACCGCTGAGGAAGAACCGCCGGAGAGTTCCACCATTACAGAAGTTTCCCGGGCCCCGGTAAGCCCCGGGCTGTATCCCAGACGGTACTCAGCCTGTACCCTCTCCCTGATAAGGCTGTACAGCCCGGATAATTCCTCTTCGGCATTTACATCAAAAAACAGCCCTCCGGTGGATAATGCAATGTGTGCCAGATCCTCATCCCGGCGGGGTCC
>DEIH01000236.1:1338-2014 GCA_002352375.1 Spirochaeta sp. UBA2779 | reverse complement strand
CCATCAGAAAAAAGTATCAGGATGCGCCGGCCTTTCTCATTTCTCAAAGAATCCGAGGCTTCCACCATCGATGCGAAAAGTTCAGTGTAGGCTTCTTCAGGTTCCGGAGGAGCAGAGAGTCCCAGACGTTCATAGAGGGAGGCCCTATCGGTTCTCGGACCTGCCAGAACCCGGTAACGGGTACCGAACAGAGCCAGACCCGCTTTATCCATGGAGTTTCCCAGACTGTCCAGAAAATTCCGGGCTTCCCGCCGGGCCAGCGCAGCCCTGTCACCACCTGGATTACCGTACATGCTCCCCGAATCATCGATGAGCATCATAAAAGTAATACCCTCCCGTCTCTCCCCGGACGAGGTAAAGGAAACAATTTCCCGGGTTTCTGCCAAGTCTCCCGGATTCTCACCGGCAGGGGCATCCATCACAGTAAAATCTTCGGCTTTCAGGCTATCAACAATTCTCCCTGAATTATCCGTTACAATAGCGTAGAGGTTAACAATACCGGTAACAGCCGTCATCCGGGAATCAACTCCGCTCAAGGTTATTTCATCGGCTCCAACCGTGCCGGCTGAGAAAAAAATGGCGGCAAATATGAACAACATGGTGATTTTTCTCATCGCTTTGCCTCGTAAATCATGGTGACACCATCCACTTTGATAACATCATCGTAACGCAGTTC
>DEIH01000236.1:0-1257 GCA_002352375.1 Spirochaeta sp. UBA2779 | reverse complement strand
GTGCATGGGATATTTTAAGTTTTTTCTGATTTACGGGGAACGATCGTCCCTTTAATTCTCCATTGAGAATTGTCAGGCGACCTCTGCCGCGCCGGCTTTCCATTCTGTCCGCCAGATAAGCCACGGCCATTCCCCAGAGAAGCATTCCCGCAGCCCTCCCGTAATAACCGGTGGTTATACTGCTGAGATACTCTGCTGCAACACCGCCGATCAAACCGCCGATAAAGCCGCCCAAAGCCCCGGCTGCCGTTCTCCGCAACGACCGTGAACGCAGCCCCGAAGCAGACCCGACGGCAGTTCCCAGGATTACCCAGCCGGGAATCCGGGCCCATGCGGACAGATTCGTCGAGGCAGTATCAACCAGCACTGTCAGTAGAAGCTGGCCTGCAGCCATTCCCAAGGCTCCGAAAACCAAGCCCAGCACCGAGCCGATAAGAATACCGCTTATCAATTTCTGCTTCTGCTGCTGTCTTAAACCCTCGGCCATCGGAACAATGGCGCCGAGGAGCAGTCCTGAGGCTGCACCGAGACTCAAAGTCAGGGTTCTTAAATCCGGGAACAACGGAGTGAAGCGGAGTATAATTTCGATTCCCGCCCAGGCTGCAGCTCCTCCGGCCAGGCCGGTGAGCAGTGAGTACAGGGACGAACGTGATTCATTCATTTGCTAAATACCTCATTTTCCTTAATCCATACAAGTTTTTTATCTTCTGAGCGTTCCAATCTATATGAAAGGGCATCTCCAGGTTCCAGATTTAATTCAATTTCAGTCGACTTCTCCCGGGAACCGCAGCTCAACCTGTACTCCCCGGGAAGCAATACAAGCTCTTTAGAATCCTTTGCCAGAAAGGGTGTTCGGCGAAATCCGCCTTCACTTCCGCCATAGCGATAATAACCTTCCCCCTGGAGTTTCGGCTTTTTAAAAACCAGTGCAGAAGAGAGGGAAAGCACTGCAGGTTCGGGAAGCAGGGATACCTCGATTGTGTAATCAGAAATACCGCTTTCCAGCCACGCCCTTACCCTCCGGGATTCAAACCCCGAAACATTAAAAGTAAAATCGTAGTAACGGCCGGTGTTCAGCTCCACCTCATTACCTGAAACGGCATAAGCCACACCGTCCGCACCGTGAACTGAGGGCTCGGGATAATCCGTCATTTCCAAACCTGTATCACTACGGTGCAGTTTCCATGTTACAAAAACAGGACCGGTTTTCGGCTGCCAGGGGGTACTCAAATCTACCAGGGGTATCTGCCGTCCTCT
>DEIH01000020.1:13166-20439 GCA_002352375.1 Spirochaeta sp. UBA2779 | reverse complement strand
CCGGTGCGGGTCTCGGCTCTGTCTATGGCCTCGCTGCTTTTTTCAGCCGTTGAAGCGTTTCTTTCCCCTCGTTCGGACTTTTTCTCTGATATACAGGCCCGGTCCGCAATCAGAACTGCAGCCGGATTACTCAGAGAAGTAAAAGAGAAAGCAGTAGATCCTGATTATCGAATTCGTGAAGCTGAAACAGCGGTACTGGCAGCATTTTCCACAGGTTTAACAGGCCTCGGTCCGGGGACGATACTTTCCTGGGCTGTATCAGCCGCTTCGGAAACATCCAAGGCTGGTGTTGCGGCGGTGCTTCTGGCCTGGGTGCTTGAGTCCCCCCTGTATGCCGGTTCCCCAAAATTTAAAGAACTGGCGGGTTTACTCGCCGAATCAGCTGAAGATGCATCGGACAGTCCTGCCGAAGAAGTTCGTTCCCTGTTCGGCCGTCTGGAACTTCCCGGCAGGCTTCGGGAGCTGGGGGCAGAATTCTCTGATGTTCTGCAGGCCTCCACATGGGCCGTAGATATCCTGGGGGCTGAACGTCCGGATCTGAACGAAGGGGTATTCAGAGAGATACTGGATCTTTCGTCCTGATTACCCTTCGTAAACTTTTATCCCTGAAGGACGGAACCCGCCGCCGGAAGACTGTTATCCTACTCAGAGATTTTGAGAACGAGCTTTTTTCCGGTGAAGAAATTGATACAACCTACCTCAAGGGACTGTCGGAAATGATTTCCCAGGATGACTTCTGGGGGGACTCAATACAGGGGAAGGCCGTTCAGCTATTTTTCAGCGATGAAGAACTGTTAAGAGGTTTGAATTCTTTGAGACACAGTATGCTCTCAAGGCTGGGTAGAGACTGGGCCGACTGGGATATTGAGGCTGCCGTGGATAAGAGCCCGGGGGATACCGATTCCGGCAGTACTCATGAGACTTTTCCTGTACGAGTTTATCTGGAGGGTCTGAGGAGCCCTTTTAATGCCGGTTCGGTGTTGAGAACGTCTCTGGCCTTCGGTGTGGAGCAGTGCTGGTTTTCTCCCGAGGGAAGCTCTCCAAACCATCCTAGGGCCAGGCGCAGTTCCATGGGAGCTGTAGACCGGATTAAATGGGGTATTAAAACTCTGGAAGAACTTCCGGAGACTCTCACCGGAACCCTCTTCGCTCTGGAACTGGGAGGAACCGATATTTCTGAATTTGAATTTCCACTCTCGGGTACGGTTATCATCGGTTCAGAAGAGCTGGGGGTATCCCCTGCGGCTCTCGGGAGGGCTGAAAATGACGGGGGTATTGTCAGCATCCCATTACCAGGACCGAAGTCATCTCTGAATGCCGGAGTGGCATTTGGAATCCTTCTCCGGCAGTGGATTCATTCAATTAATCAGCGGTGAAGGCTGCGTTCTATTTCGGGTTTGTTGAATCCGACGATAATCCGGCCGTTGATATCGATAACAGGGACACCCATCTGACCTGATTTTTTCACCATTTCATCGGCGCGTCTCTGGTCCCGGGATACATCGTATTCAGTAAAGGGAACTCTGTTTTCCCTGAAGTAACTTTTGGCGACTCTGCAGTAGCTGCAGCTTGGGGTTGTATAAATTGTAATGGCCATTGTAATCTCCCGGACTAATTTATATGTATATTAAATACTCCGTATATATAAAAAAGTCAAGTTCCTTTATCAGGATTATCAATTGGTCTTAACTTCTGCATCATAATCCTTGGAGAGTTTGCGCTGAACTTCTTTAAATTGTTCTTCAGTGGTGATGCGGAACTTGGAAAGTATGGAATGATCCATAATATCGTAATGAATATCACCTGATGCATACCCGCAAACGGCATTTCCCAGATAAACACAGTAGACTACAAGACGGTGTTCAGGCCGGCAGGCACTCGGCTCATGATGATAGCGTATGGATTCAATGAGGGAATCGGAAAAATTCCACTTCTCGGCAATTTTGGCACCGATTTCCGCATGATTGTAACCGGCGGACAGATCTTCAAACAGGCCGGGAGCGATATCTCTTTCGGAGCTGAAATGTTGAATCCGGTCCAGAAGTTCCGGATGAACGGCGGAGAATACTATTTTGCCGATATCGTGAAGTATCCCACCCACATAGGCATCATCGATGATGTCCTTGCTACGGGTAATCTGCCGGGCAAGGGTGAAGCTGTAGAATGCCACCCGATGGGCATGATCCCAGAGTTCCGGGTGAGAGGGCAGATTCAGTATTTTATCCGCCCCGTAGTTGAAAAGCATGTTTTTAATGCCCCTGAGGCCGAGCATTTTCACCGCATCAACAATGTTATCCACTTTATTCGGCAGCATGAACTGGGCCGAATTTACCGTTTTCAGCAGGTCGGCAGTCAGGGCTGGATCGGTACTGATTTTCCGGGCAATATCGCTGATTTCACTTTTCGGATCGGCAATGAGGCGCTGAATGGCAACAATGTTATCCGGGAACTGGGGCAGCTGGTCTATCTCATCAACAATCTGGGAAATGAGCATATCCAGTTTTTCGAGCTTCACTTCATTGATGGGAACGGTGATGCTGGCTGTAGTGATTCCGTTTTCGCCCTCAATCTCATAGGCTTCTTCATCCAGGCCCATCTTCCGGAGCATCAGTACCAGGATAACGATACCCAGGCCGGCACCTTCTGAATCATCCAGAACTTCGGCAAAGGCCTCTTCCAGAGTTTCAAAGGCCCGGGAACGGGTGATACGGTCGTAAACCCTCATCTGTTCCTTTCGGGTTATTTCTACGTTATTCTTTATGGCAATCCGGAAATGACGGCCTTTGGGATGAAAGATAAACTTGATAAAAAGTCCTTTCTTTTTCTGCAGCTCAAGCCAGTAATCCAGATTGCTGAGGGTATCTTCTTTGAATGCCTTCATGCCCTCAGCGTAGTCTTCCTTGTTTTGAAGACTCAATTGCTTCTCTTTAAAGTACACGCGTTTTGTGTTGGCCTTCTTGGCATTCACGGCAAGTTCTTTCAGGCAGTAGGAAAGGTGGTCCTGTAATCTTCCCTGGCCGAGTTCGTTCAGATAAGCTGCAAGTATCTCATCAATCTGCATCTCGGTTTCATGGGGGAGCTTATAAGTTGTTACTGTCAGAGGTACGGATTGACGTACCGACTGTTTAATTTTTTCTATGATTTTTGGATTGGGCATGCACTTTTCCTTCTGCTGTTAATTATACTCTCGGCACAACAGGCTGTGTCAAATACAGAAATCACCATTCACCATTCAATCCTTCATGAAAGATCGGCTAATTCAGTTAATCCCCGGCGGATTCTTTCGTTTATGCTGTGATTTTCAAATTTTCCGTTCCGCCGTTCTTTCCCTGCATTCCATCCGGTGAGCAGCGTCATCACCTCATCAATATTCCGAGCAACCCAGATATGGAACTGTGATGATTCGACGGCTTTTATGATTTTATCAGGGAGAATAACAGAGCCGATATTTTTTGCCGGAACAACAACCCCCTGTCTTCCTGTGAATCCTTTTGCTTCACATGCCTGGAAGAATCCTTGAACCTTTTCATGGATACCTCCAACTGGAAGAATAATTCCCTGTTGATTAACAGCACCGGTTACAGCAACATCCTGACGAAGGGGCATCTCCGCAATAGCGGAGAGCAGGGCCGCAAGTTCTGCTGCAGATGCCGAATCACCGTCAATTTCGTAGTAGGATTGTTCCACTGCGATACTGGCGGTAAGGGAGAGCTGTTGTCTCCGGGCATAGCGCTGACGCAGATAACCTTCCAGAAGAAATATACCCTTATCGTGGAGCTCTCCGGATAGACCGGATTCCCGCTCTATATTGATAAGGCCTTCTTTCCCCGGGCTCACCGCCACGGATATTCTCAATGGTGTACCGAATGCGTAGAATCCGCGTTCCAGAACCGCCAGACCGTTCACAACGCCGGTATTTTTACCGTCAACATCAATCAGCAGAGATCCTTCCCGAATCTGATTAATCAGCATTTCCTCGGGAAGATTGCTCAGGTATTCTCTTGAAGCAATGGCCCTTCTGACATCATTACCATCGATAGAGGTTTTTCCTGTTTTTCCGGCTCCGTAATTGGATTCTCTGATAAGATCGCTTATCAGACTGAAGCGGGTACTTAATCGGTCCCTCTTTTCCGAGAGTACAACCCCGTAGGAAATGATTTCCTTTATACCGTCGCTTGTAACGGGAAGCAGTCCTTCCTTGGCGGCTAATCCTCGGGTAAAGGAGGCATATTCCCGCTCCGTTTTAGGCTCCCGGGTCATAACCGGACTGAATTCTGCAGCTACCTTGAAGAGTTTGAGAAACTCATCATCCTGGGCGCAGAGAGATTCGTAAATTCGGGCCGGTCCCACTAGAATCACCGTTGTTTCAAAAGAGACCGGCTCTGGTTTCATCAGAATGGGCAGTGGACCTAATGGGGTGGACTGAACTTCCGGGACAACATGTCCGGTCTGCAGAGCCCGTTTCAGCTCGGCCCACAATCCCTCTTTGGAGAATACATCCTCGGCCTGGAGGATCAGAAAGCCTCCGTCGGCCTGAAGGAGAGAACCGGCTTTAATCATCATCATGTTCGTCCGGAGTTCACCGGAAACATCGTATTTTGCTTCAATGGCACCGAAGAGGTTGGTTTTTGAAGGGTTTGTTTCGTGAATAACCGGTAATTTTTCAATACCGAATCTGTCCACAACGATATTCACACCGTAACGGATGGTAAGGTCGATTTCCTCATCATCATCACTTTCAGAGAGTATCCAGTCACTGTTTTCCAGGACATCCTCTTCCATGCTTTTTAGAAATTTCCTGATGCTCTCATCCGGCCAGGATTCGGCTGCCCCACGGCACTCTTCATTGAGTCCCGGTTTCAAGGTTTCATTCTTCAGTTCTGTCAGGGTTGAATCCAGTTTTTCTCTGGCAATCCTGAGTTCCCTGTAGATACGTTTCATTGCATCCAGGTAGGCAAAATACCGCTCACGGGTTTCACTCCAGATTTTTTCTGGAATCTGTCCCGAGGAAACCAGATCCTGTAAATCTTCAAAGAGAACAATCTCGCCATCAATTACCGGAGCGATATCCGTGGCCATGCCCTCTTCGTCATCCTCGGTCTGAACGGTACTGAAACCTTCAGCTTTCAGCTTGCTCTCAAAGTCGGCCAGAATCTTGTTTTCGCCGTTTTCCACTTCTGCAATAAGGCTGTCTCTTTTGGCCTTGTAGGTTTCCGCATCCAGATCGTGGGCAATCCGCTTGTTCAGCCGGTCCACAAGGAGCTTGATATCCTCTTTAAACTGCCTGGCCTTTCCCTCAGGAAAAGTAAGATTGATCGGTTTGTCCGGATTGGTAAAATCCTGGACATAGGCAATATCCCTGAGGGAACCGTTTTTGCTCCGGTGACGGGAAAGAATATCCATGATGGCGGTATGCTTTCCGGTGCCCGATTCACCGGCCACATATATGTTGTAGCCCCTGGCTTTGATGGACATACCCATCTCCAGAGCCTGTACGGCTCTGTCCTGGCCGATAACGGCCCATTGTTTATCGTCGGTCTCTACGGCTGCTTTATTCACAGCGGGTACTTCAATATTCAGTATAATTTCGTTCAGAGTGAGTTCACGGGGAAAGTGCGGCATGCCGATCATTCTATAGAGTGAACGGTTTTCTTGGAAGATGTCAGCCGGTGGTTAATCTCCCGTTTTTCAGCCTATAATCAAATTTATGAAAATGTCTTATTTTGACCTCTGGGCGCGGGACAGGCTTGAGTTTGACCTAATAGACGGTATTGATGCCTCAATGAACGGACTCCAGCTTGGTAATCCGGAAGCCGAGGTGGATACGATGGCTTTCGCAGTGGATGCCTGTATGGACTCTTTCCGTCAGGCTGCTGACCGGGGAGCCCAGGCGCTTTTTGTTCACCATGGACTTTTCTGGGGGCCGGCAGTTCCCCTTACCGGTGTTATGGGTGAACGGGTTCGTTTCCTGATGGAGAATCAGATTTCACTTTACGCCTGTCATCTCCCTCTGGATCGGCATGGTGAACTTGGAAACAATGCCCGGATTGCCGGGGTTCTCGGGCTTGAAGATATAGAGCCCTTTGGTAATTACAAAGGTCGGAAAATCGGTTTCAAAGGACGGCTTACCGAACCCTCGGATTTGGAAAAGTTGATTATCAAGCTTTTCGGTGTCTGGGAGAGCAGTATCAATGCCCTGCGCTTCGGCCCGGAAGAAATCAGCAGTATTGCCGTAATATCCGGCGGTGGGCCCCGGGAGGTTTCCCAGGCTATTTCAGAAGGTATGGATCTTTATATCACCGGAGACAGATCTCATGAAATCTATCACCAATGCCGGGAAGCGGGTATCAATGTTCTGTTTGCCGGGCATTACCTGACGGAAATCTTCGGTGTGAAAGCCATGGCGGAAACTGTTGCATCAGAACTGGGAATAAAGACCATGTTCCTTGATATTCCCACAGGATACTGATATTTATCTAATGGAGGCTGTGCCTTCCGGGAGTTTTTTTTGCGAAAATACAAATATTTCTTACTGAGTGCCGTCATTGTGGCCGCGGATCAGATTACAAAAATTCTGGTGGAGAAACTGATTCCTCCCTATACCATCGCCTGGAGTTTTGCAGGTGATTTCTTCAGACTTATTCATGTGAAGAATCAGGGTGTGGCTTTCAGTATGGGTAACGGCTTCTCTGATGCTCTGCGGATCGGCCTTTTTATTGCAGTTCCCCTTCTAGTTCTCCTGGTGGTCGGTATTTATCTGGTTCGGGGTAAGGATCTGACAAACGGACAGCGCTGGATTCTTGCCGCCATTATCGGCGGGGGAGTGGGAAATCAGATTGACAGAATCTTCCGGCCGGCGGGCGTTGTGGATTTTCTGGATTTTAAATTCTACGGATTATTCGGTCTGGAACGCTGGCCGACATTCAATATTGCCGATGCCTCCCTGGTTGTATCGTCAATACTGCTGATTATTCTACTGATCCGACAGGAATTGCAAATGAGGAAGATATGAACAAAAAGCTCAATACGGTTTATTTTCTACTGGCGGCCACGGTTCTGAATCTGCTGATTCTGATACTGTTGGCTATAATTCTCGGTGTAGCAGTGGGAAGCTTCTATCAGAAGTTCAATGTTGATTCTGATGGATTATCCCTGCTGGCTGTAATTGTAATTCTGTTCGGATCTATTGCGGGAACGTTCTTTCTGTACTCAAAAATTGTTAAATGGGCGATGAAAAAATGGGGTCTGGAAAAGTATCTTGAGCCGATTTTCA
>DEIH01000020.1:4501-13117 GCA_002352375.1 Spirochaeta sp. UBA2779 | reverse complement strand
TTTAATAACCATCAGACATCTGGCGGTTCATATCCTTCTTGTAGAGTTCGTTGTACACAAATCCCCGGTTTCTCAGGATGTCTTTTACAGGCTGGGTAAAGGGGATATAGCGCCAGAATATATTTCGAACTTCTTTATCGAGTTTTTGTACTCCATCCACTTCTTTGGTAATCCACAGAACATAGTCGTCAAGAAAATTCAGCCGGACATCTCCCCGTATTTTTTTGGCACTGAACCACTGGTAGTAATGTCCCGATAACCCTTCCTCCATCCAGTAATGGCCGGCCCTCTCCTTGGATACGTTCCAACGTAAATCCCCCAGAGCATTTATAACAGCTATTTTCAGATTTTTGGGAAACATCGGTATGGCTATCCGTCCCCTACTGGTTGACCGGTTGAAACGCTCAAAGGGTTCCCAGCAGACACCTTTCTCCCCATAACTGGGAACGATAATGGTGTGGGGAACGATGCGGTTGGTTTTCTGTCGGAAAGTTCTGCGGAAAACTCCGGGATCTACCTGTTCCACCTGATCCATACAGCGCATAACATTTTCCCGGGTGCCGATAAGGTCCATATTCGGGAAGAAGAAGTTTTTCAGCAGGATGGGAATATGGTTACCCTGTCGACCGACACACATTTTGGCCATTTGCTTAATGCTGTCCAGCTCGCTCTCCATAATTCCCTTGTCGGCCTTGCTTAAACCACCCATCTGCTGAATCTTTTCTCCGAGTTTTCCCAATTCCACATCGGCATCTTTGAACTTTTCGATGTTGAGGCTGATGTCTTTGTCCAGTTTGTTCAGCTTTCGGAGTATCTCTCCGGACCGGTTGAAAGCCTGTTTCTGTTCCACTGTATAGGCAGCTTTTATTCCCGGAATGGCCGGATGGGAGTCGTGCCTGATTATCTGTTTAATTTGAGATTGTAAATCAGATTCCAGGCCATCCCGTTTGACAATAAGGGTTCTTAACAGAGTGAGGTTGGCCTCTTTTGAGCCTTTTGCCTTCTCCATTAGAGCTTTGGTTTTGTTCTGGGTACTCATTCTTGAAGGTTTGAGTTCATCGGTTGCCAGAGGGTTGATATTACCTTCCAGAATGAGGTCGAACCATTCATCCACATAGTGAATAGGTTCGCCGTACTCATTTTTTGATACAATTTTTGATATAATCCGCCGTTGTTCCGGAGAAACAAGGGTGGGCAGGAAATATCCGTATCTGAGAGCCCATCTTTTTTCGATCATGGGCCCCTGGTAATGAGTTACCATGCTCCTGGCCAGATCCCACCAGGCTGGAATCAGCTGCTGGCGGTAAACACCTTTTTCCTGGGGGTCTTCCGCTTTCAGATATTTCTGGAGAACCGAGTGAACTCTTTTTGAAATCTCACCTTCACCGGTGAGGACTTTGGAGTAATAGTTCTTTTCAAAGAAAACCGGATCGGGATCCTGTTCCCACCTTGTAATCGGTGCAAAGCTTTCTCTGGAAAAATCTTCAACGGGAACATCTTCAGGGTCCCGCTGCCGGTCGGGAATCTGATCTTCAAAAAGATCTGAGAAGTCTGGAATAGAAGCAGGGGACGTATCGTCTCCCAGAAGATCTGCAATCTCCGGGTCGATGTCCCCTGTATCAAATATATCTGCCATGTCCGGTTTGGAGGTGAAGGGAGTCGAACCCACGACCTCGTGAATGCCATTCACGCGCTCTAGCCAGCTGAGCTACACCCCCGGATGCGAGGGCCATCCTATCGATGGTTTTTGAAAGTGTCAACAGAATTAATTCTGAAATACGGAAAAATCCGTAATCGATCAACATGATAGTACTCATTCTGAAAGACAGAGATGAGACGGTCAAGCCCGTTTTGTTTATACTTTGCTTCTATGGACCTATTATCCGGTATTTTAAATGAATTCTCAAAAGTGCTCAGAGGGAAAAACTCCCTGTTGGAGAAAGTTCTGGCCGCCTATCTGGCGGGAGGGCATATTCTGCTGGAAGATCTTCCCGGAACCGGGAAAACTACCGTGGGACGTACTCTGGCAAAGCTGGTGGACGGAGCTCTCTTCAAGAGAATTCAGTTCACCCCGGATCTGCTTCCCTATGATATTACCGGTGTGGATGTCTGGGATGAGAGGAAGAGGGAGTTTGTCTTCCATCCCGGCCCGGTATTTGCCCATGTGGTACTGGCCGATGAGATAAACCGAACCACTCCCAAGGTTCAGTCGGCCCTGCTGGAGGCAATGGCTGAGTCTCAGGTAACCATCGGAAATTTCACCCGTTCTCTCCCGGATCCCTTTCTGGTAATTGCAACACAGAACCCTGTGGAAACAGAAGGAACCTATCCTCTGCCCGAGGCTCAGAAAGACCGTTTTATGTTTCTCCTTAAACCGGGATACCCGGATCTTGAATCGGAGTACTCTATAGTAAGGGATAATCC
Source organism: Spirochaeta sp. UBA2779 (assembly GCA_002352375.1). GTDB lineage: Bacteria > Spirochaetota > Spirochaetia > DSM-2461 > DSM-2461 > UBA2779. The sequence goes on along the minus strand of DEIH01000020.1, from coordinate 10,693 downwards.
GGTACGAACCCAGCTGCCGGAACTGAAACCGGCCTGTTCATTGGAAGATCTGCGGGAATTGAAGGCGGCAGCCGGGCGTGTTCATGTAGATGACAGATTAATCCGCTGTACAGTCAATCTGGCGGCGGCTTTAAGGGAACATCCTGATACTATCCTGGGGGTTTCCACCAGGGGTGCCCTGATGCTCACTGCAGCCATGCGGTCCCTGGCTTTGATTAAGGGCCGGGATTATGCTATCGATCAGGATCTGTCGGATCTGGCTGTAGCTGCTTACGCTCATCGCATCCGGCTGCGCGGCGGCGGAGTTACGGCACAGGATCTTGTCTCCGATCTGGCCGCCAGGGAGCTCAGGCGTATTCGTCATGGTTAGGATAAGACCGACGGCAGCGGGATTTGCCTTTTTTCTTTTACCTCCTCTGCTGCTCTACAAGGGTATTCCCCAAACCGGAACTCCGGCTCTGATTGCCGGAATCGGACTGCCGTCACTGGTTCTTCTATCTTTTCTCTTTCTGATGTTCGGTATCTATACGGTAAATAAAATTGCCCGGAGAGCAGCCCGGAATGCGGAGATATTGCCGGATTCGGCTGTAATCGGATTCCCTCAGGTTCTGAAAGTCGACCCACTTCGAAGGAGCTTTCTTCCTGGAATCAGGCTCTCATGGCAGTGGATTCTCAGATTCGGACCATTCCGGTATCAGATGGCTGCCCCGCTGCCGGTGAAAGCGGCTGGATCGGCGTTACTGCTTCTTCCCCGGAGAGGTGAGTGGGCGGGTCGCAGTTTTCTGAGGGCCGGCGACTCCTTCGGTTTTTTCCATTTTGACTACCCTCTGGAAGACGGGGAGTGTGTTTCCGTTCCCCCCCTTATCTCTACGCTTGATGCTTCAGATATACCCGGGCGCCCGGCTGCATCGGCGGCGGCGGCTCCCAGGCTTAAAGAAGATACTGAAGAACGTCTGGAACGGCGCTCGTATGTGCCGGGGGACGATCCCAGGAAGCTGGACTGGAAAGTGTATGCCCGAACCGGTGAAATGCTGGTACGTGTGGGTGAGGAGGCTGTTCCCGATAGAGGACGACTGTGGCTGCTGGTTGTTTCTCCATCTGTGAAGAGATTCCGGAAAAAGGCTCAGGTGTACCGACTGGATGTATGTCTTGAAGCGGCGGCGGCTCTGGCTCAGCGCATGGAGGCTGAAAATCAGGATGTACGGGCTCTCCTCCCTGGAGAAGAGAGATGGGCTGGAATTGACAGCGATTGGGGAAGAAGGCTGGCCCGGTCTCTGCCCTCCGGGAACCTGATTTTTCCCTCTTCGGGAGAGCGTCTCTGGGTGGTGGGCACTCCTGGAGAACCAGCCGTAAAAGCCGCTGCAGTCGAGGCTGTGAATCGAGGGTGCCGGGTAACCCTTGCCCACCCATCACCAGGTTTTCTCGCAAATCCCGGGGGGGTTGAATTGCTGTGGTACCGTAAAAAACTGGAACAGGTGGAGATTGATGCCGAGGGGGAGGGGTTGGATGTCCGGCGGATCTGATCGATTCTTCACCTTTCGGATAATCCCCCGCTTTGGGCTTCATCTGATCGGATGGGTTCTCCTCTGCCGGCTTCTTCAGGATGCTCTACCTGTGTTCTGGGTATGGGGAGCTTTTCCTTTTACCGCTGTCCTGGGATATCTGGCTTACAGAACGGGGTTGAAGCCTCCTTTTGCCATTGGGGGAATACTTCTGGTTCCCTGGATTCTCCGCCTGGGTGCGGGGGTTCTTTCATCTCTGGTATTTTTTGATAACGGCTGGTTTCTCACGGCTCCGTATCTGTATTTTACGGCTCTATCCCTGTATCTGGTGAAGCGACGGCCGAATTGGGGTTTTATTGAGATTTTTCTACTGACGGGCTTCTCGATACTGATGCCCCGGGGGGAGGCCTTCTGGCCTCAAGGCCTGTCCGGACCGGTAATTGACAGCTTGAACTTACTTCTGACAATACTGATTGTCCTGTTGACGATGCTTTCTCTGGCATCAGTCCGAAGGGATAGTGAAATACGCCTCTCGGGAACCTCTCCGACGCGAATGGGTTTCTCATCGGGAAGAGCGGTTTACATTCTGGTTTTTTCGGGGCTCATTTTCCTTCTTTTTCTGGCGGGAAATCGTGTTCGACGGGATGAATCCATACAGTCCGGCGGAGGATTGCTGGCCAGTGACATGTTCCGTTTCGACTTCAATGAGGTTCTGTCCCTTGAGCCGGAAATCTCATTGAATGGGGAACTTACCATGCTTTACCGGGAGGACGGTTCTGCAACCCTGCGTTATTTACGCCGCTATACCTTATCCGGCTGGACTGAGGAGAAGGGTTTTTTTCGGGACGGGGAGAATGAATCCCTTCTGGATGCGACACCTATTCCGGCTAACCTTCCGGGTAGTCCCCGAAGCTGGTCCGGAGGAGAGTTCCTTTCCCGTACCGGTATTCGTCAGGAGTACTATCTGGTAGCACTGGACCCGGAGTCCTTTTTCGCTTTGAACGAGCCTGTCGCTGTGGAACCCTGGACTATCTGGGATGATGCCTCATTCACCCGGGCATACGCTGTGGAATCCATGGTTTCGGTTGCCGGTCCCTGGGAGCTGGTGGATTCAGGGCAGCGGCCCCTGCCACAAAAGAAGCGGGAATACTATCTGAAAGGCGGAGATAATCCATACTTTGTCAGTCTTGCAGAAAAAATCACCCGGGACTACAACGATCCCTGGGGAAAGGCCTCTGCGATTGAACGCTGGTTTCATGAGAATTACTACTATTCTCTTCATCCCGGGATGGCCCCGGATGGAAATCAGCTGAACTGGTTTCTTGAGGAAAGTCGTAAGGGCTACTGTTCTTATTTTGCCTTTGCTATGACACGAATCTGCCGGGCGGCGGGAATCCCCTCCCGAGTGGCGGTGGGTTTTCTTACCGATCCTGATACTTCCACTCTGGGGTTTGTTCCGGTACGTTCGGATCAGGCTCATGCCTGGGTTGAGGTATGGTTCGATGAATACGGCTGGATTACCTTCAATCCCACTTCGGATGTAATGGCTCCTGGAGAAGAATACCCTTTTCAGTTCATTTCACCGGATGAATGGCTTCCCCTGATAGAAGAGGTGCTTACCCGCAGCGGTGAGGTGAGTGTTTCTGTTGAGGATGATGAAGATACCTCTGATGAGGGTTCCTGGTGGAAGCGGGCTTTTTCTCTGGTGCGCCATCGTCCTCTTCTTCCCTGGACCGTTGGTGGATTGTTTCTTTTGATTCTCTACCTTCCCCGTCGGATTATACCGGGTTTATTCCGGATGGGCCTGTTATTGTCTTCTCAGCCGAGGCGGCGGGTTCAGGGTCGCTGGAGTCTGTTTGCCGGTAGTCTGAGCCGGGGGGGGTACCGCCCCCTGAAAGGTGAAACGCCTCTTGATTGGGCCATCAGGGTTGAAGCTGCCGGTGTGAGCGGTTTTACATCCTGGACGAAGCTTTACCTGAAAGCTGAATATTCACCTCATTTTAACCTGGAGGATGAGATCTCAGGTATTGAGAAGTACAGGGAAGTGCTGAATAGCTGGCGAAAAGCAGGGTATGCAGGGCATCTGAGGTCATTTATAAATCCGGGATGGAACGGCGGTTTCCCATGGTAAATCCGAAACGGTATATTCCGGTACTGCTGCTTGTTCTCTATCTGATTTCAGGTTCATTGCTCTATGCTGATGCTGTAGACAGCATTCTTCAGAAAGTGGATGAAGCGGTACAGGATGAGAGTTATACCCGGGCTATTGCTATCATTGAGGAGGGGAAAAAAGCCTATCCTGATGATTACCGGCTGCCTATGCAGGCCGGAGAGCTGTATATGGGCCGGGAACTCTACCATCTGGCGCTGGCGGAGTTTAAAGAGGCGGAGGTTCTGAACCCTTCTTCCGGAGAATTGCTCTACGAAATGGCTGAAAGCTACGGATATCTGGGTAAAAACAACGATGCGGTGAACCTTCTGGAACGTCTGCATGCCATGAATATCCCGGATCTGAAAGATGATGTTATTGATGATTTGAGCTGGATGTATTTTAAAACATACAGGATGGATGACGGTATTGTATTACTGGAAACAGCATTAAAGGATTCTTTCAACAGAAACTGGGCCCATACCCTGGGAACTCTTTATTCAGGTTTGTACAATCTGGAAAAATCCCGCTACTGGTATATGAAATCCATTGATGATGCCCTGAACAGCGGGGATGAACTGTTTGCCTCGGTGGCCTACTACAACCTCTCCCTGCTTGATTATTCCTTTTACCTGTACGGGAATGCCCGGGATGAGGCTCTGCGCTCTCTGGAGATAAGACCCCGCTCCGGTGGGTACATGATAATCGGTGAACTGGATTTTCTCGCCTGGAATATTAACGATGCCATTGCATCCTACCGCAAAGCTGAGAGCAGGGATGAGACTCCCCTTTCCCGGGTGGATATCGCTTCTTTTTATCAGAGAATCGGGTATCTGGATGAGGCGATACGATTTGTTCAGGAGATTCAAAACAATCCGGATGACAGCTGGATGTATCATTATGGAGTAAACAGGATGCGTTTTGCGATGGATCTGCATCTCATTCTGGCAGATTCATGGAAGGGTAAATCATATCTTGAGGCTTTCCGTATCAAAGTTGGTTTTTTCCAGCGTTTTTCGAGCGGGGTAAAGCGTCTTTTCTGGAGATTGAAGGGTATGTATCACGATAGGATTTATCGGTCTTTAACCCTCAGATACAGCGGGGAACTTCGTGATGAGGGGAACAATCTGGATGCGGCCTGGAATGCTGCTTCGGCTTCCCGGGGGTATAGAAGAAGGTCCCTTGCTTATCTGGAGGAGGCCCGGCTGATTGAAACGGAACTCACCCCCCGGGCGGTACCCTGGTATGAGATGGAAATGGGCCGGGAGGCCGGGGATGAGAGTCTTCTGATAAACGCTCTGAAGGATTTTACAGAGGATGAAGGCGATCCCTACGAACAAACCCTCAGGGCTTTAGCCGGCCGCTCCGGGGCGTACCTGCAGGAACTGTATTCCCTCAACCCCGGGGGGCTGCGGCAGTACGGCCTCAGCCTGCCTGTTGCGGTGAACGTATCCGGGGAGCACAACCGAGTCCTCTCCCGGCGAGTCAGAAGACTGCTGAAGAGCTCGGGTTATCGCGTACTCCGCTCCGCCGCCTCGGTTCTGACTGTTTCCACCGGTGAATCGGGAATCGTTAAGCTCTATCTGAGCGGGCCGGATGGCAGTACCTGTTCCAAAACAGCTCTTAAGGAGGGCTATTCCATGGAACGTCTTGCCCTCGCACTGAGCGGTATGTTCGACAAGTTCTATTTCACCCCTCTCTCTGAAGGTAAAAAATGAAACTGTTATCAGAGCCCCTTACCGCCGCACCGGTGGAGTGTCCCTACCTCCCCGAACAGATCTTTGTTCAGAATTATTTCTTTGCCGATGAATTGGATGAGTTTGAATACGGGGTTCTTCTCAATGCCGGCTGGCGACGCTTCGGGAAGTATTTCTTTCGTCCAGGATGCCCCCGCTGCAGTCAATGCAAACCGATACGGGTGGATACCCATCAGCTCAAGCCCACCGGGAGTCAGCGCCGGGTGATTTCCCGGGGGATAGACATTGTTATGGAAGCAGTTGAACCCCGGGTTTCGGATGAGGCGTGGAGGGTGTACCGTAACCACTCGAAAGCTCAGTTCCAACGAGAAGAGAACAGGGAGCATTTCGAAGAAACCTTTTTCGACCGAACAGCGGTTCCATCCCTGCAGACCGAGTACCGTCTGGATGGAATTCTGATTGCCCTGGGCTTTCTCGATGTGTCGAATGATGGAATGAGCAGTGTTTACTTTGCCTTCGATCCAGAATGGTCCCGGTATTCTCCGGGAACCTTGAGTGTGTTCCGGGAATCTGATCTGGTGAAGCAAATGGGGAAGCGCTGGTATTATCTGGGTTACTGGGTGGAGGGTTGCCAATCCATGGAATACAAAGCCCGGTTCAGGCCCTTTCAACTGTATGACTGGAAGCTTCAGGATTGGATTTTTTAAAACAGAGCGTACTGCAGAGTAATGTATAGGATATACATTGCCACCAGTAATCCACCCTGCCATCGTCGAAAATAGCCATCCTTATTCATGTTTATATATATTCGGAATGAAAAAAGAATAAGCAGCATTGCCGGGAA
>DEIH01000020.1:2966-4383 GCA_002352375.1 Spirochaeta sp. UBA2779 | reverse complement strand
GCGGTGGTGAGTTCCGGGAGAGATGTACCGAAAGCCACCATAGTGGCGGCTATCACATCATCGGGTACCCCCAGACGTCTTGCCGTTTCACCGGCCGCTGGAATAAGCAGTCTGGAGGCGATGATTACAAGGATCAGTCCGCCTGTAAGAGACACTAGAATGATAAAAAGAGATGCGGATTCTTCGGGCTCCTCAACCTCAGTCTCCACTCCACTTTTTGCCCATCTGTAGGTTATCATCATATACAATGCCAGCAGCAGTAGTAGTAATAAACCCATGGGCCTGCTGATAATAGGTTCTCCGGGATTTGTCAGAACAGCTAATCCGGCAAGAGCTACTAAAAGAATCGCTGAACCGATCTGCCACCATCCGGTACGGTTGAGTATCCACTTATTTACCGGCGGGGCTGCTATCAGGGCCGTCAGACCGAAAATGAGTCCGGTATCGGCAATAATCGAGCCCACACCGTTTCCCAGAGCCAGCCCCGGATCTCCCATATAAGCTGCCATAACAGAGACAAAGGCTTCCGGAGCAGTTGTTCCCAGACTGAGTATCGTGGCTCCGATAACGATTTTCGGTAAACCTGTTCTTACTGCCAGACCCACAGCACCGTCTATCATCCAGTCTGCTCCCCTGGAAAGAAGGAAAACCGTGAATGCTATGGCCAGCAATAGTCCCCAGAGGGGAAAGCCGGCAAAGAGATCTCCCAGGGCTTGTTCTTCGATGAAGTAGTTCCAGATGCTCATGCCGGTAGTATAGTTAATTACCCCATACTGAAACCAGTCCGGCCGGTTATCTGATATTTCTCAAATGGCTTCTTTCTCGTTGACAGTAAAAGATTTACATGCGTAAACTATTGTTAGTACAGGAGACCCTGAATGAAAAACAGATTTTTATCTTTTATATCGCCGGTATTGAGAGTTATCGACAATGGGAAGTTCTTTCGGGAACCTCTTCGCTGGCTTTATTTCTTCCTGGCCCTGTTGAATTTTCTGATGCCCCTGGCCGTGATTTATTATGCCGTGACGTTCTCAGACTCTCTGCTGGACGGTTTTCTCTTTTTCCTTGGGTTCTTCCTGCTGTTTATCGTTGTCTGTTTTACAAGTTGGGTGGGATTTCAGATATGGTGGAACCGTGCCGAGAGTATCAAAATGTTTTCCAGTGAAGGGGATGAGAACTTTGCAACAATTGCATTTTCTCACTTTCTTCAAACCCTGGGAGAATGGTTGGGTTTTATCGTTGCCCTGAACGGTTTTTTTGGAGGACTGTTTCTTCTTCTGGGTGAACTGGTTTCATATTTTATCGGGGGAGAGGGCCTTCCTCTCGGGATGATCGGCATGGGCAGCTATGTGTATTTCCTTATTCTTCTCGGTCCTCTTTCCGGCTTTCTTCTTATTGTCATTACCCGGTTTCTTGC
>DEIH01000020.1:0-2832 GCA_002352375.1 Spirochaeta sp. UBA2779 | reverse complement strand
CCCCCCCCATGCCGCGGCGGGCCGGGACTTGTGATGTTTTCCAGAAGAAAAAGTCCCTTAAGGGACTTGATTAAATAGCCTCAGTTTCGGTATAACTTTCCTCACCGATGCGAAAGTAGCTCAGTGGTAGAGCTCCACCTTGCCAAGGTGGATGTCGCGAGTTCAAATCTCGTCTTTCGCTCATTTCAAAGCCGCTCGGGTTTTCCGGGCGGTTTTTTTATCTCACCTCTGCCGCCGACAGTCTGTTCTTATTTCTACTTTGCTGTGGGCAACTCTCAATCCAGCCCGAAGAGTTCCTTCATCGCCCCCAGATTACGCTCATTTTTCAATTCAAGATCGGTATACATGGCCTCAATCCGGTCTGCATAGAACTCCACCACCTTGTAACGCACCAGCTTCATGGTGGAGTTCACCAGCTGATCCTCTTCACTGAAAGTTTTGGGAATCACTTCAAATACAGTGGGCCGCCAGGACGGAGGGATGGTTTTATCCCCATCTCCGGCTTCCCGCCAGGCCTCGAACTCTTCAGAAAGGGTTTCCAGGGCGTCTGCGGCAGAGGTCACCTTTCTTTTCTCAAAAAGCTTATTACAGGCCGTTTCATCCAGGGTAACAAGGGCCGTTGTGTACTTCTTCATATCGTTGTAGACCACAATCTGGTTGAATACATCTGTATAGGCGGTGATAATCTCTTCAATCTCTTCAGGGGGGTACTTCTCCCCGTCCGGGGCAATAAGCAAAGCCTTTTCCCGGCCGATCACCATCAGGAAACCATCATCCTCGAAGTAGCCCAGATCCCCGGTCCAGAGCCAGCCGTCCCGAAGCACTTCGGCGCTCGCTTCAGGGTTCTTGAAGTAACCTTTCATCACGTTATCTCCGCGGATTACAATTTCACCCTTCTCCCCGGGGGCCGCCTCTTGTGTATCCGACTTCATAATCCGGCATTCCAGACCGGGAATCACCATCCCCGAGGTGCCGAATTTATGTACCGAGGGACTGTTGGTGGAGATAACCGGCGCCGCTTCTGTGAGCCCGTAACCCTGGTATACCGGCAGTCCCATAGCCGCGTAGAACTCCTGCTGCTTCACTTCCAGAATGGCTCCGCCGCCGACGCAGAACTGAATGGAGTTCCCGAAAACCTGCTTGGTTTTGCCGAAGAGCAGGGTTTTTGCCAGAGCGTGATTGAATCCGTATTTCAGCTTCACAATGAAGGAAGGTTTGCTGTAGCCGTCGCCGATGAGTTTCACTCCGGCCCTGATACCCCGGGTGAAGATGCCGTTGAGAAAATTGCCCTTGGCGGCCACTCCTTCGGAGATTTTTTTCATGAAATTACCGGTTATCGAGGGAACAGTAAGGACGAAGTGGGGGCTTCTTTCCTTCAGGTTCACCGGTATGTTCGGGATGATGCTTCCCGCTCCTTTGCGTGCATCGACGAAGGATAGGGTAATGGCCTTCACAAGGCCGGCATAAGTGGCCACGGTATGGGCGAAGGAGTGGTCCAGTGGCAGGATTACCAGGGTTTCATATTCGGCCATGGGGATACCGAAGTAATCGATAGCCACAGTGGCGTTGGAGTGGTAGTTCAGATGGGTGAGCATGATGCCCTTGGGGTTGCCGGTGGTGCCTGATGTGTAGCAGATGTTCACCGTGTCATCTTCTTTGATGACAGCGATGGATTTTTCGACGATTGAGGGATCCGAAGCGTGAAGAGAGGCGCCTTCGGCGGTCATGTCTTCCCAGGATATCCAGTTTTTTCCCGGCCTGATTTTCAGGGATGTCATTTCCGACACTTCTTCTATATTCGGAGTATCAATAATAAGCAGAAAGGGCTTCTTTTTTATCTGTGCCCAGGTTTTCAGCACTTTGGGCAGGGTGATGCGGCTCACCATCAGGGCGGCGGATTCCGAGTGGTTTACCCGAAAGGGGATTTCTTCAGCCAGAAGTTTGATGGACATGGGCACCGAAATCAGTCCGGCCTTGAGCATGGAGAGTTCCCCGATTACCCATTCGGGCCGGCCTTCGGCGATGAGTCCCACTCTGTCGCCCCGTTTGAGTTTTGTATCCAACCACCATGAGGCCGCCTGGTCGGTGAGTCTGTCTGTTTCTGCGAAGCTGATATCCTTCCATCCAGAGTTGGTTTTTCCTGTGAGGTAGCTGTGCTCTCCCTGAGTTTCGGCAACGTCTTTGAGCAGTTGTATTACTGTGCGCATGGAGGTTCTCCTTTCGGGTGGTTGTTTCATGATAATGGTGCCGGGTCGGTTTGAACAGTTTGTATTTTTTGCTGACCACTATCGCTGGGGCGTTCCAAGTGAATTGCTATGTAAGCTGTTTCCCTGTTAGTCTGCATTCATGCCGGAAAAGCTTACAAATTTTGAATGCCGTATCTGCGGAGAATGCTGCCGGGACGGGCAGAAAGTATGGCTGAATCCTGCCGATATGGAGCGCCTGGCCTCCCATCTCGGCCTGGAGGGTCCCGATGAACTGAAAGAACGGCGGATAATTGTTTTCGATGCAGGGGAGCACGGCATCCTCCGGCCCAGACTTTTATTCCCTCCGGGGCCGGCGGGGGCTTCCTGCCGTTTTCTTATTAACGATTTGGACGAATCCGGGCGGCTCTGGGGACGCTGTTCTCTCCACGGAAAGGAGGCCAAACCTCTGGTCTGCCGGCTGGCTCCTCTATCCCGGGAGATAGATCTGGATGATGGAAGTGAAGAGTGGATGGAAGTTCCCCCTGTAATCGGATGCCCCGGATGGGGGGATTCCCCACCGCCGACTGAAGGTAGAAGCATCCTCCCGCCCGAGCTGGAACCTGGTATCAGGGAGGATCTGGACGGG
>DEIH01000130.1:16245-39056 GCA_002352375.1 Spirochaeta sp. UBA2779 | reverse complement strand
TTCCAGCTTTCTTTTGGCAATAATGCTGACAATCTCATCGGAGGAACGGTAACCGGGTATACTCTCATCGGCAACCACAGGAAAGGGAATGAAGTCAATTCCGATTCTCCTGAGCAGTTCCTCACGCCTGGGAGAAGCTGAATAGAGGTACAGTTTTGGCGGCCCATTCAAAACCGGTGCTTGTTTTTTCATGAAAATCTCCGCCGAAATAGATTATGATCATCTTAGCGGCCGCAGCCTGATGCGGCAAAGGGGTTCGGAATGCTGTTGTTAATTGCGAGAATAATTGCTGCTTTTTCATCCTATGGGAAGCCTCGGATGATTGCTTTTTCAATGGCTGTGGGAATCACATTGGCCTTTATTCCCGGTGTTACTCTTCTCTGGTTCATTTTTTTTATCCCCATGATGCTGGTTCGGTTAAATCAGGCTGCTTTTCTGGGGATGATGGCTGTAGGGAAACTTCTTATGCCCTTTGCAGACCCCTTCTCCGAGGGCCTTGGTTTTTTTATTCTTAGCCGTCCCGTTCTGTACGAGCCGATGGGGCGGTTCTTAAGCCTCCCCGGAACGAGCTGGTTACGATTGAATGACTCACTTGTAGCCGGTGGCTTCTTTCTGGGGATTGCCGGCTGGCCCCTCTGGTTTCTGTTTTCTTTGATTCTTGTCAGACTCTATCGGAGGTATCTGGCTGTCAAAGTTAAAACCCTCTTCGGCAAACTGGGCGAAAAAGTGCCTCTTCTGAAAAAACTCAGTCTCGCCGTTTCAGCCGGACGGAGAATCGGGGGGGCAGCATGAGGATTCACCGTTCATTCAGAGGGGCATTGAAAGAGAAAAAAATCCGGTCCATCAGAGGCATGTTAACCGACAGCACGCAAATAAAGCTTTTTGATGATTCTTTTCCCCGAGGGGAAGATGGTAAATATCACTATTCCAAACTTTCAGATGAAAAAAATGCAGAAAAAATCAAGGTTATCCTGAAAAAAGTACGTAAGGCACGCAGCGGTCCCCGAACCCTACGTCTTATTATTCTCATTCTGATTATCTCTGTCCCGGTGGTATTCAGCCTGTTTTTTCTGGACTCCCTGGCCGCCGGGAGCCTTGAGAAGGCACTTGAAACTCTCAGCGGCACAGACGTTACCGTCGTGAACTTCGATATCCGGCCTCTTGAGGGCAGCGTCATACTGGATAAACTGGCATTTGCCTCGGAAACCGATCCAATGGTTGATTCACTTGTTTTCACCGGGTTGGATGCAGATTTCAGCTGGTCTGCCGTATTTTTCCGAAGGTTTGTTATCGATGAACTATCCGGTGCTGCTGCACTGAATGCTTCCCGGGAAACTGCGGCGGTATATCCTGAGAACTTTGAGGCAGGTTCAAGATCCGGCGGTTTTAATTTATCAGGTTTCCAGACCACCTCTGCAGATTTAGCTGAACTGATTCCCGATGAAACGCTGAATTTACTGAAAAACTTACGTGGTTCAGCTGAACAGAAAAATAAGGACTGGACTGCCCGGGTAAACCGGGAATCAGACGATATTACCACTCTCGGGGAAAAAATTTCCGTGTATCTGTCAAAACCGCTGCCGGAAAAAACCGACATTCAGGGGTGGACATCCATGATAGAGGAGGGAAAAAATCTCGGTGGGGATGTTTCTGCTAAAAGTACTGTTGTTGAGCAGTTTGAAAATGAGCTTAAAACAGAATCTCTGGATGCTCGAAAAGCACTTGAAAAGGGCCGGTCGGCCATTAATAACGATTTAAATATGATACAAAACAACTTCTCTTTTAACGATGAGATGCTGAACAGATGGGTTGAAACCGCTGTTATCTCTATTGCCGGACCTAAAGCTGCCTCGGCTTATCAAAAAATCCGAAAAATAGTTCTACGTCTTAAGGCTAAAACACAGGATGATGATTCTTCAGATTCTGGAGTTGTTCGAAAAGGCCGAATGAAACGCGGCCGGGTTGTTTACTTTCCTGCCGTTCTTCCTCCCAGGTTTTCTATCAGATTGTTAAGTTTCGAGGGAGATAACATCAGCGTTAATGGTACGAATATTGGAATTGACCAGGATCTGGCAGGTGCGGCATCCCGTCTCTCTATCAATATTAAAAGCCTTGTATCCACAGAGCTGACAATTGATGGCCGGGAAACTGCTGAAAACCTTATAAGCGGTGATTTGAGCAGCAGAGCAGCACCCTGGAGTGGAGGACCTGATGCCCCTGGCGGTCTGATAACGGTACAATCCATGTTTAATGTGGGAAGTATCAACCCCGAAGGATATGCTGATTTCATTTCTCAGGGACAGGTGGTTCTCTCCGACTGGAATTCAGTTCTCTTTTTCGGTCCATCAACACCCCCTTTACCCTTTTACTATAATTTTTCAACTGATGATGGAAAAACTGATCTGAAAATTCAAATTGAGCCAAAAAGTCTTATTCCGTGGAAGAAAGTAATTGGCGATTATCTTCTCTCCTCTGGTGATGAACAGTTGAAAAAGGTGATACCCGCGGAAGCTGAAGAGGAACTGCTGGCTTTGGAAAAACTCATAAAAGATTGGGATGATAATAAATCTATGCTGGAGAATCTCTCATTACAGCTGGATTCTCAGAAGTCGAAAATTGATGCCGCAATGGATGACTTGACCGAAGGACTCCCTGTGGATATCCCTCTTCCCGGGGCTTCAGGCGTACTTGGGGGTGTTGGTTCTCTGCTGGGAAACTGAAGAGTTACCGAAATCCAGCAACAGCTGGTGGGCTTCCCCGGGGCCATCCTCACCGATAAAGGATGAAACGCTCACCCCCACAAGACGTACAGGCCGGCTGCCGGCCTCACTTTCCCCCAGAAGCTCAAGAGCGGTATCGGTGAAGGATGTCAGGTTCGGCAGAGGGGAGTAGTAAGATCGGCTCCGGGTAACCTGCTTGAAATCGGCATATTTTACTTTAACTGTCAGGGTTCTGCCGTCCAGCTGCTTCTCTTTGAGTTCCCTCCAGACTGTTTCACAGAGATTTTCCAGAAAATCTGAAAGCTCCGGAAGATTATCCACGTCTTCTCCGAAGGTACGTTCCTTCCCCAGGGATTTTCTAACCCGGGTAGGCTCCACCCGGCGGTTATCGATGCCCCGGCAGAGATTGAAGTACCATGGACCGGATTTCCCGAAGGCCGCGGTAAGTTTCCACAGTGGCCAGGTTCGCAGATCTCCTCCGGTGAGGATCCCCGCTTCTTTCATTTTTCCGGCGGTTACAGGGCCGACACCCCAGAATTTACTCACCGGGAGGTTTGTGAGAAAGGATTCAGCCATGTCCGGGGTAATTACGGTAAGACCGTCGGGTTTTTTCCAGTCTGAGGCAATTTTAGCCAGGGACTTGTTGTAGGACACACCCGCTGAAGCCGTGAGAGAGGTAACTTCAAGTATCCGTTGGCGAATCCATTCGGCAAGGCGGGTGGCTGAGACTTCGTTGAGTTTGTTTTCGGTTACATCAAGGTAGGCTTCATCCAGAGAGAGTGGTTCCACCAGGTTTGTTACTTCATGAAAGATTTCCCGGATCTGCTTAGATACTTTGCGGTACTCTTCGAAGTTCCCATGGCTGAGAAAGATGGCATGGGGGCAGCGGCGGTAGGCTTCGGAGGTGGGCATAGCCGAGTGGATGCCGAATACCCGGGCTTCGTAGGAGCAGGTGGAGACAACTCCCCGGCTGTCGGGGCGTCCGCCGACAACCACAGGTTTTCCTTGCAATTCGGGGTTGTTCCGCTGTTCAACTGCGGCGAAAAAGGCATCCATGTCCACGTGGATTATTTTTCTGCCATCAGACATTCAACTACTATACATGTGTATGTCTTTATCTGCAACTGTATTTGACTTACCTATTGACCCCGTAGCCCTGAGAGGGTAAATACGAACGATGAGTGAAAAAGGCCCGGCAGCAGCTTCCCTGGAAATAAAAACTGAGATGGTTAAGCAAGCCGAAAAGCTGATGGGGAAAATCCGGGGCTGCGACAGAGGTCTTTTAAAACGGGATTTAGAGAGAATTAAAAAAAAACGCAGAAAATCCGGAGATAGTTCTGATTCCCAAGCCGCACTGGAGAAACTGATTTCCGGTCTCAAGGCTTCAGCAGGAGAACGCAGACGCCGGATGAGTTCAGCGCCGGACACTTCATATCCTGAAGAATTACCTATCGTAGTCAGGCGGAAAGAAATCGTCGATGCCATACGGAAAAACCAGGTAATCGTTCTCTCAGGAGAAACCGGCAGCGGGAAAACAACTCAGATTCCAAAAATGTGCATCGAAGCGGGCAGGGGAGTGGACGGGCTGATCGGCTGCACTCAGCCCCGGCGCATCGCCGCCATCACCGTGGCTGAGAGAATCGCAGAGGAACTTAAAAATCCGGAGCTTGTGGGATGCAAAATTCGATTCCACGACTCCAGCAAGGCATCAAATTACATTCGTGTGATGACCGACGGCATACTCCTTGCCGAGGCACAGGGCCATCCGGCACTCAACGCCTACGACACCCTGATTATTGATGAGGCTCACGAACGGTCCCTGAATATCGATGTGCTTCTGGGCATGGTTCGGAAACTCATCGATCGCCGACGGAATCTGAAGGTGATTATAACCTCGGCCACCCTGGATACACAGAAGTTTTCAAAGCATTTCCGGGATGCGCCGATTATCGAGGTTTCCGGACGCACCTATCCGGTGGAAATCCGTTATGAGGAACCGGTTGAAGGCTCAGAGAAGGAAAATGCGGCATCCAGTCTGGCCGAGAGAACTGCGGCAGCGATTTCGAGTCTGATGAAGGAAAACCGCTCCGGGGATATTCTGGCTTTTTTACCGACTGAAATCGATATCAGGGAAACTATGAAAATAGCCGACCGGGAGTATGCCGACCGGCTGAATATTGTACCTCTTTATGCACGGCTCCCTTCATCCGAACAGAAAAAGGCCTTTGCTTCAGGAGGACGCCGCAAACTTATAGTGGCTACCAATGTGGCCGAAACATCTCTAACTATACCGGGGATACGCTATGTGGTAGACACCGGTCTGGCCCGTATCAGCCGTTACAACCCGGGCACCGGAACCCACGGCCTCCCAGTGGATCCAATTTCCCGGGCCAGTGCCGATCAGCGGGCCGGGCGCTGCGGAAGGGTGGCCAACGGTATCTGCATCCGTATGTATTCGGAAGAGGATTACCTGGCCCGGCCGAAATTCACCCTGCCTGAAATCCGCCGGACCAACCTGGCTGAGGTGGTGTTGAGCCTGCTGGATGTGGGGATAAAAGACATCGAGGCCTTCCCCTTTGTGGATCCTCCGGATTCGGCGGGAATCAGGGATGCTCTGCGGACTTTGAGGGAAATCGGGGCTCTGGAAACCGGGGGAGGAAGGCGTCAGACCGCAGATGGTGAAAAAGGTAATTCCCCGGGAAAAGACAGCGCTTCAGGTTCAGGCATCTCCCGGGGAACAGGCACCCCAAAGGTTGCCGGCAATACCCGGCGTTTGAGTAAAGACGGACGCTTGATGGCCCGGCTTCCTCTGGACCCCAGACTGGCAAAAGTGCTGCTCCAGGCCGACCGGGAAGACTGCCTGGGGGATGTGCTTCCCATTGCGGCTGCCTTGAGTCTCCCGGACCCCCGGGAACGTCCCCCGGAGAAAGCCGGCAGCGCAGATAACGCCCATAGAAAGTTCATTGATGAGCAGTCGGATTTTATCGGCTGGCTGAATATATGGGATACTTTTCGAACATATAAAAGAAAAGGTTCATACAGCGGAAAGCTAAAGAGATTCTGTGCTGAAAACTACCTGTCCTTCCGTCGTATGAAGGAATGGATGGACATTCATCGTCAGCTCACTCTGGTAATGGAGGAGAACGGATACCGTCCCCACCGCCGGGAGGCCGGATTATCTCTGGATAAAAAAGGAGATTTCTCAGAGAGATATACTGTGATTCATCGGGCAATACTCAGCGGTTTTTTATCCCACATTGCAAGGCTTGAAGAAAAGGGTTTGTACGAAGCCACACGGAACCGCAAAGTACGTATCCATCCGGGCTCTGCTCTCAGCAGGGGTGCATCCCCCTGGATAATGGCGGCGGAAATTGTCCGAACCAGCCGATTGTACGCCCGTTCGGCAGCGGTCATTGATCCAGACTGGCTTGTAAACCTCGGATCGGATCTGGCATCACGTAATTGGATCGATCCCCATTGGAGCCGGAAAGCCGGATCGGTACTGGCCACTGAACAGATGCGTCTTTATGGATTTCTCATCTCCGGGGACCGCATTATTCCTTACGGAACGGTGCGCCCATCAGAGGCCCGGGAGATATTCATCCGTAGTGCACTGGTTGAAGGTGATATAGCCGACAGCTCTACCTACCCATTTCTCCGGGCCAATTTGCGGCTCATCCGCCGCCTTGAGGGTATGGAGGAGAAACTCCGCCGACGGGATCTGGTTGCCGGTGAAGAGGCAGTAGCTTCTTTTTATTCACAGGCCCTTCCCCGGGATGTAATTGACCTCGGAAGCCTCAACGGTTATATCCGGCAGCAGGGAGAAAAGAACCTTCTTATGAGTGAGGAAGATCTTTTAACCGGCGTACCAGAGGGAACACATCTGGCCGCATTTCCCGATTCTGTGGAAATCGCCGGAGATAGGTGGAAACTCTCCTACGTTTTTGACAGCGAATCAGAGAAAGACGGTGTAAGCCTGAAAATTCCCTCAGGGAGGCTTTCAGACCTTACCCCTGATAAAACAGACTGGATGGTTCCCGGCCTTCTGGAAGAAAAGGTGGAGGCTCTGATGCGGGGGTTGGAAAAAAAGTACCGCCGGAAACTGATTCCCATCCCTGAAACTGCGGTCGAAGCCCTTAAAGGAATGAAGCAGGAGGGTGCGGATCTCATCCGGGCCCTTACCTCATGGCTTTACAGGGAGCGGAAAGTGGATATCCCTTTAAACGCCTGGAATCCGGATAAACTGCCGGTGCATCTTCAGGTTCGATTCAGTCTGCTGGATGATTCCGGCCGTGAGCTGGCAGCCGGAAGAGACCCATCTATTCTCACAGCCGTAAAAACCTCCTCTGCCGATAAAGGACGGAGCAGCCGGTACAGGAAAGAACATGAAATTCCCGGCCTGCAAACCTGGCCGGATATGGATATTCCTGAATCAGTATCCATCCCCGGAGGAGCAGTTCTCTGGCCGGCATTGGTGTCAGAGGGTACAACTGCGGCTCTCCGCTATCTTGATAATAGAAATGAGGCGCAGGCTGCTCACAAGAAGGGACTGGCCATTCTGGCAGTAATCCATTGGAACAGGGAAATCAGGGATTTCAAAAAGACACTGCATATCAGCGGGGAGTCCAGGGTAATTGCAAACTATATCGGCGGGGCGGCAATACTTGAAAAAGCACTTTGGCAGCGTATAATCGCCGATATATTCGCTGCGGATTGTGTAAGAGAAAAAAAAGTCTGGGATAAAGTGCTCAAAGACGGCGGTGGAGAAATCCATTCAACTGCTGCAGGGTATCTGGAGCAGATCTCCACTGTGCTCTCCTGTTATTCTGAGCAGCGTAAAATTCTCACCACTCTGGAGACTCGCAGCCACAGGCCTGATTTCATCAAAGCCAGATTGACAGATCTTGAAGAAATACTCACAGGCGAATTTATCCTTCGTTATGAACCAGAAACCTGGAAATCCCTGCCCAGATGGATGAAGGCGGTTGTTTCCCGGGCCAGAAAAGGAACTGCAGACCCATTAAAAGAAAAAAATGCTTTGAAAATATGGAATCCTCTGAAAGAACAGCTTGATGATATTAAAGACAATCTTTCTCCCATGTCAGGGAGTGAAAAACGCAAGTCCCTTGCGGAAGCACGGATAATGATAGAAGAGTTGAAAGTTGCTCTTTTTGCCGCCGGGGATGTCCGTCCTGCCGGGAAAATATCTGAAAGCCGGATGAGTAAAAAACTGGAAGAAGTGAAGAGACTGCTTTAGATTCCATCTCTACCGTCTATCTGGCAAAGTATGAAAGCAGAGCTGTAAACGAGGCATTGGCATCAATAGTCGGTTCGTTCGTTGCCCAGGACTCGCTGTTATCCTCATAACACAATGCCGGAGGTACCCCTTTGTTCCACAGCTTGCTGAGAACCATATCTCCGCCAGACCCCTCTTCAACAGCACCATTCGGGCCTTCGCCCACAATCCCCCCAACAGCCTGTTTCAGGTGGATACTCAAATTATGATGGGGATATTCAACAGGATTTCCTCCAATTCCTGAAAGAAATATTTTTGAAAGACCGTTACTTCCCAACAGGTACTGCAACTGCCTGTAGGCAGTTCGTAGATAAATCTGATTCTTGAACAGAGCGTAGGCCATAAGCAGTTCCAGTCCGTTGGCACTGACAACCTGGTTGGACCCCCAGACATAGGCAAAATCACCGCTTCTTCCCCTCAGCGCAGTGTGAAACAGCGATTGCTGAGAAACATCCACTATCAAATCAGCCTGTTTTTTGAAATTCTCCAGAACCTCTTTATATAATACTCCCTTGGTGTCTGCCGTATTGAGATAGGCAAAGAGGGCCAGTCCGTAGGGCTCAGACCAGTCCATTTTTACGAAATCTCCATTTACTTTACTTTTTCTAAAGAGTTTTTCAAAATCGTTTAAAACTTCATCTTCACCGGCAAGAGCAAAAATTTCAGCAGCTGCCCACATCCGGACATGATCCTCGGATCCGATAAAATCATAACCTCCCTGCATTGGGTACTTTGATTTTAATGGGTTCTGAAAACCACCTGGTGGAAACTGATTTGGGTTCTCTTTTAACCAGTTGTAACTCTTTAGAGCAGCAGTTCTGCATCGATAGGCGAAATCCTTATCGTAGGGCTCCAGTATCAAAGCGCCCCGTGCCAGAGCCGCGGTGAAGTAAGCTGTATCCGAGCTTGTCGGGCCGAAAATAAAAAGGGGTTCGCTATTATCCGCCGGGACGGTACCCATCTCGGGATAATCCAGGGTGGTTACTTTATGATAAACAGATCCCTCATCAGTCTGCATCTTCAGCATCCAGGAGAGTTCCCATTTTATTTCATCAAGGAGATCGGGTATTCCGTTTCCACTTTCCGGGATATCAAGTGAACCGTCCGTATGAAATTGAGGATTTATTGAAAATGCGTACAACAGCTGATTTACAGAAAATGCTGCCGTTGGAATGTATCGTCCGAAATCCCCGGCATCGTACCACCCTCCATGGACATCCTTTTTAACTGCCTGTGCATCCCAGAGTACGGCATCCTGAAGATGCCCTTTTTCAGTCACAGTGCTGTTTTTATCATCCATGGTAATATCAATTCCCGAACGCTGTAAATAAAAGAACCTTGCTGCAAGTGTGAGAGCATCGTTGTATACCCTTTCACCTATGGAGAAAGGATAACTCTCTCCTACACCCTCTGTTTCCAGTATATAGCTTCCGCTTTCCTTGAAATCTGTGAAATCCCCGACATAAATATCCATTCCGGTATCATCATCGAGTCCGGAGTAACCCATCGTTCCTGAATAAACTTCTTCTCCAGATAATGAGTTCCTGATAATGAATTTCCAGGCAGCCTCTGAAGAATACACAATCTTTTCTTCCGATGGGAGGTATCCGATCTGATTCATTTTTACAGGGTTGTATTCCTGGATTCGATGTGCAGGTGCCGTATTGCAGGAACAAAAAATGACTGTTACAGATGTGATTAAAAGCAATTTAAACATTTTTTTCTGTATCAGGTTCGAAGAATTCCTTTTCTTCAAGATTAATCCTTATACTGTTGATATGAATAATAAAAATACACGTTTTCTATTTAAGCTTAGCGTATTTGTATTCCTGCTGTTGAGCATTATAACTACCTTATCTCTTTCAGCAGAAGAAACAATTAATAAAACCGTCTCAGCAGATGTTTTTTTTCCCGCTCTTGAACAGCAGCGGAGTGAGGGCAGCGGAATACTTCTGGATGTTCGGACACCCGGTGAATATACCGACGGCAATGCGCCTACATCGATAAATATCGATTATTATGACAGAGATTTTCAGAGTAAAGTCAGCGCTCTCGACAGAGATGAAACGTATTTTCTTTACTGTCATTCAGGAAACAGGAGCGGGAGAACCCTGAGTATAATGAAGAATCTCGGATTTCAGCATGTGTACGATTTATCCGGAGGGTGGTCCCGTAATTCAACTCGTCTTCTGGCTGTTGAAGAACAGTAAAGGTTTTTAATGAGATACTATCTAAAACAGCGTCTGGCTCATATTGCTCATACGATGGATATCATCAGAAGGGTAATTCTTGCCCTTATCTTCTGGGGTATAGTCTTACTCCTTCTTATAACGGTTCTGGGTAACAGGCCTCCATCGGTTAAACCGGATAGTCTGCTTGTTCTCAATCCTCTTGGCACCCTGGTAGATGCGTATACTTCCCCTGTCAGTTACCGCGGTGTTCCGGTAGGGGGATATCTGAATGAGACTCTTCTGGATGATCTGATTACCGCGCTGGATATGGCATCATCAGATCCGAGAATATCCGGTCTCTGGATAAATCTCAGTAATATGAGCGGAGGGGGAACCGCTGCTGTGGGAGAGCTGGCCGATGCGGTAAAACGATTCGGTGAGAGTGGGAAAAATATTATATCCAGCGCCGATACCTACGATAATGCCCGTTATCGAATCGCATCATCATCAGATTACATACTGGTCGACCGCATCGGGGAAGTATTTCCTTCCGGATATGGGTCCTTTCGGGCGTATTATGCCGAAGGTCTGGAAAAATACGGGGTAAAAGCAGAACTTTTCCGTTCAGGGGAATCAAAAACCGGAGCAGAAAATTACATTCTCGATGGAATGTCCGAGGCTGCCCGCCGGGATGAAACCAGGCTTCTGACAGATCTTTGGGATAGTTGGCTTAACGATGTTGCAGCCAATCGTGGCGTTGATACTGAATATCTCAGCGAATGGATTAATAACTACGATAAGTATCTACTTGACGCTGGAGGAGATGGTTCAAAGTCGGCTCTTGATGCAGGACTTGTCGACCTTGTAGAAACCGGCGGTGTTTTAAAAGAACTTCTAGATGCCCAGTTCGGTACGGATGAATCCCGGAGAATTGATGCTGTTGATTATGTCTCCGGGCAGTTTCATCAAAGGGGAAAAGATGGGACAATCGCCGTTATTCCCATTACCGGCGTTCTGGTTTACGGAGAAGGAGCAGCCGGAAACGCTGGAAGTTCCGATGTTGTACAAACAATAACAACTGCCAGAGAGACACACGGTGTGAAGGCTGTCGTTCTTCGGATAAACAGCCCTGGAGGTGACGTACGAGCTGGTGAGGAAATAAGGCGTGTTCTGGAAGAAACCCGTAAGCAGTGGAACCTCCCTGTTGTGGTTTCCATGGGTAATCTTGCCGCATCCGGTGGGTATTGGATAGCCGCAGAATCAGATCTGATTCTAACAAGACCGGAAACCATTACCGGATCAATCGGTGTTTACAGTATGTCTTTGAGCTTTGAGGAAGCCCTATCCCGGTGGTTAGGGGTGCATATAGACGGTATCGGAACAACACCCTGGGCTGGTTCTACCAATCCTGGGCGAAGTCTTGACGAAAGAACAGCTTCTCTTTACGCATCTTCTGTCAGGGATATCGATGGTATGTTTCGCTCTCTTGTTGCCGAGAAGCGGGGGTTATCAGCAGAAGAAGTTGACAAGCTCGCAGGGGGCATCCCATGGTCTGGAAGCAGAGCTATAGAAAGCGGCCTGGCTGATATCAGCGGAGGTCTGAAGGAAGCTGAAGAATCCGCCGCCGGGCTTGCCGGTTTGGATGAGTGGAATACTATTTATTTTGAGAAGATGGAAAACCCGGGAGAAAAAATGCTGGGGAAACTGCTATGGGGAAAGCACAGTATCCGGGGAGCAACATCAAAGTCTTTCAGGTGGCAAACCAGTATCCTTCCCCGTCTTCGTCGTACAAATAGTCCATAACCCGGGGCCAGGCCGGTTTCTGCATCTCTATGTTCCACTCTTCGAACATGGATTTAAGTTTCTCAACAATCTCAGGTTTTACATCAGCCAGGTTGTTGTTTTCCTCCCGGTCTTCTGCAATGTTGTAGAGCCATATTTTACCATCCTTACCGTTCATCATAAGTTTCCACTGTCGGTACTGAACGATGTGGTTGTAGTCACTCCGCCAGAATAGAGGACGATTGACAGTTTTATCCATTGCAGAATCATCAAGGAGGTTGATTCCATCCATCATCCGATCCTCAGGCAAGGGAATGCCGGCTGATGCCATTATTGTATTGAAGAGATCCATTTGAATTACAGGGCGGCTTTCATTTGAACCTTTTTGAATTACCCCGGGCCATCTCATCATCAAAGGTACAGACAGTCCGCCTTCAAAGTGAGACATTTTACCCCCTCTAAGAGGATCGTTACCCGTAGCCCCGGTGTAGGTTGCTCCGCCATTGTCACTTGAAAAGATAACCAGAGTGTTATCAGCCTCCCCGGTTTCGTCCAGAGTTTTCAGGATCCTGCCCACCGCATCATCCAACTGGGCAATCAGAGCGTAATAAATACGTTTTCGAGGATCTTCAATATTCTGAAATCGGGCCGTATATTTACTGAGAGCCTGAAAAGGCGTATGCGGAGCTGAAAAAGGGATATAGAGGAAAAAAGGATTCTCGGATAAAGCTGCATCACGGATTCGGGAAGAAGCTTCCCTGGCAAATGCATCGGTAAGATGTTCTTTTTCATCAACAACCGTACCATCACGCAATATGGCACTAAATCCTTCTCTATGCTGTTTCCATATATGTTTTTCGCTGAACTCGTCAAACTGCCAGCTTTCTACTCCCTCCTGTTCAGGGTTTATGTAATAGCTGAATGCATCAAGAAATCCGAAAAAAGACTTAAAACCACGGTTGTCTGGAAACTGCAGATCACCATAACCCAGATGCCATTTACCGACAGCATCACAATGATAACCCGATGCTGACAGGGCTTCACTGAGTAGAATTTCAGTAGGAGGCATTCCCTGTCGTTCAATCTGATCAGGGTTGGGAATACTGTGATTGTTTATGAGATACATCGGTTTTGTATTGATAAAGTACTTGAAACCAAGATATTCCAGCTGGTTGCGGGCGTATCGGGTCATGGGTTGGCTGTCAAATCCGTATCGGTTCTGATAGCGTCCGGTTAGGAGTCCAGCCCGGGAAGGGGAGCAAATCGGCGCAGTGGAATAGGCTTGAGCATAGGTGATACCCTGTTCCCCTATAGAATCTATATTGGGTGTGTCGATATAGGGTGAGCCATAGAGGGAAATGTCTGTCATTCCAAGGTCGTCGGCAAGTATTATAACAACATTCGGGCGGTTCTTTAGAGATTTGTTCTGAGCCAGAACATCCAAATATTGGTTTTTTCCATCCTGAAGCTGCGGATCGAACTCGATATCCCATTCATTGCTTTTTAAAGGTCTGATAAGCCAGACCAGAATGACAGCGACAAATGCTGCGAGGGCCAGGGGCAGGCGTCTCTTCACATCGTTATCCTTGTTATTTATATCAATTAAATATATCAGATAAACGAGTTCTTTTGTAGGGTATAGAACCATTTGACAGTTTTGATCGTTAGAGGATTCGAACCTCTGACCTTTGCCTCCGGAGGGCAACGCTCTATCCAGCTGAGCTAAACGACCGTGGTAAGAAACACTATCGATATGCTCCTTTTGAGTCAAGGCGGAAGGATGCTGCTGCTTTTTAGTTTCAGATCTCTTCGGCTGACATGATTTTATTCACCCGGCGATCGTGGCGGTCGGTTCCGCCGTATTCAGTATCCAGGTAGGCTTTGAGCATTTCCACTGGAGATTGGGGATATTCAATACGGCCGCCGAAAGCGATAAACTGGCAGTTGTTATGTTCTTTGGCCATGGCGGCGGCATAGACGTTCTGCGGCAGAGCGCAGCGTATACCTTTAACCTTGTTGGCGGTGATGGAGATTCCGATTCCGGTTCCGCAGCATACAATACCGTGATCGTATCCCCCGGCCAGGAACACCTTAGCAGCCTCTACAGCTTTATCGGGGTAATCTACACTTTCACCGGTTGCGGCTCCTAGGTCAGTTACTTCATGACCTTCACTTTCAAGCCAATTTTTAAGTGTTTCCTTAAGCTCAATAGCGGCATGGTCGTTTGCAATTACAAATTTCATTTATTACTCCAGATAGATTGATGCATTTTAAAGGGTTAACTCAGAAGAGTTTCATCGTTGGTGAGACTCATTCCGCGAATATCATGAAAGCGTTTAACAAGTTCGTCTACAGTCAGCCGGGATTTCTCTTTCCCTTCGGCTTCCAGAATTATCTCACCCCGGTCCATCATTATCAGGCGGTTTCCAAAATCAAGGGCCATCTTCATGTTGTGGGTAACCATCATCACCGTGAGTTTGTAATTGGAGTAAAACCGGCTTGTAAGTTCCAGCACCTTCTCGGCATTCCTGGGGTCTAGAGCTGCTGTATGCTCATCGAGGAGAACAAGATCGGGAGATGAAAGAACCATCATCAGCATGGTGAGGGCCTGACGCTGTCCCCCTGAAAGCTGACCGACATTATCGCTTATCCGATCTTCCAATCCCATCTCCAGCTGAGATAAAAGTTCACGAAATTCATTTTTTTTCTGTTTGTTCAGACTTATCTTCAGTTTTTTCATGCCCTTGTAGCTGGCTATGGTGAGGTTGTCCTGAACACTCATATTACCAGCGGTTCCCATCAGTGGATCTTGAAACACACGACCGATAAATGCAGCCCGTTTGTATTCCGGCCACCGGGTAATATCCACTTTATTCTTACTGATAACACCAGATGTTGGTGGATAAAGGCCGGATACAGCGTTGAACAGGCTGCTCTTGCCGGCACCGTTGGAACCTATAACAGTAACAAAATCACCATGATTGAGTTGAAACGATATATTATTAAGAGCCTCAACCCTGTCGGGAGTCCCTTCTCCGAAAATCAGGGATACATCGCTGAGTTTAATCATTCTGATGCCTCTTCTTCCAACGGCTTAGCAGATCTGTTTTGGTGATGATGAGTGAAAGGATTATAAGCAGTCCTGTAACCAGCTTCAAATCGTTGGGGGTAAGGTGGATGCGGTATCCGTAGTAACGCCCCCCGAACATAATTGCTTTGTAGACAATGGCTCCGGCAATTACCCGGATGAGAAGCCAGTGAATTTTAGAGCTGCGGATAAGAAACTCACCGATCATTACCATTGCAAGTCCGCTGACAACCATTCCCACACCTAAAGAAGCATCGGCAAATCCCTGGTACTGTGCGGCAAAGGCTCCCGATAAAGCAACCAGAGAGTTTGAAACTCCGACTCCGATTATTTTGAGAATTTTTGGATTTGATCCCTGGGCTACCACCATTCTTTCATTACCGCCAAGGGCGCCCAGGGTGAGTCCGAGGTCTGTATGAAAAAAAGCATTCAGCAGAATTACTGCAAGAGCGGCAATTAAGGTAAATAAGAAAAGCTGAGCAATACCGGCGTTCATGAAAGACTCTGTGGCATCAACCAGCGCACTTATCATATGACTCTGTTTGAGCAGGGAAATATTCGCTTTGTTACCCAGCACACGAATGTTAATAGAGTAGAGCATGGTCATGGTGAGTATGCCGGCGAGAAGTGAAGGCACTTTGAGCTCATTGTGAATGACCGCGGTAATTGTTCCGGCAACAGCTCCAGCCAGCATAGCCAGGAGTATGCCCGTCCAGATGGGAAAGCCTCCCACAAGGCTGGTGGCCATTACAGCTGCACCCAGAGGAAAGGAACCGTCTACGGTGAGGTCGGGGAAATCCAGTATGCGGAACGTCATGAACACGCCGAGGGCCATAATGCTGTAAATCAGGCCCTCAACGAAAATACCTTCAATCACTTAGTTGGTTTCAATCTGGCCGTCTTTCACGACAGTTTTAGCTTTGGCGATAAGGTTGGCGGGAACTGTAATTCCAAGTTTTTTTGCAATGTCGAGATTCACAAAAAGTTCGATATCATCAACAGAAGTCATGAACCGGGTTGGGATGGATGCAGGATCGGCACCTTGAAGAACTTCAACAACGAGTCTGCCTGTGGCCTGTCCCATTTTGTGATAATCAAAACCCCATGCGAGAAATACACCATTTTCCGGTGCGGAGCTGGGATCGGCGGAAAGAATGGGAATTCCCTCTTTTGCCGCCACATCTCCCAGAGCGGCCAGTGCGGAAACGACGGTGTTATCGGTACTGACATAAAAAGCATCTACCCGTCCGGCGATGGCCTGAGCGGCCTGTTTCACTTCAGCTGAAGTGGCCACGGTGGAAGGGACAAACTCAATCCCCAACTCATTACAGGCTTTTTCCGCTAATTCTGCCAGGCGGACAGCATTGGCCTCACCGGAACTGTATACATGCCCCAGAGACTTAATGTCTTTAAGTTCTTTGAGAAGGGCTATCTGATCTTTTACAGGGGTCATGTCGGAGATACCGGTGATATTCCCTTCGCTTTTATCAAGGGAGGGGACCAGACCGGCATCAACTGGATCGGTAACAGCGCAGAAGATAACCGGTACGTCTGTAATTACGTTGGCCAGGGCTACTGCGGTAGGGGTTGCTATTCCAACGGCCAGGTCTACTTTGTCTGTTTTAAACTTCTGGGCAATGGACGAAGCTGTGCTCATTTCGCCGTTGGCGTTCTGATTGTCGAAAAATGCATCGGGATACGTTTCCAGCACAACTTCCATAATGCCGTTCTCCAGGGCATCAAGAGCGGGATGAGCGACAATTTTTGTAATTCCGATTGTGAGAGGCTTGTCTTCCGGTATTCCGGTGGCAAAAGTCGAGAATGTTAAAAGGGCAAGCGAAACTGTGCTGAGCAGGGTTTTTTTCATTTTTTTCTCCATTTTTTACGTGATGTTGTTATACATAGAAACGGCTTGGTTGGTCAATTGCAAAACTGTCATGTTGAAAGATTGATGAAATAATGGCATTGAAAGAGAAATTATGTATATTTATTGATGATTGCATAAGTGTTGTTAGTTCGCTTCGGATTACACCTTGTTGAGGAGTATTACTTATTATGGAAAACACTGGATTTCTGGCGGCTGGGGCTCAGGCTCGATATCGGACGATTCTCCGGAATGTGTATATGTGGATGACTGTCGGGCTTTCTCTGACAGCGGTAGTTGCATGGTGGTCGGCAAATTCACCAACCGTTCGGCAGC
Source organism: Spirochaeta sp. UBA2779 (assembly GCA_002352375.1). GTDB lineage: Bacteria > Spirochaetota > Spirochaetia > DSM-2461 > DSM-2461 > UBA2779. Next base: position 21,799 of record DEIH01000130.1, on the reverse strand, counting down.
TGATGTTCGGAAACGGCAGACTTCCGTTTTTTGTTCTGGCCATTGGTACTTTTGTGCTGGTGGTGGTTCTCTCCCGTAATATTATGAAGATGAGTGTTTCCGCTGCCATGGGCGGATTTGCTTTATATGCCGTATTGAACGGTTTTCTCATGTCTTTTATTTTTCTGGCCTACACAAACACAGTTATATTTCAGGCCTTTGCGGTATCTGCCGGAATGTTTGCTGTGATGAGTTTATGGGCCGTTACCACTAAACGCGATCTTTCCGGATGGGGCCATTACCTGTTTATGGGTCTGATCGGCCTTATTATCGCCGGACTGGTAGGTATTTTTATCGGTGGAGCAGCGTATAATTTTCTCTACTCTGCTGCTGGAGTTGTCCTTTTTACTGCCCTAACTGCCTATGATACTCAGATGATTAAAAAAATGAGCGATCAGGCCAGTGCCGATGCAAGTGAAGATGATTTTATACGGCTATCCATCATAGGTGCGTTAAAGCTCTATCTGGACTTTATCAATATGTTTCTGTTTCTTCTGAGAATTTTCGGGCGCCGTAGATAGTGTCTGAATATCCGGGCATAAAAGATTTCCTTGATTCCTCACCTACGGCATTTCACGCGGCTGAAAGTATTTCGGTTGCGTTGGAAAAGAACGGCTATAAAAAACTTGATGAAACACAGAATTGGGAACTGGAAAGCGGCCGGGGCTATTATATTATCAGGGACGGCCGGGGTGTAATCGCTTTTATCCCCGGTGGAAAAGCTCCTGAAGCTTCAGGATTCCGAATTGCTGCAGCCCACCTGGACAGTCCTGTAATGAAACTGAAGACTGAAGGAATCAGCTGGGACAAAGGTGCATGGAAATTACCAGTTGAGCCTTACGGCACCCCGGTTTTCCAAAGCTGGATGGATCGGGAGCTTGAAATTGCCGGCATGATTACTTGCCGTGATTCTTCAAAAACCTGGAGAAGCGGTTTACCGACGGCTGTAATCCCTTCGCTGGCCATCCATCTGAACAAAGAAGTCAACAAAGGTGTTGAATTGAATGCTCAAACCCATATGACTGCTCTGATGCCGGGTATAGAGGATAACACCGGAACAAACCCCCTGTTATCCAGAATCTTTACCGATCTTAAAATATCCCCCGATGACTATCTTGCTTCAGAATTGTACCTTGTGCCTGTTGCTCCTGCGTCTTTTACCGGGAGTGAGGGAAGCCAGTTAATCGTGTCCGGTAGATTGGACAACCTGGCAATGTCTCATGCCGTACTTGCAAGTTTACCTGAACCGGAGAATATCGGTGATGCCGGTTTAATAGCCCTCTGGTTTGATGCAGAAGAGGTTGGCAGCCGAACAACTGCCGGTGCAGCTTCATTATTTCCCGGTGAGATTATTGAAAGAATTGTACTGTCTTTCGGCGGCGGCCGTGAGGAGCTGTTCAGGGCCAGACGAAACTCTTTTCTCGTCAGTGCCGACATGGCTCATGCTGTGCACCCCAATTTCTCCGATCGTCACGACCCCTCCTATTCTCCTCTGATGGGTAGTGGTCCGGTGCTGAAGAGCCATGGCCAGAAGCACTATGCTACAGATGTGTATTCAGAGTCCCGAGTTCTTGAAGCAGCTGAGAGGGCGGGAGTTCAGATGCAGAAACTGATATTCCGCTCGGATTTGCCCTGCGGTTTCACTGTAGGCCCTATAAGCTCTGCGGGGCTTTCAATTTCAGCTGTCGATATCGGCAATCCCCTGTGGGCCATGCACAGTTCCAGAGAAACAGCCTCAATTTCCGACCATAACAGTATGATTAAACTTCTCGTGGAGTGCTGGAAATCCTGACTTCTCACACATTCAGAAAACAATTGTCAGTATTATTCTCCCTTTTTTTTCTGAACCTTACCTTCGCTTATTCCATTGAGATTTCTGCACCGATATACATTGTTGCCAATGCGGACAATGGAGATATCCTCCTGGAACATGGAGCGGATATCTCTATTCCTCCTGCCTCTCTTGCAAAGATTATGACATTAAATCTTTCACTGATGGATGTTGGCTCCGGCAGGCTCTCTTATAGCAAGCTGTACAGCGTCCCTTCAGGAGGGTGGGCGGAATCGATGCGTCAGGGATCCTCAATACTGGGCTTAAGTCCCGGCGATGAGTCTACACTTCTTACATTGCAAAGGGCTGCGGCAATGGTATCGGCAAATGATGCCGCCTGGGCTTTAGCCTTATTGTCCAATAATGATGCAGCTGATTTTATACTGAGGATGAATAAAACCGCCGTTGAAATTGGTATGAGAGAGACTCTTTATACCGATCCTGACGGTTGGTCGTCCCTCTCAACTACAACAGCTAGGGATCAGCTGATTCTTACACTTTCCTATATCAGGAGTCATCCAGGTGTACTTAATCGTCTTCACAGGCTGCCTTGGATGGTTTACCAGAATGCTGATAACATCAGAAATAAAGCACAAAAAAGAAATACAAACCTTCTTATTGGACGAATCACAGGTGTGGACGGACTGAAAACCGGTACAATCCCTACAGCCGGTTTCCATTTTATTGCAACAGCAAAACGGGGTAACACACGGTTTGTATCTCTTGTTATGGGTATTAAAACTTCAAGTTATTATGAGTCTTTAAACTTGAGGGCCGATGAAGCCGGAGCCTTGCTTGAATGGGCCTTTGACAATTACTACAGCTGGAAACCAGCCCATGTACCGCCTGTCTTCATCTCTGTACGCCACGGCAGTCTCCAATCTGTTTCTCTTCAGATTCCCAAAGAGAAATGGGACAGTATCGAAGCTGTTACTCTGAAAAGTTCTGACACACGAGCTTTGACTGTTATGATTGATACGCCTGAAGAGCTTACAGCTCCATTGGAATCTGGTGATACAGCTGGAGTCATCAAGTGGTACAAAGGCTCTGATCTGCTTATGGAGCAGCCCCTGGTGGTGTCCTTACCAGTTTCCAGGCATTGGCGATTGAAAGATATCTTTTAATTTCTTAATTTCCCTTGACAGTATCTCCTCCGGAAGTAATCTGTCATAAACATTTTTATCATCAATATGAGGCATCTATGAATCAGGCAGAAGTAAAAGACATCTTGTTAAAACTGGAAAGTGACGTACCTGAATTCTCTGTTACATTCACAGGAAAAGAAAGTAAGCGTGTGGATGGCCTGTACAAACCCGAAAGTTGTGAAATCTTAATTCATAATAAAAATTTCCCAGATGATAATACTCTTCTCTACACAGCGATACACGAATACGCCCATCATGTGCATTTCAGCCGTTACCCCGATGAAGTTACCCGCAGAGCTCATACCAATAGATTCTGGGATCTTTTTCACAGCTTACTCTCAGATGCGGAAGGTAAGGGTATTTATATGAATCTGTTTGATAATGATGAGGATTTTCAATTACTGACAAAGAGAATCAAGTCTGAATATCTGGAAAAGAACGGGCATTTAATGAAAGAATTCGGAAAACTTCTGATTGAGGCTTTGGATCTATGCAGAGAAAAACATGCTGTATTTGAAGATTTTGCAGAAAGGATTCTGGGGATGACACGTGGATCTGCAAGAAGCATGATGAAGGTTTATGCACTGGATGTAGATGAGTCCCTGGGTTTTGAGAATATGAAAGTTGTTGCATCCATAAAAGATCCTAAGGAACGAAGTGAGGCTGTGGAATCATTTAAAGAAGGAAAAACACCCCCTCAGGTTCGTCAGCATATTAAAGAATCCCGTACCGAACCTGAGCCCTCCATGGGCCGGCTTGAAGCTCAGAAGCGCAGGCTGGAAAAAAACATTACAAATCTTCAGGAAAAGTTGGAAAATGTAGATAGACAGCTTGAAGAATTAACTCTGGGGGCCAGCACATGAGTAATGATGTCCGTCTTATCGGTATTTCAGGTGGTTCGGGATCTGGTAAAACAACGATAATCAGGAGAATTGCCGAAAGGGTTAAAGATTTTGTTTTCATACCCCAGGATAATTACTACAAAAGTGCTGAAAATATTTCAAATAGAAATATTACAGACTTCAACTTCGATCATCCTGACGCATTTGACACAACCTTACTGCTTGAGCATCTGTCGGAACTGAAAGATGGTAAGGCTATAGAAATGCCTACGTATGATTTCGTTCATCATCGCAGGGCCGAAGAAGTAACTCTGGTTGAACCAAGTCGAGTTGTTCTTGTTGAAGGTATCATGGTGTTCTTTGAGCAGGAAATCAGAGAAATGATGGACCTGAAGATTTATGTTGATACACCGGATGATATCCGTTTTATCCGCCGATTGGAGCGTGATGTCACAGATCGGGGGCGGACAATGGAATCCGTTATCAAACAGTATCTGGAAGTTGTCCGCCCGGGACATTATATGTTTATTGAACCTACCAAAGAGTTCGCTGATATCATCATCCCTGAAGGCGGGCATAACGCCAACGCCCTCAGGGTTCTTGCATCGTTCATGAACGATATTCTTACTTAACCCAGGATTCCAAAGCCTCATCTCCCATTTCCCGGGCAAGATCGAATGGCGTTTTACCAGAAGCATTACGGGCCAGCTTATCGGCACCTTTCTCAAGGAGAACTTCAATCATCTCCTTATCAGCATCGGCCATTACCGCCAGATGCAGAGCTGTATTGCCTCTGTTGTCCTGACGATTAATCAGGTTCCGGTCCATAAGTTCCGACATGAATACCGCATCGGCTTCTATGGCCAGTTCCATTGGGGTGATTCCCATTCCGTCTACGGCAAACAGGTCGCTTCCTGAATTAATGAGGAACCTGGCAGATTCTGTGTTTCTACGGCTGATGGCCGTATGAAGAGCGGTTCTACCGTTATTATCCCGCATCTGAAGGCTTGCTCCGTTGTCAAGGAGCAATTTAGCGGTATTCACCCTGTCAGACTCAACGGCGATAAACAAAGGACTCTGTCCCATATCATTTCTGATATTGGTGGAAGCACCGGCATCTAGAAGCCATGAAGTTATTTTATCATTTCCCGAGAATGCCGACATATGAAGGGCTGTTTGACCTGTATTATCAATCAAATCAAGTTGTGCACCGTTTTCATACAATAGTTTCAGAATGTTTAATGCTCCCCAGATGACTGACTCGTGTACAGGATTATGTCCCAGATTATCACCAATGTTCGGATTTGCACCAGCTGATAGAAGTATCCCGGTAATTTCTATGGAGCCGGTATGCACAGCTTCATGCAGAGCTGTTCCTCCCTGCTGATTCTGATGATTGCTATCTGTACCGGCATTGATTAATGCATCAACTATTACAGGGTACTCCCAATGTACAGCATGAAAAAGCGCGGTATTCCCCCAGCGATCTTCCATATTGAGTCTTCCTGTTAAAAAGGAAACCGTAAAATCTGGCCCCTGCTCGAAAGCCTTGATGAGTGGAGTCATACCCTCATTATTTTCTAAAAAGGGATCGGAATCTTTGTTCATCAGAGTTACAGCCAGAGGAACATTGCTCTGGTGTACAGCATAATGAAGAGCTGTTTCCCCATTGGAATCTCTAAGATCCGGTAAAGATC
>DEIH01000130.1:6252-16175 GCA_002352375.1 Spirochaeta sp. UBA2779 | reverse complement strand
TTTAAACGATCACCAGTGAAAAACCATAAACTTACTTCACTCCCATAAGCCAGGGCACCTTCTGCGGGAGTGATATTTTTGTTGTTTCTTGCAAAAATATCGGCACCTTCGGAGAGGAAAAGTTCGGAGAAGTTTCGGTCTGCAGCTTCTACAGCCAGCATCAACGGGGTATTTCCAGCCCTGTCTCTTGGGTCTATTTCCGCATTGCGGTCCAGAAGAAGCCGTGCACCGGCAATGTCGGTTCTCAGAAGAACTGTCATATGAAGAGGCGTGCTGCCTGAACCGTTTTTCAGATTCGGATCGGCTCCTCTGTCCAGCAGCATGGTTGTCATTGCAAAATTATCATTCGCGGTAAGCGACTCATGGATTGGTGCATTACCATTGTAATCCCGCACATTCACATCAGAACCGGCATCCAGCAGCAGAGTTGCAATTGTTCTGTAACCCTTTCGAACTGCGACATGAAGAGCCGTATTTCCCGGCTGATCCCTGGAATTGATATCGGCACCGTTTGCCAGCAGATAACGTACCATTCCCTCCTGTCCTTTTTCAGCAGCCAGCTGCAGTGCCGTAAGACCGTAGTCAAACCTGATTTCCAGATTACCGGTTCTCAAGGGTTCTACGATGTACTGCCACTCTTCATTCCGGGGCTGCAGGGAACCAGATTTCAGAAGAAATGATGCGCAATGAATCTGTTTTAGCTTAACTGGAGAACTTAATGAGGCATCCAGTGCCGTTCGCCCGGTTGAATCTGTAAGGTTGATATCCGCCCCTTCAGAAACAATTACAGGAAGGAGTTCATATAAACCGGCTTCGGCGGCGTTATGGAGTATTGGTGCATTATTAATGACTGGAAGGTTGACATTTTTACTGTTGAGTAATGCTTTCATCATACTCGGTTTGCCCTGAAGGCTTAGAGATGCCGGTGAGTTCCCGAAATTATCCTGCAGTGATATGTCCGCCCCCGAAGAGCACAGGATATCAACCACATCTTCATTCCCCTCTTTAACTGCAAGGAGTAAAGGCGTTTCGCCGGCATTATCCTTCAGGTCGAGGGCAGCTCCGCGAATCAGGAGAATAGAAACTATTTCAGAATCACCTGAGGCGGATGCCACATGAAGAGCTGTTTTCCCCTCATCATCAGTTTCATTCAGATTGATATCAAGTTTTAATAGGTGACTGATTCCCTGAGCATCTCCCGAAGCGGCCATGTCAAGAATCCCCGGTTGGGTTTCTCCGGCATCAGCATCCTCTATCGTTGCAGTTCCAGGATCTTTTGATTCTTTCTGGCCACCAGCCCAGAGAGAAAACGATACGAAAATGACAGTTGTAAGCAGTAATATTTTTTTCATGGACAAAGCGCTCCTAATCATCAAATCGGCGTTCTTCCAACCAGTCCTTAACAGAGGACTTAAATTAATAATAAGGAGTTAATAAGTAAATTGTAACTTTGTGAACAATTTGTAACAGTTCAATACAAAAAATGCCTGTTCATGAGTTACAATCAGAATTAACGGAGAAACTATGTCAGTCATACTACCAATTGCCGGATCTGGGGAAACCTATGAGGTAAAACCTTCAAAAATTATCGCCATCGGATTGAATTACACAGAACACATAGAAGAAAGCCTGTCTGTTAAGGTTCAGGGTTTTGATGGTGAGAAGCCTGATGAGCCGGTTCTATTCAATAAAACACCGAATGTTCTTATCGGACCAGGTTCTGCTATTCCCATACCTGTTGTTATTTCTGATTATCCCTGGGCGGGTGAAGCCCGAACCGACTATGAAGGTGAGCTGGTGGTTATAATCGGTAAAAATGGACGGCACATCTCAACGGATAAAGCCTTGGAATACGTATCGGGCTATACCTGCGGTATAGATGTGAGCCAGAGGAACCTGCAGAACTCCGATAGATCCGGATGGTATAGAGGAAAGTCTTTTGATGGTTTCGGTCCTGTAGGACCGGTTGTTGTTCCCTCGAAGAAACTTGGAGATCCTGGAGATTTGAGTATTAAAACACGATTGAATGGAGAAACAGTCCAGTCATCCCGAACTTCAATGATGATATTCTCCATTCCCGAAATTATTTCCTATGTAAGCCGCCAATTCACCCTGAACAAAGGGGATTTGATTTTCACCGGCACTCCGGCAGGTGTCGGTCCTCTCAAAGACGGAGATGTTTTGGAAGTGGAGATTGAGAAGATTGGAATACTGGCCAACCCGGTAATCAACGAGCATTTTGAGGTAAGAGTGTGAATGGTGGACCGGCAACAGGAGAGGCCGGAGATTTTCTTAAAAGTCTCGGGTTTCCCAGTATCAGGATTCATGGTTCGAGGAATCACTTCGATTTTAAACATCAGAAACGGCGCATTCTTGTAATCGGCCCAATGGGTTCCGGTAAAACAGAATTTTCGGCGGGTGTTTGGAGAGATGCCCGGATAGCACAGAGGAAATCAGCGGAAATAGCAGATATTACAACTACGAAGGGTGCTGACAGGCGAAATGTATTTTTTGTCCGGAGTCTGCTCGATGCCGGCAGATTTCAGGAATACCCCGAGGATGCTCTGGCTTACAGGGGCGGATATGAACGCTGTGGAGAAGGAATTGCGAGAATCGGGAACTCATTCGACCTGGAAAAAGTGCTTGAGGATAATCCGGAACATGGCACATGGATTATTGATGAGGCTTCTTTTTACGATGAGAGGCTGGCATATGTTACTGCCAGGGAATCTGAACGCCGGGGGTTGATGTTCGTTTATCCGACCCTTGTTCTTAACTTCCGACGGGAAATATTCAACTCAACCGCACGTCTGCTTCTGGAAACCTCCACCGATGTGATTACCCTGACGGCTTATTGTGAACACCCGGACTGCCTGACGGATTCTCTTTACACATACCGTTATTATTCTGTGGATGACCGCGAATGCCCGGCACTTTATTTCGATCCTCTGATCGTTATAGGCGGTGATAGAGATAAAAAAGATCCTCTGGAACCGAATTACTGTACACGATGCGATCATCATCACTATCTCCCGGGTAAGGAGTACACCTTTTTCACTTTAAAACCTTTGGGAGAATCAGCAGCTGCAGGTAATCTGGCACCTCTGCGGCAGGAACTGATCCTTTTAAAGGACGATCCTCACCAGTCTTCTCTGTACTCCTCTTTAAAAGAAAACCACATGGATATCAACGAGCCTCAACCGGTTTGCATGAACTCCCTGCTGGTTCCGGCACTGGCTGAAAAGGCTTTGATTTATCTGTTTGTTGAGCAGAACCTTGTAAGCAGGGATCAGATTATTGCCCTGGTTAACGAATTGAATCTCGACAGGGAGTATTTAAGAGGACGTTTAAGGGACAACCGGCGGGTTATTTCCCTTGATTAACTGGAAATCTGCAAGTTGATGAATAGACTTATCCTTAAGTATGTTATTCAGGAGCGGATATTGTGAGAGTTTTTTTAATTGTAATAGATAGTTTCGGTATCGGTGCTCTACCGGATGCGGAGCAGTATGGTGATACCGGATCCAATACAGCCGTCAATATCGGGAAAGCCGTTGGTGGGGCCGCCTGGCCGAATCTGCAGAATATGGGATTGGGTAATATTGCAGAATTAACGGGTGAAACCATCCCCGGATGTCCTCCAACCGGACAATCAAGAGCCATGTTCGGTGCCATGCGGGAGAGGTCACCAGGAAAAGATACAACCACCGGACACTGGGAAATGGCCGGTATTGTTCTTGATAAAGCCTTTCCTGTATTTCCGGGGGAAGCCCCGTCATTCCCTGAAGCACTGATAAAGGATTTCCTGGCCAAAACCGGAGTGCCCGGTATTCTAGGCAATAAAGCCGCATCAGGAACGGCTATTATCGAAGAGCTGGGAGAAGAGCATCTGAAAAGCCGAAAACCCATCTGTTACACCTCGGCAGATTCAGTATTTCAAATTGCGGCACACAGTGATATCTATCCTGTCGCAGAACTCTATAAACTCTGTGAAACCGCCAGAAAGCTCTGTGATCCCTACAATGTAGGAAGAGTTATCGCCCGGCCATTTGAAGGAACCCCAGGGAACTTCAACCGTACAAAAGACCGGCATGACTGGTCGATTGAACTGCCGGGGAAAATGCTGCTGGATTATCTCCGGGACGAAGGAGTTGAAACTGTAGCTGTCGGGAAAATCGGGTCTATCTTCAACGAGCAGGGAATTGATGTGTCTTATCATGATGCCGGGAATGATGCCTGTATCAGGAAAACCTTTGAAATTGCCCGGAAGAAACCTGATGGTGATCAATTTGTTTTTGTCAATCTTGTTGATACGGATATGATTTACGGCCATCGTCGTAATCCACAGGGTTATCACGATGCGGTGGCTGATATTGATGCTGTTTTTCCGGAACTGGAGTCCCTGCTTAACGATGGAGACGTTCTTGTTATTACCGGAGACCATGGATGCGATCCTACCTTCAAGGGAACTGACCATACCCGGGAACATGTACCGTTGATTTTCAAGACTATTGGATCCGATCTTACTGCAGCTGAAAAAGCTTCACTGGGAATACGGGAGAGCTTTTCAGATCTATCGAAAAGTATTCAGAAAGTTTTCGGGAAAAAAGCTCAGGGTAACGGTGTCGTTTTTCTTTAAACAAACCAGTCAACCGGATTTCCGGCAGCAGGAAATGAAAATAACAGTTATTCATGTTATTATTGCGGACTTGTGCATTCATCGTTTATAGTTTCATGATTCCCCAGCGAAATGACTGGAGTGAACTTGTTCATTCCCGAATGAGCGCAGGGAAAGTATGGTATCATAGCATTCATAAATATAAAATCCAAAGGAGATTTTAATGAAGAAAGCAATTATCGTTTTATTTGCTGTCGCCCTGATTGCAGGCGGATTGTTGTCCTGTAAAAAACAGGCTGAAACGGCTCCTGCTGCGGCAGAAGTGAAAGTTGAGAAAATGAAAGTCGGAATGGTTACAGACTCTGGTACTATTGATGACAAGTCTTTTAACCAGGGTACCTGGGAAGGGATTCTTAAAGCGGCTTCCGAAGGTCTGGTATCAGAAAAATACCTCAAACCCTCCGGTAGTACTGAAGCTGACTATATCAAAGAAATCGGAAACCTCATTGATGCCGGTTACAATTTTATTGTTACGCCGGGTTTCAAGTTTGAGACGGCTATTTTCGCGGCTCAGACCAAGTATCCTGAAGCTTCTTTTGTGCTGATCGATGGAATGCCCCATGCCGGCGACTATGTACCGGTTGTTGGGCCCAACACGGTTTCCATTTTCTTTGCAGAACAGCAATCCGGTTTCCTTGCCGGTATCGCCACAGCTCTTCAGATTGGAACTGGTGAAGCCGGATTTATCGGCGGAATGGAGATTCCCCCTGTACAGAAGTTCAACTGGGGATTCCAGCAGGGTGTCACTTATGCGAATGAGAACCTTGGAACTGATATTGTATTGAAAGCTGAGAACATTGTTTACCAGGGTTCGTTTGATAATGTTGCCGCTGGTCAGCAGCTGGGTGCAGGTATGTACGACAAGGGCGTTGATGTAATTTTCTGCGCTGCAGGCGGTGTCGGTGTCGGGGCTATCAACGAAGCAAAGGCCAGAGCCAAGAACGGTGAAGCTGCCTGGATTGTCGGTGTTGATGTCGATCAGTACTCTGAAGGTATCTACGAAGGAGATAAATCTGTAATCATCACATCTGCTATGAAATATATTGATGTAGCAGCCTACGATATGATTAAAGACAAACTTGATGGAACATACCCCGGAGGTCAGATGCTCACCCTTGATGCCTCCAACGGTGGTGTCGGTATCCCTCCAGAGAATCCCAATCTTGATGCTGCAGTTGAAAGTAAAGTTGCTGAAGTTTTCAAGTTGATCAGCTCCGGAAGCATCGTTGTTTCTGCAGAGCAGGGTGATCTGATTAAATAATAAAATATGACATAAAGTGGGGCGGTAGCACGCCCCCTTTTTTTTCCTTTTAAGGAGCTCATCAGACGTGGCAAATACTCCTGTAATAGAAATGAAGGGGATTCGTAAAGTATTCCCGGGAATCGTGGCCAATGACGACATTACCATTGTGTTGAACAAAGGTGAGGTTCTGGCATTACTCGGTGAAAATGGCGCCGGGAAATCAACTCTGATGAGTATACTCTTCGGCCTTTACAGACCCGACAGAGGTACAATCTCCGTAAACGGAAAAGAAGTTCACATCAGCAACCCTACACAGGCAAATGAAATGGGGATCGGCATGGTGCATCAGCACTTCAAGCTTGTTCATAATTTTACCATAACCGAAAATATTGTCCTGGGGCTGGAACCACGAAAAGGGCTTGGGATGGATCTGACTTCCGCTTCTAAGCGTATTAAGGAACTCAGCGAACATTATGGTCTCAACGTCGATCCCGATGCGAAAATCGAAGATGTCTCTGTGGGAATGCAGCAGAGGGTTGAAATCCTCAAAATGCTCTACAGAGATGCCGAGGTTCTGATTTTTGACGAACCCACGGCTGTTCTTACACCTCAGGAAATTCAGGAACTCATGAAAATCATGAAAAACCTGATTGATGAGGGGAAATCCATCATTCTGATTACTCATAAACTTAAGGAAATCAAGGCAATCGCAGACCGCTGCACAGTAATACGCCGGGGCAGACTGATTGGAACAGTAGATGTTGCCGACACATCAACAGAACAGATGGCACAGATGATGGTGGGAAGGGAAGTCTCATTTACCGTTGATAAAGATGAACAGCAAAAGGGTGCAAAGGTTCTGGAAATACAGAATCTTAACGTGCTGAACCGGCGCGGTGTTCTCAGTGTTAAGAATTTTTCCCTGGATGTTCATGGTGGTGAGATTCTCGGACTGGCTGGAGTAGACGGTAATGGACAGACAGAACTGGTTGAAGCTTTAACCGGTTTGATGAAGGCTGAATCCGGAAAGATCCTTCTGGATGGTAATGATATAACCGAAGCCAGCATCCGGGAGCGTATTGAGTGGGGTATTGCACACATCCCTGAAGACCGGCAGAAACGGGGACTCGTTCTCGATTACACTGTGGAAGATAATTTTATCATTGAGAATTATCTGGACGAACGTTTTAACAACCATGGGTTTTTAAAACGGGATGCCATCAGACAGAATTCTGAAAGCATTATAGAGGATTTTGATGTCAGAACAGGACAGGGTAGTGTTACTCCAGTCCGTTCCCTGTCCGGTGGAAACCAGCAGAAGGCTATTGTAGGAAGAGAAATTAGCCATAACCCCAACCTTCTGATTGCTGTTCAACCTACAAGAGGCCTGGATGTCGGGTCTATTGAGTATATTCATAAACGCCTGGTGGAGCAGCGTAACTCCGGGAAGGCTGTACTTCTTGTTTCTCTGGAGCTGGATGAAATACTGGATCTCTCGGATAGAATTGCCGTAATCAGCCATGGAGAGCTGGTGGGCCTGGTGAATGCAGATGAGATAGACGAGAACGAAGCCGGGCTGATGATGGCCGGTATCTCCAAAGGAACAGAATAATGAAGTTGAAATTACCTCAGATCCCCCGACAGATAACTGTTTCCCTGATTGCTGTGTTCATGGGACTGGTCGGCGGAGCAATTTTTATGATTTCTACCGGCAGCAACCCCTTTGCCGGGTACAACTTCCTCTTTCGCGGCGGATTGATGAATATCGAAAGAATCGGGAATACCCTGGCAACAGCTACTCCCCTTATTTTTACAGGACTTTCGGTAGCCTTTGCATTTAAAACCGGTTTGTTCAACATCGGAGCATCCGGTCAGCTTCTGATCGGGGGGCTTTCAGCAACAGCGATTGGTTTGACGGTGGTTCTTCCTAAGCCGCTTCTACTCTTAATTATGATTGTTGCTGCAATTGCAGGAGGAGCTCTGTGGGGTTATGTCCCCGGTCTTCTCAAAGCTCTTTTTAACGTTCATGAAGTGGTTGCAACCATCATGATGAACTGGCTGGCTTACTGGGTTACCTACTATACGATACCGGCTTACTTCAAAGGGGAATTCATGGAAACGGAATCAAGGAGAATATCTGATATTGCATCCCTCCGTGTTCCCTGGCTTACAGAAATGTTTCATGATTCCTTTATTAATCTCGGGATACTATTGGCAGTTTTAGTTGTTCTCCTGATTTGGGTGATTCTCAATAAAACAGTTCTCGGATATGAACTGAAAGCTGCAGGGTTCAACAGGCATGCTGCTGAGTATGCCGGAATGGCAGTTAATCGGAATATTGTTCTTTCCATGACTATTGCCGGTGCTCTGGCCGGTCTTGGCGGAATGGCTCTATATGCCGGTTATGCGGTTAATATTCAAATCGGGATACTTCCGAATCAAGGTTTTGACGGTATTGCTGTAGCCTTGCTGGGTGCAAACTCACCGATTGGAGTTCTCTTTGCCGCTTTGTTCTTCGGTATTCTGCATTCGGGTAAAGGTTTTATGAATGCAATGACTCAGATACCCCCTCAGATCGGTGATACTATTATTGCCATCATCCTTTATTTTGCCGCTACAAGTGTGCTGATTGAACGATTCCTGGACCGGATAAAAAAGTTTTTCTCCAACCGAACTACAAATAAGGAGGGAAGCTGATATGTGGGATTTTCTGACTTTTGTATTTCCCTATGCCATTACATTCACAATTCCGCTCCTGATTACATCTTTGGGCGGTTTGATCTGTGAACGATCCGGAGTCGTTAACATCGGTCTTGAAGGCTTGATGATTATTGGTTCATTTGCCAGCGCTTTAACGATTTTTCGACTTTACCCCTCTCTCGGCGGCTCAGCTGTATGGGTAGGACTTATTGTCGCCGCCGCCGCCGGCGCCCTTTTCTCACTTCTTCATGCATTTGCAAGTATCAGCTTGAACGCCAATCAGGTTATCAGCGGAACGGCTATTAATATGATGGCTGGCGCCCTTACCCTGTATTTTGCTCGTTATATTACTGGAAGTGGTAATATTCACATTATCAGCGGCCTTCAGCGATATACAATTCCTGTACTTTCTAAAATACCGGTAATCGGGAAACTTCTTTTCACTCAGACATATACAACCACGTGGCTGGTTCTTTTCCTCCTGCTGGCCAGCTGGTATCTGGTGTATAAGACTCCATTCGGTCTGCGTCTGAGAGCCAGTGGTGAGCATCCACATGCTGCAGATTCAGCAGGTGTCAATGTCCGGTTGATAAGATACATAGCAGTTATGTTTTCCGGCGCCTTTGCCGGTCTGGGTGGTGCAATTATTCTTGTTACATATTCCGGCGAGTTCAATGGCTCAGTTGCCGGTTTGGGTTTTCTTGCTCTGGCCGCTCTGATATTCGGTCAATGGAAACCCCTTGGAATACTCGGTGCAACATTCTTCTTCGGTTTTGCCAGTACAATTGCCAATGTCTCCCAGGTGGTACCAGCCCTGGATAATGTTCCAGGGCTTATATTGAAAGCGTTCCCCTATGTGGTAACTCTTCTGGCCCTGATCCTTTTTTCAAAATCGTCTCAAGCTCCACGAGCTTCAGGTGAACCTTTCGAGCAGGGAAAGAGATAAGAAAAGCAGTATTCGTATCGACAGTTTTCCCTGTAAAGTCTATGATTCGCCGAAACCATGGTGATACGAATACTGCGTTTTGCATTGCTGTTACTCAGCACTATATTACTTTTTACTTCATGTACTTCAGGCAAGATTTCTGAGCCGGCTGTTGAAGATGTAAATGTTGAAGACGGATTTATCTCACGTCCTCGGTTTGATAAGCCTCAGGGGCGTCCTCTGGGCCGTGTTTTAATCAATTGGGACAGTGTTGAAGATGCTGAGGGCTATGAGATTCAGATGTCCGGCAGTGAATTGTTTAATGATGATTTAAAAAATTGGACAATCAGGGGACGTAACCTTGAGCTGCCTATTGA
>DEIH01000130.1:0-6121 GCA_002352375.1 Spirochaeta sp. UBA2779 | reverse complement strand
ATGCTCCTGCTCAATTTTGCCGGCATACTTGTTATGTATAGATTTTTCGGTAGAATTGGCCTTTACGCCTGGGTTCCTATTGCTGTAATCATTGCCAATATACAAGTGATAAAAACGGTGCAGCTGTTCGGGTTGACTTCTTCGCTGGGCAATATAGTCTACGCTACAAGTTTTCTTGCTACCGATATACTTTCAGAGAATTACGGGAAAAAAGATGCCGGTAAAGCTGTTGGGATCGGATTTTTATCCCTGTTTTCTCTGACTGTTTTTATGAATCTGGCACTGATGTTTAAGCCGGCTGCTGTGGATTTTGCACAACAGAGTATGCTCACCCTGTATTCTCTACTCCCCAGAATTGCGTTAGGCAGCTTTGTAGCCTATGGTGCCAGCCAGTTTCATGATGTCTGGGCCTATTCTCTTATGAAAAAACGCCGTCCTGAAAGACGTTGGATCTGGTTGCGTAATAACGCCTCTACTATGGTAAGTCAGGCTATCGATTCTTTGATTTTTGTTACTATCGCTTTTGCAGGAAGAATTCCTGTCAGATCGTTCTGGGAGCTTGTATTTTCAACATACATACTGAAATGGGTTGTTGCAGCGGCAGACACCCCCCTTGTTTATCTAGCTGTTCGCTGGAAGAAAAATAATAAAATAAATGAAACATGAGGTTCTTGAATTATGTTCTTTCTATTAGTGAAAAAGTCTTTTTTTGATGCATGGGATAATCTGGGTGCACTGATTCTCGGAAATCTCAGCTTATTCATTATCTTCGCTCTTGGACTATGGCCTATGTTTAAAATACTTGAAAATGGTTCAACAGCCGGTTTCCTGATACTTGTTGTATTGATACCCGCAGTTTTTATCGCTTTGGGGATTATTTCAGCAGCGATGTCTCAGATAGCCGACTATAAAAGGTTGAGCTGGGGAGAGATACCTGAAACGCTCAAAAGAACATGGAAGGCCTCTCTTCTTCTTTCGTTGATTTCTACTGTTTTCTTTTCAATGTCGATATTCGGTATGAGTTACTACTCCGGGATGAAGTCCATGTTGGGTCTGGCGGCATCTGCACTTCTGTTCTGGATAACCGTAGGGGTTTACTTTACCTTAATCTGGTTTCTTCCTGTAAGAAACAGATTAACAGGGGATTTTCGTAAGTCTTTGAAGAAAAGTATACTGATTATGTTTGATAATCTTGGTCTCACAATATTTCTGGGATTTATCATGATACCTGTTAACCTGATGCTATGGCCGTTAACCGCTTTTGGTGCTTTCGGTCCGGCAGGAATACAATTGTATCTGAACTCAGCGCTTCGCCTGCTTATTTTGAAATACGACTGGTTGGAAACCCATCCGGATGCGAAGAGAAAAGACGTTCCCTGGTATGAATTATTGGTAGATGAAAAAGAACGTGTGGGAAAGCGCAGTTTAAAAGGCATGATATTCCCCTGGAAAGAGTAGGTATTATTTCACATCAGCGAACTGAACTTGAAGCCATTACAGCTGAACGTATATACTCTAAATCCAGTATTCTATTCACATTGAACAGAAAATCATCCCAGCCTCAGGCAGGGATCAGGAGGTCTTTATGGCCGGAAAAAATTTATTTGATAAAGTCTGGAAACGACACAAAGTCCGGACGCTCCCTTCAGGGCAGGATCAGTTATTCATCGGTTTACACCTCATTCATGAAGTGACATCACCTCAGGCCTTCGGTATGCTCAAGGATAAGAATCTAACAGTTCGATACCCTTCAAGGACTTACGCCACAGCGGATCATATCATACCCACAGATGACATCAGCCGCCCTCTGGCGGATCCTCTTGCTGAAGAAATGCTGAAGGCTCTTGAAACAAGTACTCAGGAATTCGGCATTCAGTATTTCGGCCCTGAATCAGGTAAACAAGGTGTTATTCATGTTGTTGGGCCGGAGAAGGGCCTTACACAACCTGGTATGACTATTGCTTGCGGTGATTCACATACCGCCACTCATGGAGCCTTTGGATCCATCGCATTCGGTGTCGGCACCAGTCAGGTTCGAGACATTCTTGCAACTCAGACAATGGCAATTTCCAAGCCGAAAGTAAGACGTATTACTGTAAACGGTGTATTGCCAGAAGGTGTTGGAGCTAAAGATTTAATTCTTGCCATTATAGGACGCCTGGGTGTTAATGGCGGCCTGGGTTATGCATATGAGTATGCTGGTGAAGCCATTGATGCTTTGGGAATGGAAGAACGTATGACTCTCTGCAATATGAGTATCGAAGGCGGTGCCCGTGCCGGTTATGTAAACCCCGATCAGGTTACCTATGACTGGCTGAAAGGTCGTCCTTACGTTAAAGACTACGCTTCAATGGTTAAATATGCCGAAGAAATCAAATCTGATTCCGACGCCTTATTTGATGATGAAGTTTTTTTCAATGCTTCAGATTTGAAACCCATGGTTACCTGGGGTATCAATCCCGGTCAGGTAGTGGCTGTTGATGAGAAACTGCCAGTTGTTGAGTCTCTACCCGAAGAAGAGAGAGAAACAGCTCTTCGTGCATATGAGTATATGGGTTTCTCAGAAAATGAAAAAATTCTCGGAAAGAAAATTGATGTTGTCTTTATCGGTTCCTGCACAAATGGCCGTCTGACAGATCTCAGAGAAGCTGCTGCAGTTGCCCGGGGACAGAAGGTGGCAGAAAGTGTTACTGCCCTTGTCGTACCTGGTAGTCAGGAGGTTTCCTTAGCAGCGGTGAAAGAAGGCCTTGATAAGATTTTTATAGAAGCCGGGTTTCAATGGCGGCTTGCAGGCTGTTCCATGTGTCTTGCCATGAATTCCGATAAGCTTCAGGGACAACAGATTTCTGCAAGTACATCCAACCGTAACTTTATCGGCAGACAGGGGTCTCCAACTGGTCGTACCCTTCTGGTGAGTCCGGCAATGGCAGCAGCTGCAGCCTTAGCCGGTGAAATAGTGGATATCCGGAAAACAGGAGCTGCATCATGAGTGTTCCTATAAAAGAGTTCAGCGGAAAAGGTATTACAGTACATGGCAACGATATAGATACCGATCGAATTATTCCGGCCAGATTTATGAAATGTGTAACTTTTAAAGGGTTGGGTGCCTATGCTTTTAACGATGAGAGGTTGGATGGCAATGGAAAATCCAAGGGACATTCTTTTGATGATTCAAAATATCAGGGCAATCCAATTTTAATCAGTAATGCCAATTTTGGATGCGGTTCTTCAAGAGAACATGCACCTCAGGCATTGATGGATTGGGGCATCCGCGCGCTTTTATGTGAATCTTTTGCTGAAATCTTTGCCGGTAACTGTTCTTCTCTGGGAATGCCTGCTGTTACTCTGTCCAAGAGTGATATTGAACAGCTCCAGTCCCTTGTTGAAAATGAGCCTGAAATGAAAATCAGCATCAATCTTGAAACAATGAAGGTTAGAGCCGGCTCAAGAGAATGGACCGCGTCCATGTCTGAGGCCTACAGGAATGCACTGCTGGACGGCAGCTGGGATTCTACAGCGGTACTTTCTCAAGCATATACAGAGATTGACAGAGTAGCAGGTGAACTGCCCTACATTTAACGATAGTATGGAACGGAGCCGCCGGGAAACACTCCCGGTATCTCCGTTCCGCATTCAGGACATCACCCTTTGACTATTAATGATTCTCGTAATATTCAAATCCATCGATTATGTCCAGATAGACGCCATTGTATCCGGCAGCAAGAATTCTTCCCAGATAGGAACTGCTTCCTGTCAGGATAATATCCTGCCATTCTTCTTCCCAGTATCTGACTTTGTAATTTCCATTCCAGTCCGGATTCTCAAGATCCAGCCAGGTCGGATTTCCTGTTTCCCATGAATCATCCCAGTAATACCGGTAATCTTCCGCTTCACCAATGCTCATATAGGCGATAACAAGCCTGGTTCCACCGTCATGTTTTATTTTCAATTCGTCTACTTCCAAATTTGTGAATGCTGTTTCATTGTGATAAAGATCCATGATTATCATGTCGTAATTCGTGAGTTTAACATCATCAATAAAATCTCTTTTTGTCGCATAATTCTCACTGTTGATTAAGTACAGAAAATTCCGGGCATCGGATAGATTCGTAACTGGATAATTGGATTCAGCTGCTGAAGTATGCGGATAAGGAAATACAGGGTAGTTCGGAATATTATTGAGGCTTCGCTGATCTGCAGCAAATGATATAAACCCTTCGCTCAGGTTCTCTGAATAGGATGTATCCATTTTTGAGTTGGTTGAACAGTAGTCAGTTACCAGAACTTCAACCCCTGAAGTTTCCATCAGATCCAGATAATTCATCATATAATCTTTTTCGGATACCGGAGTCGCAATGTCATCACCTGTATATCCATAAAAAAGATCCTCACGTCCAGCTCCATCAATTGCGTCCAGGTATAGTAACTCAATATCCCCGTCAGCTTCTCCATCGGATGTTATTATCTCCTGGCCGTTCTGAGGTATAACAATAAATCCAGGATCTGTAAGACGGGCAGTATCTGAGATAAGGATAACAAAATCACGCATCTCCTGCTTAAAGTCTATAATCGGTAAATCGGATGTTATGGTACAAGATGCAGTCCATAGAGTAATAAATACCATACCTGTCAATTGTTGAACTTTTCTGTTTTTAAACAGCATCAAAGTTGTTTTCTCCTAAAGCACTGAATATATTGCATTGAAAAGAATAAATCCAATCAACGAGAGGAAAAGTATATTAACTCAGTCGAGATACTATATGAGGAACGAAGAAAAGAACCGGCCGCTGCTTGCCATGCACATTGTGGGTATGCTTCCTCTGCCGGGGGAAATTGTTAAATTCGGATGGTTGAACTGATATGCCGGTGCTCGGCTGAAGGCAATCCGGTGCACATCTTCAAAATAAACGAGATCTGGCGCCGACACCCTGGTAACCCGACCGGCAAGAATTGAACTGACACGTAATAATATTTATAAATATCACGTGGATTTCGAGAGCCTGGAAATCGCCGATGACATCTAGGCACTTTGCGTCTCCCGGCCTACAACCCCACCGGAAACATTCTCACCGACACTGATATCAGTCATCTGGCCCGGATCGACTCTGAACGGGACATCCCCTTCATTATTGACAATGCCTACGGTGCACCATTCCAATTAGCGTCGAATTTCAGGGTAGTTGAGGGTAGGGTGGATCTGCAGATCAATTAAAGCACCAAGAAACCGGTTAACTGACACCCCGGCTTCACAGTGCTCCATAAAGTCTATAAAAGTTCTTTTCCTTTTCTCTCGTAATTGATAAAAATCCCAGACATTGCTCCGCCCTTAGAAACTTAAAATTAATTCCCACTCCTAGTCGCAAACAAGTTCACTGCTCGGCTATGCATCCCTATCCAGTTCGAAACGGCAGACAATTCCCTGAAAGAATGAAAGAGATACATTTTATACTTCCTGCTAAGATGCGCAAAGAGCCGGATGGAAACAACGATCGACAATCCGGATTGATGAGTCGAGGAACATCCGTTACGAATACGGCCTGAAGGTTTGGAAATAAAAATTAATTATTTCTGAAAAGGCAATTCCACCTCATAGTGAATTCCTGTATCAGTATCAATTACCATCAAAAGATTAAGATTTGTAAGAGGCTTTGTAAACTGATATTTCTTTCCGGTTTCAGGACAATAGAAAGACACAACCAGACCCTTAGTCCCAGGTTTAAGTGACCAGTTTTCTATAGTTTTTTTATCAAAATCACAATAAACACTGCCGTCAGTACCTAAAATGCGGATATTGTTGGACTCAAATTCCCATACAGCATCCCAGTTGGAATCAAGCCATTTCCCCAATGGGAAATCACCCAGTTCCATTTCTGCAGAATGAACCATAATTGTTGCTGCTGTCAAAATCAGAATGATTAATAAAAGTTTCTTCATATCTTTGCTCCTTGTTTTTTATTTATTTTAGGACAAATTGTGAACCATTACCAGATGTGAAATAGTATGTTATTGGTTATATATAAAATTAGTTATGCATGTGCGGGAAGCTGATCAAAGACGGGACTACCCGAACATGTTGCCCAACGAGCTGTTCTCAGCGGAAAAATCGGGACTACACCGTACT
>DEIH01000262.1:4874-5306 GCA_002352375.1 Spirochaeta sp. UBA2779 | reverse complement strand
CGGGGCAACGGTCTGGCCCGGTTAGCAATAAATGGGGATGAAAAGCCTGAACTGGAGATAATTTCTCTGGAGCGGGGTATTTCCCCTGAGGCACTGCAGATTCTTGCCATGGGCGATTCTTATATGGAGCAGCTGATTGCAAGGGTAAGCTCCGGTAATAAAAACGGGAAGAAGAATAAAAAACCAACTGTTTTGAGTTCGGAGAGGGGAGAGGCTGACTATAAGCCTGTGTACTGGTATCCCTACGGATGTAAATCCTGTGAAGATTTTCTCTGGAACACCGTCCCCCGACTGGAGCGGCAAACCGGGCGTACCCTTTTAATTACCGAAAAAGACTCAGGAAACCCTGAAGATTTTGATGAACTTCTAAAGCTGATGAATGAAAATGGGATAGAACTGGAGAACATTCCGGTATTGCTTGTAGACGGCGTT
>DEIH01000262.1:4572-4756 GCA_002352375.1 Spirochaeta sp. UBA2779 | reverse complement strand
TTCTCGCCGGTCTTCTGGACGGCGTGAATCCCTGTGCCTTTTCGGCGATGGTTTTCCTTGTCTCAGCTCTGGCGATGGCCGGGCGGTCAAAGAAAACCATGCTGGCCATCGGTATGTTCTATGCTCTGGGTATTTTTATTACATATTCTCTGATAGGGGCAGGGCTGCTGGGGGGGCTCAGGCG
>DEIH01000262.1:0-4563 GCA_002352375.1 Spirochaeta sp. UBA2779 | reverse complement strand
TTTCTTCTTCTTTTATCACTGTTGAGTATACTGGACGGGGTTAAAATCTCAAAAGGGCGCAGCGATCTCATTCTGAAATTGCCGGAGAAACTGTCAAAGAGAGTACATAAACTGATTCGGGATGAGGTTCGATCCGGTGCGGCAGCTGGAGGCGCATTTCTTCTGGGTGCAGTGGTTGCCATTATCGAGCTGGGTTGTACAGGACAGGTATATCTGCCAACAATTGCCTGGATGATTTCCCGTGGGGAGGGTGCAACACCCTGGTTATGGCTGCTCCTCTATAATTCGGCGTTTATTATACCCCTTTTTATTGTCTTTGCGGTATCATATAAGGGTGTATCGGCGGTGAGGCTGGCAGCTGTGTTTCGAAAGAGAGGTGCTGCACTGAAGTTCTTTACTGCAGGATTGCTGGCCCTGTTGGCGGTTGTCCTTATTATCACTTAATACTTGAAGAGGGCAGCTGTGGACTATCAGGGGCATCAGATTTTTATCGTTCATCCAGATCCGGATATATGTAAAAAAATGGTTCGATCCCTCAGGCGCAGCGAATATGAAACCTATGGTTTATCCTCCCTGGATTCAGACATTACCGTTATGAAGATGAATACAGTTATTTTTCTGTTGGTATCCGATAATAAAGCCTGGGACTGGCGGAGTTATGTCAACCGGGTTCGGGAGCTTAAAATACCCTTAAGAATAGCTGCTCTGGGTCCCTCTGAGCGTCCTGAAGGCTTTGACAGCTTTATAGAGTCTACTGATGATAAAGGACTTGAAGCAATTCAGAGATATCTTGAAAGCATTAACGCTCAAGGATATCGCCATTTTGTCCGGTTCGGGAGTCAGTTAGCATCGATTGCAACGTTCAATTTCCATCTTGGGGATAGACTTTATGCCGGCGTGATACACGATTTGAGCAGCAAAGGAATGTCCTGCACCTTTAAACCAGAACCCGAAAATTTCAAACCCGTGAAGATAGAGAACCTCAATCTGAATATTCATGGCTATCGGGCCGTATTAAACGGAAGCTTCTCCTCAAGCCGGGTTGTTGCCGGCCAGAAAATTCATGTGTTTAACTTCAAGAACGATATTCCCGATAATGCGATGGATCATATCTACGATTTTATCTATTCATCTCTGGAAACGAAGTTATCCCTTCATTGAGCGATATACTGTCAGAGAAATTAAAATAGTGAGGAGTCGAAAATGAGCGGAGTTTTCGAAAGTCTAGAATCATCAATTAAGGAACACCTGAATGTTATCAGAGCCTCCAGTGGGCTTCCTCAGGATTCTCGGTCTCTGGAATTGTTGGCTGAAGGCTGGCGGGAAAAAGAAAAGGCCTTTGACGATCAGGCCCGCAGCATGGGAATGGAGCAGGCTGAAAAGTGTAAGGATTCTTCCAGGGGTTTTCTGGCTTTAACTTACTCCGGTTCGCTGGTTGCCGTAGGACCCGAGGACGGTGGAGTTCGAAGGGCTGTTTATGTCAGTATCGATCGACGCCGGGATGTTCCTTCCCGGGCTGAATCCGAAGATGCCGTTCTCGGAAAAAGTGTTTCCTGCGGCCGGGAAATAACATTTAAAAAAGGCCCTGTAAAAAAGAGTTCAGCCGTCTATCGTCTGGCTCTGCTTCCCTCGGCACTTGCCCTTCCCGAGCAGAACAACCGTCTGGATGAAGCGACTCTTGCTCTGACGAAGGAGTTTCAGGCTGTGGATGAAACGAGGATTGAAGATATCTGATGTTTTCAGGTAACCCTGAGGAGATTCGAAGCGTTTTTCGCCGCCTTCACAATTCAGAAAGTCTTCCGGATTTTACCGATCTTAACAGAATCCTGGATGCGGTAAATAAAACTCTGAGCAATGAAAATCCCCTGATAAGACCTCGGGACAGCTCCAGAGAACCCGGGGGACTAGTGCTGCTGAATCAGAATATTACCACGGTGATTGTTCCCGATCTTCATGCACGTACCGGTTACATTACTTCACTGATAGATTTGGAGATTTCCGGCAAATCAGTTTTAGAGAGGATTGCCGAGGGGTCCCTCCAGGTTCTCTGCGTGGGCGATGGCTTTCACAGTGAAGCTCGGGGGGCGGAGCGCTGGCGCCGGGCCTTAAAAGAATACAAGGGCGGATTTCGCCGGCATAAGAACATGGATGAAGAAATGAAGGAAGGACTCTCCCTGATGGCCATGGTGATGATACTCAAGGCATCATTCCCAGATGGTTTTCATTTTCTCAAAGGAAACCATGAGAATGTTGCCAATGAGGAGGGAGAGGGAAATCGGCCTTTCGGGAAGTATGCATGGGAGGGGCAGATGGTGCGGGACTGGTTTCTGGAGTTCCCCGGGGAAGATATGCTGAAATCCTGGGCCGACTTTGAAGCGGCTCTTCCCCTTCTGGCCGTGGGTAATCGATTTCTTGTATCCCATGCCGAACCCCGGAAATTCTATTCCAGGGAACGTCTGATTGAGTACCGGGGTGATGATGAACTTATTTTTGATTTTATATGGACGGGGAATGGAGAAGCCGAGGAGGGGAGTGTAAACCTGATGCTGGAACATTACCTGGGAACTGACTCCCCGGGGGCCCTGTATTTCGGGGGACACCGGCCGGTAAAGGGCCTTTACGCCCTGAGAGCTGGAAACCGTTATGTTCAGATTCACAACCCCGAACGGTACATTGCCGCAGTGCTGGAAAGCGGCAGAGATCCGGATCCTTTTCGGGATATAAGAAGCATAGAGGGAGAGATCTCATGAGTGAATCCAAAAAAAAGATCGGGAAATACACCAACGCCGTGCTACTGGCCAAAGGCGGTATGGGGGCTATCTATAAAGCGGATCATCCCACCCTGGATAAGCCGGTTGTTTTAAAAATGCTCACCCTTACCGGCAACGAGCAGTTCACCCAGAGATTTCAGCGGGAAGCAACCATCATGATGGGGTTTCAGCATGTGAATATCGTCAATTACTACGATCATTTTAAAACGGCGAAATCCTACTGTATGGTGATGGAACTTGTTGACGGCTGCTCGGTGGCACAGCTTCTGGATAAGCAGCGTTATCTGGATGATGATGTAGCTCTGCTTATTCTTAAAAATACACTGGAAGCCCTGGTTTTTGCCCACGAGAGAGGGGTGGTGCATCGGGATATCAAGCCGGCCAACATCCTTATCTCAAAAAAGGGTGAAGTGAAACTGACAGATTTTGGAATTGCCCATAATACGGAAATTGATACTGATGGCCTGACGAAGGAGGGGATGACCCTGGGTACTCCCTCTTACATGGCACCTGAGCAGTTTCGCGACGCCGGGAACGTCGACGGCAGAGCGGATATTTACTCATCGGGAATTCTGCTCTACGAATGCCTTACCGGGCGAAAACCTTTCGCCGGGGCCTCTTTACCCGACCTTCTCGAACATGTGAGAAAAAGCAAGTACGAAAGACTCAGGAAAATCATGCCGGAATCTTCTCTTCTTTCCAGGCGGCTCATCCGCCGGGCTATCCGTTCCAAACCCGAAAGGCGTTACAAAGATGCCTTAAGTATGCTCAATCCCTTAAAGCGCTACTTTACCAGGAGAAATGAAGAGAGTATCCGCCGTCATCTTGCCGATCTGGTATCAGACCGCCGGGGGAACCGAAAATCATCACGGGTTGATAAGCGTCGTATTATTCGTATCGGTTTAATTACAGCCGGCTCTCTGGCCGCTCTGCTTCTTCTGGCAGGGATCTGGTGGACTCTGGCTGTTAACGGGTTTCTAAACGCTCTTCTACTCCCGGATTTTATCGGAGGAGTACGGCTGGAGGTTTCTCTTCCGGAGAATACAATACTGTCCCCTCATGTGCTGCTGGATGTGTATCAGTACAATACTGAAGCGGAGAACAACGAAAAGTTAAAAGAAATTAAAATCGGTTTAAACGGCAGGGAGCCCCTTCACGATAAACTTTCCCGGTTTTTGGAATCCCGGAAAAATCAGGATAAAGAGAATCCGGTTCCTCTTCCCGGAGTAACCAGGCTTCATATCCGTCCGGTGTTTGTTAAACCGGGATTTTATCAGTTGAAAGTACGTGTGGGAGATGTGATAAGTACAAAAGCGATTCAAATACCATCAATGAAAAGCCTTCGGAAATCGTTTAATTCCAGAGGACGGCAGATACCCCTGGTAAATTTGAGTACCCCCTGGAAGCCGAAAACCGGCCCTGTTTTTGTAACATGGAAACTGCACCGTAGTGATACAGGTTTGGAACTGACAGATTATCCCGAGCCTTCGGTTCACGGTGCGGACGGTGTGGATTATGCCGTTTCAGGTAATGAGGTGGAGCTGAACACCGGCCGTTACTACGATTTTACTTTTAATGTTTCGGGGTTTGAATCCCGGAGGGTAAGGGCGTGGCTGGAAAGCGGCATTTCTGATTACACAATAGAGCTGTCCCTGCTTCCCGAACCTGCATTGCTTTACCTCTCATCGGAACTGGTTTTTAAAAAGCCGAAGCTCCAGGGGGAGGGTTATTACCGCTTTGGCGGAAGTGAGGGCGGATTTCGCCGTATACCCTTTCTGGCAAAGGATTCTAA
>DEIH01000245.1:4060-4669 GCA_002352375.1 Spirochaeta sp. UBA2779 | reverse complement strand
GTAAACGGTCATCCCGGGAATTGTCCCCAACATCTTGTACATACTATTCCTGTCAGTACGGACCTTGGAACAACTCACCTGAAACTCCTGGTAATACTCAGGCAGTATGCGTAAAAACTCCTCTGCGAAACCGTTCACATTCCAGATGTGGACACCTTTTCTTACTTCTTCTGCAAAATCATCATTCGCTGTAACCATATATCCGATCCTGAGCCCGCAAATACCGTAAGCTTTACTCATGCTTTTAAAGATGGCTACATTGGCATGGTTATCGAGTGCACCTTCCAGAGACCATTCATCGGGATTTTCGGTGAAGTCGAGAAAGGATTCATCGATGATCAGGATACACCCGTGAGATTCCAGCTTTCGTGCGAGACGTTGCAGGTTGGCCCTGGGAACGGCTATGGAAGTCGGATTGTTCGGAGTTACCACAACCGCGACATCGGCCTCTACCCGAATTGCTTCTGCGGCGAACTTGTCTACATCCAGGTGAAAGGAAGGGAAATCCAGAGGGAACTCGAAAACTCTGTCAGCGGGTGCAGCATTAGCATATTCATTGAATGAGGGTACCGGAATTATAAGCTTTCGGGCCACTTGACTCGAAACAAT
>DEIH01000245.1:0-4055 GCA_002352375.1 Spirochaeta sp. UBA2779 | reverse complement strand
TTAATCAGTTCGGCTGCACCATTTCCCACTACGATACCCTTTGCATTTTGGTTGATTATGATTCCAACCAGCTCCGCTAATGCGTGCTGAGCGACAGGGTAGTTCAAAACAAGATCGTGGATACTGTCTTTCAACCGGGAAAACAGAGCTTCAGGCGGGAAATATAGATTGTAGAGGTAGGCGTGATCGACAAACCCATGGCGATAATAGCCGCCATGTTGCGAAGATATAAATTTGAATTTATCCGCTCTGCTGGAAAAAGTTTCATATTCCATATTTGAGGCTCTGTATCGCCTTTCCTGAGAATCCCACATTTGGCAATTGAGGATGAGGCAACGGATTTACAGGTCGTATCGACGGGAATAGTTTCTCTGCTGCCCTGAGATCCTCAATTGTGTCGATTTCGTACCAGGGCTTATTTTTGAAGGATACCTTTTTAAAAGACAGGGATCCTTCGTTAACCAGATCGGAAAAAACCGTTTCGTAATAATCATTCACCTTCCCGGCAGATATCACGGTGTCCAACCGTTGTGAGACAGCAGCCCAGGAAGCCTTGGAAAGACTATAGATATTCACAGTTTTATAGGTTTCTTCATTGGGGGATTTCGTAATTCCGCTGGTGAATGTCTTAACGCTTCCGGTATCCGTCAATGTGACACAGGTACCGTTCATCCAGGGTCTGAAATTATCAAGGGCGATTTTATCCGGGTATAACATACCTTCCAGAAGAGATACATCGAAAACGAGATCGCTCTCGAAAAGTACGAAAGACTCTCTGAGATGTTTCCGCGCCATCCAGAGCGAATAAATATTGTTTGTGGTTTTATATTTGGGGCTATGAACGTACTCGATTTTCAGTTTACCACGGGAAGTACCCAGTTCCTCTCGAATCCGGTTTTCCAGGTATCCGGTGACAACCACCAATCGTTTAAACCCATGTCTGCGAAGGTTCGAGATAAAACGCTCCAAGATAGAGGTTCCATTTACCATGGTCATGCATTTCGGTTCGTCTCGAGTCAAGGGAAACAACCGGCTCCCTGTTCCGGCAGCCAGTAAAAGTGCCGTAGTTACTTTTTTAGCATCATGTGTGATTTGTTTCAGAATTTAATTCCTTGTTCGCGTTATCATAGTGAAAAATATAACCGCCGTAGGAATACGACAATGATCGACCGCAGGAGGAGAATCGGTATGGATCAGCTTCCGCAAAGAGGAAGCTATATTATGGGTAGTATGTCGGTGGTGAGAATCTGTTAAAACCGTTCACATTTGAAATCGTAGAAGGTTCGCAAAAACTGGACGCCTTCAAAAAAACGCCTGCAAACGAATTAAACAGACCCTGACAAAAAACATCAGGTAGCGGTAATTCGTCCTACTCCAAACGAATCCGCCTATGAGATAGTCGGTATGGTCGACGTAATAATTGTAACGCCCAGAAACCGATTTAAAGAGACATGTATCCAACACCCGAATTTTCTCTGGAGGATCTTTATCGATAAATTCTCGACTACGATGTTCCAACCGTAAACATAAAACCAAGGTTTGATTATAATTGTAGGATAGTGATTAATTACGTAGTCAAACAATTACATCAGACACAGTAGCGTTTATACGCTCAAGAGTTTAGGTGTTTCATACCTGATACCAGAATATCAGAAATGTCCTTATGTGTCCACTTCGCGAATTGCAGAGTGACATTTCACTGAAATTGAATACCTTCATTTCCCTTCAGACCAATAACTCTTTTCTCTTAGCTACAGCATAAAATGGTCATAGTCTGGGAGAATCCAACCATGGCAATAAAAGGAATTGCTTTACACGTTGGACGATACTGGACTCACCCTGCAGTCAGAAACATCCTGTTTCCTTCTTCCGGGCCGTCTGTGTCTCTAAACGACGTCCTGTCGATTTGTGCTCTCTGATCGGTTGCGCCGAGACTCCGCTTCAAGTCCAGTACCGCCGCCACCAGAAGGTTTGCATATTCGCAGACTCTGATTTCAATGTCGTATTTTAATTTCGGACATTATACAGACGAAAATCAACCGTGGTCATGACTGCCGTCATGCTTTTACGCGAGATGGTAATATCTATAACCCGGATATACGTCCTTCTTTCTTCAGACTTTACGTTCTTTCTCTGAGGGAACCGCGTATGTAATCTTGCTGTGCGAGATTTTATTCCTCACCTGCATTTCCAGAAAACCCAAAGCAGCTCCTGTAGGATCGATAACCTGCATCGGTATTCCCTGTTTGGCAGCGGCCGATTCCAGATTTTTCGCGAGACCCATCATGCCGGTGCAACCCAGAACGATGGCTTCTGCACCGTCATCCCGATGAGCGATAATCAACTGCTCCAGGAGCTTGTCCTGAAGCATCTTTTTGTCTGTCAGTTCCAGTACAGGTGTGTTGATATGACGAATAGATGCGACGTTACCATCGATACCGAGTTTTCTGGCCAGATTCCGAATCATGGGAACGACACTCGGAAGTACAGAAATGACAGACCAGTATCCGCCAAGCATGGTGGTCAACAATGCAGCTGGCTGAAATCCACCCACGACAGGTATGGAAACCATCTCACGAGCCGCTTCAACTCCGGGGTCCCCGAAACAGTCCACAAACACACCGTCAAATCCGTCTTTCTCCGCCTGGATTACTTTAGCTACGATGTCGGGAGATCCAAGCATTTCATCGTATACACTCTCTATAGAGGCAGTTCCCTTATCAAGATTTTGTACAGTAATCTCTGTATCGGGCGACACGAACTGCTGAGCCTCAATAACAACTTCTTCGTTGAATATGTCGGATATAATAGGAAGTAGTATTTTGATTTTCATATTGATCCTTTAACCCCCCCCGGCACCTTTGGTACCGGGGGGAATGTATGACTTATGCCCGAATCTTTAACTTGTTTTTTGCCGCCAACATGATAATACAATAAACGACAGCTGCAACGATGATGGTATCGAGTGCAACGATGCTCGTGAATTTCAATGCAGTGTACTGAATGACAAAACCGAAACCGGAGCCGACAATCCACGCGACAAAGGGGAGAATACGGAAATTGGGTACATTATCCAGTTCATTCGGGTCGAAATTCTTATTGGCATCACCTCTGAAGAAGTAATAATCAAGAATTATAACACCGGCTGCAGGGGGAATTAAAACCATGAGGAATCCCATAAATGTCTGGAAGCCTGCTCCAGTGTTAATTCCCAACAGCGCAAGGATTGTGCCTACTACGCCCGAAACAATGGTAATCATCCATTTTTTGAGTTTCGGGAACATGGCATTCAGTGAAAGAGCACCAGAATAAAGATTGTTGTCATTGGTGGTCCAGGCAGCCAGGATGATGGTAATTACAGCAAGGAGTTTCCAGAAGCCGGAACTATTGCCCAACATAACCTTGGAGAAGTCAAATTCTCCACCGGAGCCTTTAACCATGATTCCGCCCAGGATAAGAACCAGAGGGAAACCAATGAGCATTCCGAAAGCCATTCCCCAGCCACTTGCTATTTTACTTTTTGAGTAACGGGTGATGTCCGGTGCAATAAGGCTACCGACGATGAAGGAACCGATGATTATCGAAACAGCAACTCCGAAGTGCATGGCCTGCTCAGCGGTATTGCCGGCGACACTTTTCAAAGTTACTCCGTCACCGTAAACGCTGATAATTGTTGCAATAATAACTATTAGAAGCAGAGGGATGGCAACAACTGTGAGTTTTTCAATGGCTTTAAATCCATACATAGCAGTCAGTGTCATCAAGATCCCGCCAACAACAATAATCAGCCAGATAGGTATCTGACCATTGAAGACGTAAGCGAGTCCGCCACCGCCGAATCCGGAGGCCATGAAACCGAGTTGAACTCCGAACCATCCCCAGGCGCCAAAAAACAACACGAGCTGCAGGATATTTGCACCGTATCTGCCGAAGGTGAATCTGGCCGATAGACCAATGGACAGTCTTGTCTGACCACCGATAATACCTGTAAGGACGGCAATTGCTCCAAGAACAACAGATCCGACAAGAAAGGCACCGATGGCCATTCCCAGACT
>DEIH01000219.1 GCA_002352375.1 Spirochaeta sp. UBA2779 | reverse complement strand
ATTGGAGACGGGAGTCTCATTGGAATGGGATCTACCATCTTAAGCGGGGCAAAAATCGGTAAAAACTGCCTCATCGGCGGTGGAGCTCTGGTAACCGGGGGTATGGATATTCCCGACGGTATGCTGGTACTCGGTTCGCCGGCAAAAGTGATCAAACCCCTCAAGGAAGGGGTTATCGCCAAGAGCCTTGATAACTCGGCCCGGTATGTTACCAACAAGGATAAGTACCTTAAGGCCGGGATAGGGAAAGTTTAAATTAGTATCTGTACATATATGCATTCAGATTGACAATATGTACAATAAGTGCTTAACTGTATTTATGTTGTATCGCCAGGCAGAAGAAGAAATAAGAGTTCTTAGTTCGGAGTTCCCGATAATTGCAATTCTGGGACCCAGACAGTCGGGAAAAACGACATTATCCAAGATACTCTTTCCCGAATATGAATATATTTCTCTAGAAGATATCGATCATAGAGAGTTTGCTCAAAATGATCCCAGAGGCTTTTTAAGCAGATACAGTGAAAATATCATTTTTGATGAAGTTCAGCGTGTTCCGGATTTGATGTCATACTTGCAGTCACATGTGGATAAATCCGGTAAGAACGGGCGGATTGTTATTACAGGATCGCATAATTTTCTTCTGATGGAACAAATCAGTCAGTCACTTGCAGGAAGGGTGGGCATTACAAAACTGCTTCCTTTTTCCTATTTTGAATTATCATCAGTTGAGACAGATCTTCATGAGATTCTTTTCAAAGGTTCTTATCCCAGAATATATGACCAGGGAATCAGACCTGAAATATTTTATAGGAATTATATTTCAACGTACATTGAGAAAGACATCAGACAGATTAAACAGATATTAAAACTAGATGATTTTATGAGATTTATGAAAATTCTGGCGGGAAGGACAGGTCAGGAGCTTAATAGTTCAACTATCAGTGAAGATTGCGGGGTGTCTCATAACACTATAAAGGAGTGGATCTCCGTACTGGAAGCAAGTTTTCTGATATATAGATTGAAACCATACTACAAGAATTATAACAAGAGACTGGTAAAAAACCCGAAAATATATTTTACAGATACCGGGCTTGTCTGTAATTTGCTGGGTATCAGAAAGAAAGAGGAACTGGATTATCATCATATCAAAGGACATCTTTTTGAAACTTTCATAGTCAATGAGTTCCTAAAAAATTGTTACAATTATGGTGAGAAATTCGAGATATATTTCTGGAGGGATAATCATAAGAAGGAGATAGATTTAATTTTAGAATCCGGACGAAATCAGCTGGCGTTTGAAATAAAATCAAGTCAGACGATAAATGAAAAGTATTTCTCCGGTTTAAACTACTGGTCTACACTTACTGCCAATAGACGTGAATCCCTGTACTTGATTTATGGTGGTAAAGACAACTATTTGAGAAACGATATAAATGTTGTCAGCTGGAATAATATCTATCAGTCAGTGGTAAAACCGTTGATATAAATCACAATAGATCGGGCTATTTATTTATGATAAGTCTCCCCGGCCATTATCTTCCGGGCCCGGTATATCTGCTCAAGCAGCATCAGCCGGAAGAGCTGGTGGGGAAAGGTATTCGGCCCGAAGGATATTTTTTTCCGACATCTGGCCAGCACTTCTTCTGAGAGGCCGTTGGATCCGCCGATGGCAAAGATTACATGGTGGGTTCCGGCTACAGCCCGCCGGGAGAGTAAATCGGCTAATCCTTCAGATCCCGGGGTATCTCCTCTGAGGTCCATGGCAATTCCCCAGGCATCAGAGGGCCACCGGGCGAGCATTTTCTTTCCTTCTCTGCCTACCGCCTGGAGAATTTCCTTTCCGGAGTATTTTTCAGGAACCTTTTCATCGGCTATCTCAATAATTTCAAGTTTCCCGAAACGTTTGAGTCTTTTGGAATATTCGGCAATACCTTCATTTATCCACTTGTCCCGGATTTTCCCGGCGGCGATTATGGTGATTCTCATCTATTCACATTATATACCTGAAAAGTTTCATCTTGCATGCTCCCCATCCTCTTTGGCATACTCTTAGGTATGAACCCAGATAAGAAGAAAACCGAACAGTTCCTGATTCAGACAGATATGCACCACGAAAGGATTGATATGACATCCACTGTGGATGATATGGTGGATGATATGAGGCGGGGGTTGAATGGAGAAACGGCTTCCATGGAAATGATTCCCACTTTTATTGAAGTTGACACACAGGTTCAGCAGGATAAAAAAGTTGTTGTTCTGGACGCAGGGGGAACAAACCTTCGTGCCGCTCTTGTCTCATTCAACTCTGAAGATAAGTCTGTTATTGAAGATTTTAGCAAACAGCCCATGCCGGGAACTCAAAGGAGGGAGGTAAGCCGGGAGGAGTTTTTTGATTCCCTGGCCGCTCTGGTGGAGCCCCTGGCTGACCGGGGTGATAAAATCGGTTTTTGTTTTTCCTATCCCACGGAAATATTCCCGGATAAAGATGGGCGGCTCATGCATTGGACCAAAGAAGTTCTGGCTCCGGGGGTTGTGGGACGTAAAATCGGATCAGATCTGAGGGAGGCTCTTTCAGAGCGGGGGGTGTCCAACCCTCCGGAAGTGGTGATTCTCAACGATACGGTGGCCACGGTCCTTACCGGTAAAGCTTCTCAGGCCGGCCGGGACTGGGGTGGATTTATCGGCCTTATTCTGGGGACTGGAACAAATACCTGCTATGTGGAGTCCAACGCCTCTATCGGGAAGATTCAGGGGCTGGATGCAAACCGGGGACAGGTAATCAACTGTGAATCGGGCAGTTATACCGGCCGGTTCCGGGGAAAGGCCGACGAAATGCTCTGCAGCATGACAGAACGTCCGGATTTTCATCAATTTGAGAAAATGATTTCAGGACGTTATTTCGGTCCTCTGGTAACCCAAAGTGTACTTCTTGCCGGGGAATCGGGTTTATTCAGTAAAAAGGGGTTTGCCGCAATCAAGACTCTTGGCGAGATATCCACAAAGGATGCTGATAATTACACCCACAATCCTTCCGGATCAGGCAATGCCCTTGTGGCTGCTGTGAAGTCTTCTGGAAGTGATTCTGATGCCCGCCGGCTCTGGTTTCTCATTGATGCCCTGCTGGAACGGGCGGCAAAACTCACTGCGGTGAACCTGGCCGCAGCTGTTCTTAAAGGGCAGGGCGGGAGCGGCCCCCTTTCTCCCACGTGTATTACTATTGATGGAACCACCTACTACAGGTATTACCGTTTTCAGCATCGGGTGGAATCGTATCTGCGGCCATTTCTCAGTACCCGGGATAAATACTACGAAACCGTACAGGTGGATGATGCTCCACTGATCGGTGCGGCAGTGGCGGCTCTGACAAACTGACAACAATCGGTGGTTTCTCAATCTTTCTCATATTTTTCCCTCCTTTTGTGGCGAAGTGCCCCTGAGGTTTCTTATCATTGAATTGAGGCCTTATGAATCAGAATAAAGTTGAAGAAAAGAAGATAATTACCGGAATGACGGATTCACCTATCCTCAGGTATAATGAGCTAAATGATAACCTCGGAGGAAAGAGGGAACTGACGGCAGAACTCCTGGATATGTTTGTACAGGAAACTATCCGGCGCCTTTGGGAAGCTGAAGAAGCTCTGGACTCTCAGGATATGAAGTGTTTTCACCGGGAGGTTCACTCTATTAAGGGGGGAGCTCTCAATCTGATGGCTGACGATCTGACGCATCATGCCCTGAGGTTGGAACAACCGGTTAAAGACGGATTGGCCGGGAATACAGAGTCTGAAGGTATTTTCCCCGGGGATGATTCGTTGAGAAAAGGTCTGGAAGAGCTGAAAAAAGCCTTCGAACGTTTCAGGGTAATGTGGAACTCGATACGGGAGAAAAATGAAGCCCACCAAGAATAGCCTGGTTCTCTACAAACAGACCCCTGCACTGGTTCAATCTGTCGGGGATAAAATCGATATCCTGCTTCCCGGTGGTAAAACAAAAAGTGTCCGGGATAAAGATATTTTTCTTCTGCACCCCGGGCCGGCACCCGGATTTCCTGATCTGGAAGAGGGTGCTACCGAAGGTGTACCGGAAGAAGCCTGGGAGCTGCTTCAGGGGGAGAGTCCGTCCCTGCAGGAACTGGCTGAGCTTGTTTACGGTGAACATACCCCCGCCACTTCATGGCTTGCGTTCAAACTCTTAAATCGTTCTCCCTGGTTCAAGGGGACTCCTGAAGCTATTGAGGTGGCTGATGAGGATTCGGTGGAGGCCAGGATTAAGGCTGATAAGGAAAAAGCCGATGCCGAAGGGCGCTGGGAAGATTTCCTGGAACGTTTCAAGCAGGGAAAAATTGATAGAGAAGCTGATGAACTCTTCTTAAGAGATTTGGAAATGTACGCCCTGGGCCGCAGTAAAGGCTCCCGCATCCTCAAAGCTCTCGGTAAAACACAAAGTCCTGAAAACGCCCATCGGGTGATGATTGCCAAAGGGGTTAAAGAGCCTGTGTGGAACCCTCACCCCCTGCGCCTGGAAGTACCTCTGGATATTCCCGAGTTTACTCTGGGGAATTTTGAAAACGGAGAGGAGAGACTGGATCTTACCGAAATCGAAGCTTTTGCCATCGACGATGAGGGCAATCAGGACCCCGATGATGCCGTCGCCTGGGATGGAGCAAAATTCTGGGTTCATGTGGCTGATGTCTCAGGTCTGATTTCTGCCGGTTCTCCGGCGGATGATGCCGCCATGGAACGGGGCAGCAGCCTCTACCTTCCTGAAATAACGGTTCCCATGCTCCCTCCTGAAGCTGCGGCGAAACTGGGGCTGGGTATCCATGAAACATCCCCCGCACTCTCCTACGCCTTTGAGTTTTCCAGCTCCCCGGATTACGAAATAAATTCATTCTCCATCCATCTTACAACGGTAAAGGTAACCCGGCTGAGCTATGGAGAAGCCGATAAACGCATGGGCGAAGCACCCTTTGCCACCATGAAAAAAATCACCGATGCCTCCAGGAAGCGCAGGAAAGAAGCCGGGTCGGTTTCCATCAGTCTTCCGGAAGTGAAACTTCGGGTGAATCCTGCGGATAATGGAGCTGAAGTACAGATTACACCCCTCCCCGATCTGGCGAGCCGGGAAATGGTTACCGAGTCCATGCTGATGGCCGGTTCTCAGGCCGCTCTCTGGTGTAAAGAAAGGGGGCTTTCCATCCCCTTTGCCGTTCAGGAGAGTTCGGGCAGCAATGAAGTGAGAGAGGAAATCGATGAACCTGCCAAAGAAGATTATGTGGCCCAGTTCAACCTTCGTAAGGGCATGAAGCGCAGCCGTACCACTCTGGAGTGTTCCCCCCATACGGGTTTGGGTCTGGAGGCCTACACCCGGGTTACCAGTCCACTGCGCCGTTATCCCGACCTCATCACTTCCCGTCAGATCCGCAATACGATTCTGGGCAAAGAGACTCAGGATGAAGAGTCCGTCCTGGTTGGTCTTGCAGCCTTCGAGTCCCGGGTGGGCTCCCTGATTCAGGCTGAGCGCCGTTCCAACATGTTCTGGAAACTGCAGTGGCTTAAGGCCCGTCCGGGCTGGTGCGGCGAGGCCGTTCTTGTGGATCGCCGTGAACGTCAGGGTTTTTTCCTGATCCCAGAGATTGCCATGGAAACCCGGGTGGCGCTGAAAAAAGACGTAAACCTCGGCGGACGTGTTATTCTGAAAGTCAAAGAAGTGGACATCCCCGATTCAACGGTTCTGTTCATCATTCAGGAGGTGTTGGATTGACCTCTCCCGCGCGGTCTGTAAATCTGTTTCTCTTCATGTTCCTCCTGTTCGCTGTGGTTCTCGTTGTACCGGCATTTACTCAAGCTTTAGAGTTTGCCGACGGTTTGAAATACAACGAGTTTTACGCTGTAACCGTTTATCACTCAGACGGTGAGAGTTTCACCCTCTTTGATGCGGCATCCTTCGAGGGTGAAGGGTCACCCTGGCCGGATAACCAGGGTAATTTCGCTGATGTACCCGGATCGAATCCCGGGGAAGGGATGAAATATTTCTTCTGGGTCCGCAGAATTGGAGCTACAGGAGCCATCACCTATCCTCTCTCCTTCAGAAAAATACTTGAAATTGATTTTACCGGCCCCTTCGGCGGCACGGTCTCGGACACTCCAGTACCCGGGCAGCTGACAATCGCCGAGGATACATCCGATGTGAGCGTCCGGATTGTCAGTTCCGGTAATAATGCTGATGATGGGGCTCCCCGCCGCTTTTCCGGCTGGTTCGGGAAAAAAGAACCGTCTGTTCCCTCCTTTACTCCGGCCAGACTCACATTGAGCGACGGAACTGAGCAGAAAGTGCTTATTAAAACCGACGGTTTTCTCGGTGGAATCGACGAGGAGTTCGGAACCTATGCCATGCTCTGGATACAGCACGATGATATAGAAAAGCTGGTGTTCAACCACAACGGCAGCTACGCCCGCTGCCCTGAATGCGGAGCCGTTTTTTATGATAATCTCTTTGATGTCTGCCCCTTTGACGGCGCAGATCTCATTCCATCGAAGGAGAAACAGTGACTGAGGTCAACAATAAAAAAAAGGCCGTCCCCGAAGGAACGGCCATTGTGCTGCCACCAAAGAGATTTGAACTCTTGACACATGGATTTTCAGTCCACTGCTCTACCAACTGAGCTACAGCGGCATGCGTAGCGGTACAATACAAAAAACCCTCAGTCGGTGTCAACCGTTATGAGGGCTGCCGAGCGGGAAGTCGATAAACGCATCACCCGGGCCATCATGGAGTACGGTCTCATTGCTCCGGGAGACCGGGTTCTCATTGCCCTCTCCGGCGGGAAGGATTCCCTGGCACTGGCCTGGAATCTGGCCCGTAAAGCCCGGGGCTTCCCCATACCATTTACCGCTGAATCCGTGCATCTCGTTACCGGATTCGCCGATTTACAGCAGCCGGAGAGACTTAAGGCACTTCTGAAAGACTGGGGCATGAATCTTCGTATTCTCCCACACCCGGCGGCAAAAGAAGCAGAAGAAGGCCGGCCGCCGAGCTGCTATGGATGCGCCCGGGATCGAAGACGCATACTCCTGGAAGAGGCGGTTTCCGGAGGCTTTAACAAAGTGGCCCTGGGGCATCATATGGATGATTCCCTGATAACACTCTTAATGAACATGAGCTGGAATGCGGAGCTGGCTGCTTTGCCTCCCATGCTGCCCGCTGTTGTGGGTACCCCCTCAATTATCCGGCCTCTCATTCTGCTTCAGGAATCAGCTGTTATCCGCCTGGTAAAAGAAACCGGCTGGCCCGTTGAAAGCTGTCACTGCCCATGGGCCGGGGACTCCAGGCGGACTGAGTTTGCAGCCCTTCTCAAATTGTTCACCGGGGGAAGTCCCCGGCGTATGCTTAATCTCTGGAAATCCTTATCCAATATCAAAGGGGATTTTCTACCACTCGGCTAATTCATTTGAGGGCTCGAAACTGGTCCCAGAGGGACAGTGCGGGCTTGGGAGTTCCGCCCTTGGAAATCAGACCGACGGTTGTAAAAAATCCCAGAGTTTCCAGATCGGCCCCTTCTATATATTTGCTGTAACTCTCAATGTTGATGTCCTGAATCAACAGATAGATCCAGAAAGCCATTCGTTCGCCGATCTGCCGGTGAATAGCATTGAGATATCCTTCCTGGTCTTTAACAGTTGCAGTAAGGTGTTTGAAATCTTGGCTGATCCATCCGCCTTCGGAAACAGCCAGCTCTTTATCGGTACGGGTAAGCAGGCGGCTGTAGTAGTTATCGGGGATATCCGATGCACTGTCGAAAGTAATGTAGGGGTAGGATGAAATCACCCATAAATCGAGGCGGGGTTCGAAAATCTCAATCTGATTCCATTTGATTTTGCCGGGTGAATAGTCCTTTTCCTCAGGCTGAGGCCAGAGGTTGTTCAGATCTTCCCACTGAAAAGTCACAAATATCTTTGTTTCCGGGGATTCTGCTTTCACAGTATCGTAGATATCCTGGTAAAGACTCAGATAGTTGTAGAAATCCTCCGGATAAGCATCGGCATAAGTGTTGATTTCCGAAGCCAGGCCCAGATAGCGGGGATGAAATTCCCGGACAATTCTCAGGGCGTAATTCTTCATGGCCGAACGCACATCGGGATTACTGAAGCTGGCCTTCCATCCCTCGGGCAGTTGCTGGAACTCCCGTCTGTTCAGTCCGTTTAATGGATCGATAACAAAAATACCTTCAAGATTTTCCCTGTCTGCCAGAATTATCTGGTTCTTCAGGTCCTCGATTTTCCCTGAGTCTCCATCCGGACTTTCTCTGAAATCCATCCAGGGGATTTCGCTTTGATACAGCACCGCATCAGCATGTTCCCCAAGATTGTTGTAGAGCTGGAAAACACTTTCAATAGTGATTTCCGGAGGGGAGTTGAAAAAGCCATAGGCGGTTTCAGCCATCAGTTTTGAATTATTGCAGGACTGGAAGAGGAACAGACAGGCTATTATGCCTCCAAACCGAAGCATCTTATTCATCTTTTTTCTCCACTTAAAGGGTTTCTACATTATAGCTCATTCTGTTATGGATTATGAATCTGCTTATCGACATCGTGATGCGATGATGTTACGATGTATATATGAGAACCACCATAAGCATCGACGATGATTTGCTGAACATTGCCCGGTCTATGGCAGAGCAGAAGAATACTTCAATCGGTACAGTTGTATCAGATCTGATCCGCTCGGGGCTTCGTCGACGTACAGAGTATAGAATTGATGATGGCCTGCCTGTCTTTGAAGCCAGGGACAGCTCTCAGGTGATAACATTGGAAGATGTTAAGAAAATGGAAGATGAAATATGGTGACAGCTCTGCTTGATGTCAATGTTCTGATTGCCCTTGCCTGGCCGAATCATCAGCACCACAAGGAAGTTAAAAAGTGGTTTAATGGTCCGGATCGGAAAAGCTGGGCCACATGCCCGATTACTCAAAATGGATTTATCCGAATATCCTCCAATCCTAAGATTATTGAAAGTGCCGTGACGGTACTTGGAGCCATGGATTTTCTGATGCAGCTGACGGCTCATCCCGAACATCATTTTTTGCAGGATTCTCTTGATTTCAGCCTTATCACCCCCAGGCCTGACAGCCTGCTCCAGGGGTATCGCCAGGTTACCGATGCCTACCTGGTTTGCCTGGCTGCCCGGAGTGAATCTGTGCTGGTAACTCTTGACAGGCATATTATCAATGCCGTTAAAGGAACCGGATTTGAAGATTCAGTTACATCGGTTTTGGATTAACGAGAGAGCCGGCAGGGGGTCAATTAAAAATCAGAAATGATGATGAGGCGCACAGGCTGAATCCTGCAGCCGATCTCCCGGAGGCGGCAACTCCTCGGGTATCGGCAGGCCGTATTTCTCTGCTATGGCGGTGAGTCCCCCGGTAAAAACATTGTAAAGTTCAGCATTGATACCCATCTGCCGGGCAGCAATAACATTGTCTTTCAGATCGTCCAGAAACAACACTTCCTCTGGAAGACAGGGTGCAGAATCAGTAGATAAAGAATCCAGAAGAAGCTGATAAATGGCGGTTTCGGGTTTGCTCATTTTCACCCGGCCGGAAAAGATACGATAGTTGAAGTTTTGCAGCCAGAGGTCGCGCTCTTCAAGAGCTGAGCAAAAGGACTCGGGCATATTCGATAGAACGGCCAGAGTTAAGCCGGCTTTTTTTAAGATTGGAAGCCAGTTTACAGTCGCCTCATTTGGTTCAGACCAGATTTCTACATCCAGTGCAGCAAGCCGCTGAAGATGCTTATCATCATCGGCCGCCGGATATCCCTGAGCAATTCGGCGCCAGTATTCGATATTGCTGATTGTATCCCTGTCGTAAGGGGAACGCTCGGAAAAATACCGTTCCATCAGTAATGGTTTGGAGATTCCCGCTGCCTCTGCAACCCGGGAACAGGCAGTTGAGGATGGGGGCCATACGAGTACTGAGCCATAATCGAACACGACGTTTTTTATCTGCATAACGGGGAGTTTATCCTTCATGACCGAAGGGGGACAAGATGGAAACGATTTGACTGTCGTGATATCAGCTGATAGGATTTCAGAAATACCCGAATCAGGCTGAATAGAAGAGGGAACTCTTAAAAAGTCAGGGACTTCAAACTCTGGATGCGCCATGAAACGGGATACTTATCTTCTGAAGATTAAAAACAATATCGGTAAAAATTACATTTTCCTGGGGCTCAGCTATGTCGATCTAACCCGGGGATTATGGATGATCTGGCTCACCCTCCGGGGATTCAGTTTAACCCAGCTTGGGATGATGGAAGGCCTGTTTCATCTTACTAAATTTCTGATGGAAGTTCCGACCGGGATTATTGCTGATTTATTCGGACGGAAGATGAGTCGGGTTCTGGGCCGGATAGTCTTTCTGGGAAGTCTATTCATCCTCTACTACAGCCGAAGTTTCCCGATTCAATGCCTTGGATTCTCCCTGTCGGCTATCGGTTACAATCTCGAAAGCGGTGCCGGGGAGGCTCTAATCTATGATTCCCTTAAGGAAATCGGTCGGGAGGGTGTCTATAAAAAAATTGCCGGTATTAACAATCTCATTTTTGAAGGCGGTTCGATTATCAGCCTGATTGTCGGAGGGTATTGTGCCCATAATCTGGGTTACCAATGGGTTTTCATACCCGGGATGACTGTAAGTGCCATGAGTATTGTTGTTGCCGCTCTCTTTGAGGAACCGACGACAATTTATGAGGAACAGCACCGGTTGCGTAAAATGGGTTGGTTTAAAGCTATGAAAGAACAAACCCGGATAAGTGTGCAGGTAATTGTAGATAAGCCACGTATCGCCTTCATTATACTTTTCACAGAGCTTGTGATGATGTTCATTACAAGTCTTTATTATTATCTGCAGACCTTCTGGAAGGGGGAAGGGCGGAATGAGCTGCAGATAGGCGGATACCTTGCCCTGGCGTCGGTTTTAAGTGCGGCAGCGGGATTGCTTGCCGGGAAAATTGAGAAGAAGATTGGAGTTCGGGGGATTATTCTCTTCTTTCCACTCCTGCTCATCTTGAGTATTTGGGGGATTGGACTTACAGATTATTCGGTAATTTTCTATGGAATTACGGGATTTGTTGATGGTGTTTTATTTGTAGCTATGCAGGATTATCTGAATAAGTTGATCCCTTCAGAACGGCGGGCAACTATTCTGTCTTTCCAGAGTATGGCATTCAGCTTGTATATGATCCTCTTTTTCCCACTAATCGGTCTGATTGGAGAACAGTATGGTTTACAGAAAGCCTTTTTCCTTCTGGCTGTTGTTGCCACACTTATGTACGCCGTCTATCTGATAATCTCAAGTCATGCAGACTCCTAGACAGATTTCCAGAGGGAGTTCAGACTTATTATCATGAAAGAAAACATGAATGGTCCTTTTCTCTACCTCGGCGATGA
>DEIH01000121.1 GCA_002352375.1 Spirochaeta sp. UBA2779 | reverse complement strand
TTGAAGGGATAAGTCTTCGGGAGGATGAAATCTTGATCCGGATAAAGGAAGTCCTTGTTCTTCATCACAGCCATCTGGATCTCGGATATACTCACTCCCAGCCTGTGATGAAGGCTCTGCAGATTGAGTATCTTGATCAGGCCCTTGAACTGCTGGATAGTACTGCGGACTGGCCGGAAATCAGCAAGCCCAAATGGACCTGTGAGGTTACACAACCGGTTCTGTGGTGGTTGGATAAGGCATCTCCCGATCAGATCAATAAGTTTAAGGGGTATCTGAAAAAAGGGAGACTGGCAATCTCCGGCCTTGCGTATAACGGGACGCCTCTCTCGAATGCGGTATCTCTGGCATACCTGTTCCAGGGAAAAAGAACTCTAGAAGAACGATTTGGAATAGAAATCAAAACTGTGAATATTCACGATGTCAACGGGATTCCCTGGCCAATCGTGGATATGATGCTGGATGAAGGTATCGAATTACTCACTATGGCAGTGAATACTCATTTCGGCCGTCAGATTGATGAACGCCCGGAGATATTTCGATGGGAAGGTCCCTCCGGATGCTCCATCCTGGTAATGAACGGTGCTCACTATACAATGTTCGATCAGAATCTTTACAGCTGGGACGGTTCAGTTGAAAAAATGCAGGCGGGGTGGAATGAGTATTCTGATTATCTTGAAGGGAAGAAATACCCCTATGATTTCTGCTATCTCACAACAACTCATTCACCGCAGATGTGGGATAATTCCCCGCCAAATCCTTTTACTGCCGGGCTTATCAGGGAATGGAATGAGAAACGGCAGAATCCGCCAATCAGGTATGTGACTCCTTGGGATCTACTTAGACGAATCAG
Organism: Spirochaeta sp. UBA2779; assembly: GCA_002352375.1. Classification (GTDB taxonomy): domain Bacteria; phylum Spirochaetota; class Spirochaetia; order DSM-2461; family DSM-2461; genus UBA2779. The sequence continues at coordinate 3,539 of DEIH01000121.1, read as the reverse complement.
AGAACAGGATCCGGGAACCATCCCCTTGAAATCCGGTGATTGGACGGATTACTGGATCTTCGGATCCGGGGCGGCGGCCCATGAAACCAAAGTAACCCGGGAAGCCCGGCGATTACTTTTTGCTGCCGATCTGGTCGGAGTATTAACTGGTTGGCCGGTCCGATCGAATCAGGCAGAGAAAAACAAAAGAAGCAGACTGGTTCAAGACCAGATTGCCCTATATGAGGAGCATACCTGGGGCAGTTATAACACTTTGGTAACGAATGAACAGCATACCGCCCAGGAACATATAAAAACCAACAGTGCTTACATCGCCCGGGAAAACGCCTTCTTTCGTCTTGCGGAGGAACTGGATACTCTGGCGGGAAATCAAAGATCGGCCGATCGAATAAATAGTCTGCTGATTTATAATCCTTCAGCCTCATTTCAGAATGTTTACCTATTCATTCCTTCTCAATGGAGGACCACCGGAAGATTCATCCGGGCGAACAGATTTCAGAATGAAAATCTTGCCTCCGACCGTATCGGGGAACTTTGCGGTCCGATATTCATCGGGCCTTACTGCTTTCAGAATGTTGGTTTGGAGGATTTGAAACCGATCGTTCAATCTGATGAGTTGAGCTACACAATAGAAAGGAAAGAAGATTCCTCTGTCTCACTGAATATTGATTTTTCCAATGCTTTACTGGAAGGAAAACCCAAAACAATCGGAAGCATACAATCGAAGTGGTATGAGCTTCAATTTGATTCAGAGAGTGGACATATTCTGTCCCTGAAAGACCGTATTCGAGGCAGAGAGATACTCTCCGGTGAATCAGTGGGCTTTTTCAAATTTATTCGGGAACGCCCTGACGGGTTGATTGATGAGAGCCGGAATTCTTTTTTCAAGCGCAATCTTGAAAATGAAAAACGTGATATCTCCAACTGGCAGGAATGGCAGGCGGTATATGAAAAAGCAAAAGGGGTAGTGTCCTTCAGTGTAGAGGAATATCCTCATGAGATTATTCATTCTACAGTCTATGAAGCTCCCGGAGTTCGCAAGCTCAGCCGTAGAATTACTATCCGTGGTAACTCGGCTCTCATCGGTATTGATATTAGTTTTACTAAAGAGGTAGATGATAATCCCGAAGGGTTGTACTTCTATATTCCACTTTCCTTAGACGAGGGATGGAATGCTCATTTTGATACTGCCGGAGTTTCGACTGAACTTGATTCTGAGCAGCTTCCGGGGAGCAGCAGGGGCTGGCAATGTGTCGATAACTATCTAAGTATGCATGAAGATGATTTCGGAGCAGCACTGTTCTGCCGGGATGCTCCGTTGGTGATGGCTGGAGGGTTTCATTTTGGTCCTCCGTTGGAACAGATACCCAGACATGCTAATCCCGGGATGATTGCGTGGCCGATGAACAACTACTGGGATACAAATTTCGGGCGTATACAGCCGGGATTCAAGCGATTTAAATATGAATTTATGACTCACGGCCAATATAACCCCGTTGAGCTGGCAGGTATTTCGGATATGGTACGAAATCCTGTGGTCAGCACCCAATCAAGCTCAGAGCCCTCTGCCTCCACTCAGCTTATTCACTGTGATTCTGATGCTGTAACAATTCTCAGTGTTAGAAGCCTCGGGGGAAATGAGGGTATTCATATCACGCTGGTGAACAATTCTTTGATAGAATTAGATGTTTTGCTAACTACTATTCAAAAAATCAGTAAAGCCTGGGTTTCTACTGCGAGTGGGTATGTCGGGGGAGCTCTGGCTGTCAAAGAAGGAGCCGTTCATCTGAAACTGGCAAGCAGGAGAATTACATTTATCGGGATTTCAATTTTTAAAGGAAAAGCTGGGACAGCTGAGAGAGTTATTCAGAAATGAAATACACAAGGGATTATGATGTACGTGACTTCGGTGCCATTGGTGATAATAGTACAATAAATACAACTGCAATTCAAACGGCCATTGATCAATGTTCCCGGACAGGAGGTACCGTCAGTATCGCAAACGGTTGTTACCTAACCGGGACTTTATATCTCCGGGATAATATTCACATGAAAGTGGAAGCCGGTGCAGTCTTGAAAGGCAGCTCATGCATCTCTGACTATTCCACAGATACTTTCAAGCATATGTACAAGAATGAAGAATCTCTGAACATATGCCTGCTGTTTGCGGTGGATGCACAGAATATTGAAATATCGGGAATGGGCTGCATCGATGGAAATGCGGAGCTCTTTCCTGCTTCGTTCGATCCGCAGAAAAACAGGCCGATGATCTTCCGGTTTCTGAACTGCTCTCACTTGTCAATGCACCATCTTTCCATTAGAAATACACCGAGCTGGGCTGCTGTCTGGCTATACTGCTCAGATATTATCGTTGAAGGAGTAACTGTTGACAGCTCTTTTCGCGGTACTAGTGACTGTCTGGATTTTGACGGATGTGAGAATGTTCGAGTTACCAACTGCAATCTAAATGCAAACGATGATTGTCTATGCCTTCAGAGTTCCCGGGTTGACAGATCCTGTCAGAATATCTCCCTCACCAACTGTAGTTTTACAAGTAATTGGGATGCTGTACGAATTGGTCTGCTGTCCAGGGGAAACATTGAAAATGTAACCATCAGTAACTGTGTTTTTCATGAAATCGGTCATGTAGGTTTATTGCTGGAACTCTGTGAAGGCGGAGATATGGGGAACATGGTTTTTACCGGCCTTAGTATGAAGAATACAAGAATACCGATTTTCCTGGCTTTTTATCAGCAGCGTGCCTGCGTTGATGCTCCTGAAGAGGTAGAACCGATGGGGCATATGCGTGGATTTATCTTCAGCAGTATCAGCTGTACTTTTAAGAAGATGCCGGAAAAGTGCAGCCGTTATGTTGAAGGTGTTTCGGAGAAAAACTCATTGATATTCATTTCTGGTCTTCCGGGACACTATATTGAAGATATTTTATTTCAGAATATGTTTCTTGAAACCAACGGTGATGGAACCGGGAATGATGCAGCCGGAGTCCCGGTTCCGGAATTCGATCTGGAGTATCTGAAGGGCTGGTGGGCAGGTATCTACAGGTTCGATGAGGACCGTATTATACTCCCGGCTCATGGCGTTTATGCACGGCATGTGCGGGGTCTGAGACTGAGTAAAGTGACAATTCGGAGTAGATTCCCCGATGGGCGGGAATCGATCTATGTAGAGGATGGGAATAATATAAGTTGTGATAATCTTGATGTAGAGAATTACGTAAAAGGAGTGAGCTGAGTGAACTTAAGTCATAAGCAATGTGGGGATTTTAAATGAAATATGTTCATTCCAGTTATACTCTGGGGAATCTATATGTCAGTTATATTCTTGACAGCGAAACCGGCATTATGGGCCTGCGGATTCTTCCAGTTCAAGTTGAAAATAAAATTCCGGTGCATCGTGATGATTTATCCCTGGTTCCTGAAAACCATTTTTTCGGAAAATGGGGCGGCTTTCCTGATGCCTGGGAGGTTGAACCCCTTGTTCTGATCAGCTGCTCGGGTTCCGAAAGGGCAGAGGGTTTC
>DEIH01000155.1:9743-11129 GCA_002352375.1 Spirochaeta sp. UBA2779 | reverse complement strand
AGCGGTTTGGGTGTGGGACCTCTATCCTTTCCGCCGAATTGCTCTACGGCATCCACAATAAATTTATGTCCGTCAACTGAATTCTCAAAGGCCATTCCTTCCAGCCATAATGATTCTGTTGTCTGCTGAGTCATGTCAGCCTCCTGGTATTTGGTGTGCAATCTGTATTCTTGTATAATTACCCCATGTGTTTCAACGCCGCACTGGTACAATCTGCAGAAATTATTAAGGAACTCTACGGTGCAGAGTTTCCGGTAGAATCTTTTAATTTCCCCGCTTACTTCATCTCGGCCTTTGAACACCCCTGCTGGCCCATTCAAAAGCAGGGGGATCTGAAGCGAATTGTCCCCGCACTCTGGGGGTTGATTCCTTCATGGACGAAGTCTGCAGATGCGGCAGGATTCATACGGGATAAAACAATCAACGCCCGTTTTGAATCCCTTGATTCAAAACCGTCCTTTCGCGGACTTGTGAACATCAGACGATGCGGAGTGCTGGTGGACGGCTTTGTTGAATGGCGGTTGTTCGAAGGAAAGAAGTATCCTTATCATATTGCTTTACCGGATAAGCGGCCTTTTATGCTGGCCGGTTTATGGGATTGCTGGAAAGATTCGAGTACAGGTACATCTGTTGAGACATTTTCGGTGGTTACTGTGGATGCGAAAGGCCTGCCGGCGCAGATTCATAATGTTAAGAAGCGGATGCCCCTTATTCTCGGGAAAACTTCGGGAGATGCCTGGCTGGATTCGAATGTGCCTTTTGCCGAATGCGCTGATTTGATGGTGCCCCTGTACAGAACGCTGGAGGCCTGGCCGGTGAGTAAAGATGTCTCCATGCCCGGTGGGGGCAGGAACCACCCTGATATTCAGCAGCCCTGTAAATACCCCGGGCTACCTCCTCTGGAGGCGCTGAAATAGTGGAGGTTTATAATGAAAAAAACTTGCCGGCGACACCGTTTCAGGATGATTTTAGAGATATGAACACTGGACTGAAAATTGGATTAGCACTGGGAGGCGGCGGCGCAAGAGGGCTGGCGCATCTTCCTGTTTTGGAAGTCTTTGATGAAATGGGGATACGACCGAAAATTATCTCCGGGGCCAGTATCGGAGCGATTGTTGGAGCACTTTATGCATCGGGAATCTCTGCCCGGGATATTCGGGATTATGTAGACTCTCATTTACAGATAAAAAAGGAAGACAAACCCTGGAAAATTGAAGGGCGGAACCTGATGCAGATTGTGAAGCTGCTGGATATTGATTTTTCAGGAACCGGTTTAATCAAAGGTGAAAATTTCTCTCATTTTCTGTATGAAATTCTCGAAACAGAGGATTTTTCCGATCTTCAAATACCCCTGAAAGTGGTGGCTGCCGATTTCTGGGATTCATC
>DEIH01000155.1:0-9688 GCA_002352375.1 Spirochaeta sp. UBA2779 | reverse complement strand
GTCTTTACTCCAGTAACGTATCAGGGCCGTATGCTTGTGGATGGGGCCTGTGTGAATCCGGTTCCCTGGAACCACTTGAGCGACTGTGATGTGATTATCGGTGTGAACGTTCTCGGCCGTCTTCAGTCCCCAAACAGCTTGAAACCCCCCAAGGCGGCCAAAGTGGTTCTGGAAACTTTTGAGGTGATGCAGCGAACTATCCTGGCCCAGAGGCTGCGATGTAATCCGCCGGACTTGTTACTGGATCCTCCGATAACCGGGGTAGGAATATTTGATTTTCACAAAGCAAAGATGGTATATCATCAGAGTGAGGGGATTGTTCAGGAGCTTCGTAATTTCCTGGAGAAAATTGTTTAATCTTTTGTAAGTGTTCCCCACCTTGTCACACTCAGCTTAAAAACCCTTTAAACGGCACTTTACCCTCGCTATCAACTATTCTAAAGCCGTTTAAGATGGGTTTGGGGAAGTTGTGACAAGGTGGGGAACACTATTTAATCTATTATACAGTAGGAAAATACCGTTCATGCAGTGCCCGAACCGCTTCAGCCCTCTGCTTACGGGGTATCACCGCATAAGCCGCTGCATCCGATGCTCCGACTGAGAATATGGTAAACCGGACTCCCCGCTTATCCAATGCTTCCATCATTCCCTCGGCCACTTCCGGTGCTTCGCCAAGTCCGTCGCCTACTAAAGCTACCACAGACAAATCCCTCCGGGGTATTATATGACTCACTGCGGTCATATCCAGAGACCTTACCACTGTATCGGTCCGCTCTAGATCGGCCTCATTTAAGTAGATATTGATGGCGGTTTGACTGGTTACTACCGACTTGATATTGATACCCGAACGGTCCAGAGCTCCGGTTACCTTGGCAAGTATCCCCGGTTTGATTCCCACCCCTGCACCGGCCAGGGTAAGAACGGCAAAATCATCGGTATAGGTAACGCTCTTGGGTCCCTTGGGTGCATCGGCATCAAGTCCGATAACAGAGAGAGGCTTCAGTTTGTCCCCGCTGTTGTCGATGTTGAAAATCCGTATGGGAATACTTCGGTCTTCCAGTGGTTCCACTGTCCTTGGATGGAGTATCTGGGCTCCAAAGTAGGAAAGTTCGGCTGCTTCACTGTACCCAAGGCGTTCAATGCGTCTGGTTTTCTCTACACTTTTCGGGTCCGCTGAGAGGTATCCATTAACATCCTTCCACACATCAAGAGCTTCAGCTGAGATGCACCGGGCCACTGCAGCCGCAGAATAATCACTTCCCCCCCGGCCCAGAAGGGTAATTCGACCGTCGGGAGCAACTCCGTAAAAACCGGGTATAACACAGACCTTATCCTCGGGAAGTTCTGACGCGACAGAGGCCTCTGATGCTGCGAAATCCACCGCTGCATTACCTTCTTCACCGTCGGTAATCAGTCCGATATCCTCAGGCAGCCGCTCTACAGCGGGTATTCCGTGGAAATCAAGTATTGCGGCGACAATCAGAGAACTCAGGCGTTCTCCAAAACTTAAGATACGATCCCGGATAAAGGGGGGAATCTCACCGATGTAGTGTGTCCCCAGAAGAACCCGGGAGAGCTCATCCAATCGGCTTCGCAATTTCTCATAAACCGCTTCCCTGGCTGTTTTATCAATTATATGGGTTTCCAGAGATTCCCGTTTCATATTTTTCAGTCGATCTGTAATCCTCAGGATTTCCGACTCATCCTGAACGGTAGAATCCATTACAGCGATCAATTCATTAGTAATTCCGTAAAAAGCTGAAACTACAATAACCGGCGGCTTTTCATACAGGCGAACAGCTTTGAGTATTTTTGCCATGTCTCCTGCAGACTTGAAGTTGGAACCGCCGAATTTTACTACGCATCGTTTCATGGTTATCAAGTATAATGAGAAGTATGAAAATGGAAAACACAGAACTTGAAACTCTACTGGCTCAGGAAAAGGAACTTGTCCTCTCCAGATTTAACGATTCTGATGCATGGGCATTAGGCTCATGGATGGTTGAGACAGCCAGGGAAAGAAATCTTCCCATTGCCATAGATATTGTCAGGCACGGCCACCGGCTTTTCCACTACTCCTTTGATGGGGCGTCTCCTGATAACGAGCAGTGGATTAAGAGGAAGGCGGCTCTGGTGGACCGGGTGGGACACAGCTCCTTCTATGTAGGCCGGGAGCTGGCATCCAGTGGAAAAACCATTGAAGAATCCAAGCTGATTTCAGAAAGAGATTTCGCTCCCCATGGAGGAGCTTTTCCCCTGATAATAAAAAATGTGGGCCCGGTAGGTCATGTGGCAGTTTCAGGACTTCCCCAGGAACAGGACCATGCCCTGGTGGTAGAGGCGCTGCGGGCACATGTTGCCCGGGGAGAATAATGTGTTTCTGGAAATTGACGACGGAGTATATGTGAATCTGGATAATGTTTTTCACATCAGCTGGCAGTCCTATGAAAACCGGGGACTCTGGGTTTTTCATGCCGGTGCCGGAGAGCCGCATCCACCGGGTCCTGGAGCCACCCGGTGGCTTCCGGTTCAGAGCCGCCCATTTCCCTCAAGGCAGGAGGGGGAAACCTGGCTCCGTAAAATATTTGAAACTTCCGGCCTTCTCCTCCACGATCCAGAGGGCAGGACCGGGGAGCGGCGTCAGCCCCGGCCTGCATTGTAATTCGCCTGTCAACTGCCTTGTTGACCCACCTGCCTCCGGTCCCTATAGTAATTTGCAAAATCCCTGCAGGGTAATAAAGAGGCACCAGGATGGACGATTCAAACAATAACGGGGAAGAAAAAACCCGGGGGCTGGATTTTATCCGCCAGATAATCAAAGAAGATCTTGATTCCGGCCGAGTATCTCAGGTGGTTACCCGTTTTCCCCCGGAACCCAATGGCTACCTTCATATAGGCCATGCCAAAGCCTTTACTTTAAGTTTCTCTGTTGCCGAAGAGTTCGGCGGTATCTGCCGTCTTCGATACGATGATACAAACCCTGAAAAAGAAGATGAAGAGTTTGTCCGGGGCATCGAGGAAGACATCAGATGGATGGGCTTCAAATGGGAAGGTGAGCCCCGGCATGCCTCATCCTACTTTGCCAGGTTCTACGAATGGGCCGTTGAGCTTGTAAACGCCGGTAAAGCCTATGTGGACCATCAGAGTCCCGAAGAAATGGTTGAAAACCGGGGGACTCCCACTAAATCAGGGTTAGATTCACCCTACAGGAACCGATCGGTGGAAGAAAATCTGGAGCTTCTTGAGCAGATGCGAACAGGAGTGTTGGATGAAGGAAGCTGTGTTCTACGTGCGAAAATTGCTATGGATCACGTGAATATTCTGATGCGCGACCCGACGTTGTACCGCATCCGAAAGGAAACTCACCATCGAACCGGAGATGACTGGTGCATCTATCCCATGTACGATTTTGCCCACGGTTTTGAAGATGCCATCGAGGGCGTAACCCATTCTCTCTGCTCTCTTGAGTTTGTGAATCACCGCCCTTTATACGATTGGTTTCTGGATAATGTTTCTGTACCATCCCGTCCGCATCAGTACGAGTTTGCCAGGCTGAATCTCAGTCATACCATTATGAGTAAACGCTACCTGCGCAAACTGGTGGAGGATCATCATGTTCATGGTTGGGACGACCCCAGGATGCCCACCCTCAAAGGTATGCGGCGACGGGGTTATCCGGCTGCTGCCATTCGGAAGTTTATCGACGAAATCGGAGTGAGCAAGGTGAACAGCCTTGTGGATGTGGAGTTCCTGAACTTTCATGTCCGGGAAGAGCTGAACCGGACGGCTCACCGGCGTATGGCGGTTATCAATCCTTTAAAACTGACGATTACAAATTGGCCTGAAGGAAAAATCGATATATTTACCGCGGAAAACAACCCAGGTGATACCGAGGCAGGGAGCCGGGATATTAAGTTTTCCGGAGAACTCTGGGTGGAGAAAACTGACTATATGGATGATGCCCCCAGAAAGTGGTTTCGTATGACCCCGGGAAAAGAAGTCCGCTTGAAATATGCTTACTATGTAACGGTGAATGAAATTCTCAGAGATAACTCAGGCGAACCTGAGGAATTACTCTGTACCTACGACCCTGAAACCCGGGGCGGCGATTCTCCTGATGGGCGTAAGGTTAAAGGAACTCTTCACTGGCTCTCCCGGCACGATGCTGTGAATGCCGAGCTGCGTCTTTTCGATCATCTGATAACTCTGGAAGATGTGAGTAAAGCGGAAGAAGGTAAAGAGTTTCTGGATTATATCAACCCTGAATCAGAACTGATAAATACTGAAGCGAAGGTTGAACCGGCCCTGGCCTCTGCTGCAGCCGAAGAGCGTTTTCAGTTTATGCGAAACGGTTATTTTGTTGCTGATACAGTAAACCATATTCCCGGGGCAAAACCGGTATTCAACCGCATCGTCGGTTTGAGGGATTCCTGGGCAAAAATTGCCAAAAAGGGCTGAATAGAAGGCTCGTTTGACGATGGGTTCAGGAATATCGTAGATTTCAATGAATAAATATGGAGATAAACAATGGAAAAATCCAAGAAACTGATGGATAAACTATTTGCCCGGGGGAGAGATTTCCTGGGAGTGGAATACCCGATACTCGGTGGGGCTATGTCCTGGATATCCGAGGCAAAACTGGTATCAGCCATTTCCAATGCCGGAGGATTCGGTGTATTGGCCGGCGGAAATATGCCTATCGATCTCTTTAAGGAAGAGATAAAAAAAACTTCTGAACTCACCGACAAACCGTTCGGTGTCAATTTGATTACAATTGCTCCGAATTTCAGGAAACAGCTGGATCATGCTTTGGAAATCGGATTTCCCTACATTATATTTGCCGGCGGTCTGCCGCCCAGGGATGCGATTAACAAAGTTAAGCAGACATCCAGTAAAGTGATGTGCTTTGCACCCACTGTCGGCCTGGCAAAAACCCTGATAAAGATGGGAGTTGATGCCCTTATTATTGAGGGACATGAGGCCGGCGGGCATATCGGCCCTGTTTCCACCAGTGTACTGGCAGAACAGATTCTTCCTCATACCAAGGAAGTTCCTGTTTTTGTGGCCGGAGGAATCGGCAGCGGTCTGTTGATGATTCACTATCTGATGATGGGGGCTTCCGGTGTACAGCTGGGCACCCGCTTTGTAATTTCCGAGGAATCTATCGCCCACAACAATTTTAAAAATGCCATCATTAAAGCCTCATCAAAAGATGCTGTACCCTGTGCCCAGTTCGATCCCAGAGTGCCTGTTATTCCTGTCCGCTCCATTGTTAATGAAGGGGCCAGGGATTTTACAACCCTTCAGCTGGGTCTGCTGGCCCAGATTGAACGGGGTGATATGAATACCCGGGAGGCAAGTGAGAAACTGGAATCTTTCTGGATCGGCGGCTTGAAAAAGGCTGTTATCGACGGGGATATTGAGAACGGCTCCCTGATGGCCGGACAGAGTGTGGGCCTGGCAACAAAAGTGATGCCCGTCACCGAGATCATTGAAGAACTGATTAATCGGGGTATTGAAGAGACCGACCGGATTCTGGATCTGGTTGATGTCTGTGATGACTGAATCTCCGGTTGCCTCATAACTGAATTTAGTTGATCTGATTTGTTGAGAGCAGCAATAAAAACTGCTATTATTGGTGAACAGATGATTTATGGAGGCACGATGATGAAAAAAATCGTTTTATTACTGATTTTTTTGAGTTTTTTTGCTTTTTTGGCCTGCGATGATGCGGCGCTGGATTATTCTGGAACCTGGACGGGCATATATACCGAGGATGTGGCTGCTTCAATTGCTCTTGCAGCAGCCGCTCCGGGAAGTGGCACTTTGACTCTTACTATTACTCATACGGGTACAACTCTGACGGGTTTCGGGGATCTCTTGGACTATGATTTAACTGGTGGTACAATATCGGGAACTGTAACAGCAGAAGCCTTCTCAATTACAATTAACTTTGGTGACTCCGGGAATGTGACAATCATTGGCACATTCTCAAGCGAAACATCAGCCAGTGGATCATACAACACTTCCTTTGGGCCCAGTGGAACCTTCATCATCACCAGGCAATAATCAGGTTTCTTGAAGAAAACCGGCCTCATTCTGAAGCCGGTTTCATTACATCAATTTTCGGACAGACTACCAGCCGCCGCTGGCGCCGCCTCCGCCGAAGCCGCCGCCGCCACCGGAAAAACCACCGCCACCGAAGCCTCCTGATGATGAACTTCTTCGGGAGGCACCTCCCAGCATGGAGCCCAGGAAAAATGCCCCCATGGGAGACATTCCCCGTCTCCGGTAACGCCTAATACGGCCGATGCGCCCTAAGAAGAACACCAGAATAAAAATGATAAAGAAGATGGAAACGCCACCTTCACCTTCATCCTGCTGTGAGCTGTTTATCTGCTCGGTACTGATGGGAATATCTCCGGTAACTACACCCCCTATGGACTGAATACCTGCGGCAATCCCCTTGTCGAAATTTCCTTTCTTGAACTCGGGAACAATGGCCTCTCTGATGATGTAGCCGCTTTTGGCATCGGTAAGAATCCCTTCCAGTCCGTAACCCGCTTCGATGCGTATTTTTTTCTCTTCCATGGCCACCAGAAGCAGGGCGCCATTGTCCTTCTCGGCGCTCCCCAGCTGCCATTTATCCACAACTTTCAAGCTGTAGGATTCCAGGGACTCACCCTTTAACGAGGGAATGGTGAGCAGGGCAATTTGAGCTCCCGTGGCTTTTTCAACGGCCGCAAGATAATTTTCAAGCTCCCCGGATTGGGAAGAGGAGAGTACCCCTGCATTATCGTTAATCCGGCCCTTTAAAGGGGGAACATCAAGACCGAAGGCAGAGATGGCGGTAAACCCGAGTAATAAAGCGAGAAATACGGCAACCTTAGTAATTTTTTTCATCTTCACGACCCCTTCCCGAGTTCTGCAGGGCCGTCGGAGAGTTCATTGCTGTCATCCGGCCGGGGAGGGACATGCTCGGCCAGAATTGTTCCGATATCTTTAATGGCGCTGGTAATGGCTTCGGCTGTTTTCTTTTCTTTAATGCCCCGAACCAGAGATGAGACGATGCGGTCCCAGGTATCGGGGGCCACTTTGGCGTTTATCCCCTTATCGGCGATCAGTTCCACCCTTCTTTCCAGTACCGAGATAAAGAGCAGAACACCGGTACGGTCGATGGTATCATAGGCGTTACTCTCAACAAAATGCCTCAGAGCCCTGCGCCTCACCGCTTCGGACATAGCCTTACGTCCTACAACAAACCGGTCCAGGGCGGGAATCTGAAAAAGAAAATAGAAAAGGCCTCCGGATATCAGGGAGAGGCCAACCATGGTAAGAGGGAGAAGTATCGATGAATCACTCCAGAACAGCCTGTCGATCAGGTATTCAAAGGGAGTGATAAACAGAAGGAGGATAACAAAGGTTAAAAGGCCGGCGGTAATACCGAAAAGGAGCTCCCGGAAGGCATAATCATCACTCTCAGAGATAATGGCTGTAACAATTTCTCCACCGGTGTTAGCTTCGGCTTCGGCAACCGTACGGCTGATAAGGTCTTTTTCGTCAGAGGTCAATAAATTCATATTAAAACTTCACCTCCGGAGCAGTCTCTGCACCATCGGCCGATTCGAAATAAGGCTTTTTCTCAAATCCGGTCATGTTGGCGATAATCGACTGGGGAAAACGGCGGATGGTTGTATTGTAAATTCGTACAGCTTCGTTAAAACGCATCCGTTCCACGGCAATACGGTTCTCGGTACCTTCCAGCTGGTCTTGAAGGGCCAGAAAATTCTGATTGGCCTTGAGGTCGGGATAATTTTCGGTAACCACAAGAAGCCGCTGAAGCGCACTTCCCAGAGAGTCCTGGGTTTGCTGAAAACGGGCAAAAGCCTCGGGATCGTTGAGCAGATCTTCATCGATATTCATCACACCACCGGCACGGCTGCGGGCCTCTGCCAGCTCAGTGAATGTATCCTGCTCATGAGCTGCATAACCTTTTACGGTTTCCACAAGATTGGGAATTAGATCCATCCGCCGCTGATAGACGTTTTCCACCTGGGCCCATGCAGCGCTTACACCCTCATCCAGGGTAACCATTTTATTGTATCCGCAACCGCTGAACAGCAGAGGCAGGGCTGCCATGATAATAAGCAGCGCAGATTTCCGGATTCTTCTAAACTTCTTCTGCATGTAATCCTCCGATTATTGGAATTAATCACTTCAATGCCTTAAAGATAACCAACCCCCGGGGTGGTAGTCCAATAATTGAATAGAAAATAACTATTGCATTATGCAGGGGAAATCTCTCACATTTGTAGAGGAACGATAATTACCAAACCCTGTAAATATGGTCATCTGCGAGGAGCGGCAATGAAAAGTGTTAAGAATTCGGCAATTATTATACTCGGTGCTTCAGGCGACCTGGCCCGTCGCAAACTGATTCCGGCTCTGGACTCTCTCAGGAAATCCGGAAAGATCGGCAAGGGTTGTGTGATAATCGGATCCGGGCGTAAAGTGTTTACCAATGAGGAGTTCCATAAACACCTGGGCTCCTTCGATGTTATTTCTCCCATCCTTCATTACCACAGCGGAATAAAAGGCCTGCGCGGCTATCTGGATAGCCTGGGTGACTTTAAAACCATTATCGTCTTTTTTTCACTGCCCCCGAAAGTTTATGCTGATACCGCAGATGAACTGCATAAAGAAGGTTTCGGCAGAAAAACCCGTATCATTGTTGAGAAACCCTTTGGTTATGATTTAAAGAGCGCTCGAGAGTTAAACCGACGGCTTTCTGAGAATTTTGAAGAAGAGCAGATTTACCGTATCGATCATTACCTGGCAAAAGAGGCGGTGCAGAACCTGCTGATTTTCCGTTTTGCAAACAGCCTGTTCGACCCTTTGTGGAATGCGGCGAATGTGGAATCCATACAGATAAACGCCTCCGAGGAAATCGGTGTGGAGTCCCGTGGGGCCTATTTTGACGGATCCGGGGTTATCAGAGATATGGTACAGAACCATCTGGTACAGATGCTGGCTTTATTGACTATGGAGGCCCCGGTTTCTCTGGATTCGGAGGACATCCGTAATCAGAAGGCCAACGTCTTAAAAACGATGGAGGTGATACGTTCGGCCCGGGGTCAGTACGAAGGTTATCGGAATGAACCCATGGTGAATCCTGATTCAACAACAGAAACCTTTGCTGAACTGGAGCTTCGAATCCGTAATTTCCGTTGGGAGGGTGTACCGATTTACATTCGGTCGGGCAAGGCCATGGGGAGAAAGGGTACGGAGATTGGCATCCGTTTTAAAAGTATTCCCAGGCTGCTTTTCAACGCCGACGGTAAACTGCAGCCAAACCGGATTATTTTTCATATTCAGCCTGTTACCGGGATAGTAATCGATCATGCGGTAAAAGTTCCGGGAACCGACCACGATATAGCCCAGAGCAGTCTGGACTTCAGCCTCTCGGATGCATTCGGCCCGCCGGTTCCTGAAGATGCCTACCAGAGGCTGCTCATGGACGCTCTTGACGGCGACCGAACCTTGTACGTCAGTGCCAAGGAAACTGAAATGGCCTGGGATGTTCTCGACGGGGTTCTGGATGCAGGCTCCCCGTTTCTCTACCGCCGGGGGGAGCTGCCCAAATCACCTCTGAATCTCGACTGGATTGATTTTAAGGAATACAAGGGGG
>DEIH01000022.1:291-15566 GCA_002352375.1 Spirochaeta sp. UBA2779 | reverse complement strand
ATATATCCGGTCGCACATACCCAGAAGTTCGGGCATTTCTGAACTGATCATCAATACGGCTTTGCCCTCCAGAGCCAGCTTGTTGATAATGGTGTAAATCTCATACTTTGCACCCACATCGATTCCCCGGGTGGGTTCATCCAGTATCAGAACATCAGGTTCCGACATCAGCCACTTGCTTAAGACCACTTTCTGCTGGTTTCCGCCGGAAAGAGTCTGGACGGTCTGCTGCAGTCCCCTGCATCGAACTGAAAGACGCTTTCTGTAGTTTTCAGCCTGGAGTATTTCCTCATTGGGATTGATAACACCACTATTGGAAACCTTTTTCAGGTTCGCAAGAGTAATGTTGCTTTTGATATCCTGAATGAGCACCAGGCCGTAGTTTTTCCGGTCTTCACTAACGTAGGCCACACCGTTATCAACGGCCTGGCTGACAGAATGAAGATGAACCTCTTTGCCGTCCTTGAATACTTGTCCTGAATGCTTCTGTCCGTAAGATCTGCCAAACAAGCTCATGGCGATTTCGGTACGTCCGGCACCCATCAATCCGGCAAATCCCACAACTTCACCCTTACGTATGTCGAAGTTGGCTTTATTAATCACTTTCCGGTGTTCATTCTGAGGGTGGTATACCGTCCAGTCTTCAACTCTGAAAATCTCATCGCCTATCTTGTGTTGTCTTTCAGGCCAGCGGTCTGTAATTTCCCGTCCCACCATACTTTGGATGATTCGGTCTTCATGGAAATCAGATTTGCCCTTAACCAGGGTTTCAATCACCTTACCGTCACGGATAATTGTAATCTGATCGGAAATCTTCTCTACTTCGTTCAACTTGTGACTTATGAGAATAGACGTAACACCCTGGTCTTTGAGGTCAATCAGAAGATCCAGAAGTTTATCCGATTCTTCATCATTCAAAGCCGCCGTAGGTTCATCCAGAATAAGAAGCTTAACATCTTTTGAAAGTGCTTTAGCAATCTCCACAAGCTGCTGTTTGCCTACACCGATATCACCGATGAGGGTATTCGGATTCTCATCCAGACCTACCTTCTTCAGCAACTCACCAGCCTGACTGACGGTTTTATTCCAGTCAATAATGCCTTTTGTTGACTGCTCGTTCCCGAGGAAAATATTCTCTGCGATGGAAAGAAAAGGTATCAGTGCAAGTTCCTGGTGGATAATAACGATACCCAGGCGCTCTGAGTCGTTTATATCCCGAAAAAAGCACTCTCTGCCTTCAAGAAAAATACCACCCTCATAAGTTCCATGGGGATAAACACCGGAGAGGACATTCATCAGCGTGGATTTTCCCGCACCATTTTCCCCCACCAGAGCGTGAATTTCATCATCAACAACGGTAAGATCGACACTGTCCAGTGCTTTAACCCCGGAGAACTCTTTGGTAATCCGGCGCATTTCAAGAATTGTACTTGCCATGATACCCTAAATCTCCTCGCATTCGATTATACACGATATATAATAAAGCCGGCGAAAATGAATCCGCCGGCCCTTAAATAATTACAATAAAAGGCGAAAGGCAGGAACCTTCCGGTCCCTTCCCTTCAACACTCTTACATTCCGAGGTCGGCTTTTGTGTAGTATCCGCTGTCGATGAGAGTTTCTTCCCAGTTGTTGATATCAACGGCCACAGGGATTTCAAGGAAGGACGGAATGATTCCGGTTCCATTATCGTAGGTAGTGGTATCGTTAATCTCAGGTTCAACACCCTGAAGAACAGCATCAACCATGTCGGATGCGCGCTTGGCCAGGACACGGGTATCTTTAAACACTGTTGATGCCTGCTCACCTGCAAGAATTGATTTCATGGAAGCAATTTCAGCATCCTGTCCGGTTACGATAGGTAGAGCTTTTCCGTTGCTGCCGTATCCTACACTCTTAAGAGCGGAGAGAATTCCGATGGAAAGTCCATCGTAGGGAGAAAGTACAGCATCAACTTTTTTATCGGTATAAAAGGCGGCAAGGATGTTGTCCATACGCTGCTGCGCAACAGCACCGTCCCAACGGAGGGTGGCAACCTTATCAAAATCGGTCTGTCCACTCTGTACGACAACCATACCATTATCGATGTACTTCTGAAGTGTGCTCATGGCACCGTTGAAAAAGTAACCGGCATTTGTATCATCGGGAGAACCGGCGAAAAGTTCTACATTAAAAGGGCCGGCACCGGAAGCAAGATCCAGAGTATCAACGATGTATCCACCCTGAAGTACTCCAACACCAAAGTTGTCAAAGGTAGCGTAGTAGCTGACGTGGGGAGAGTTGATGATAAGGCGGTCGTAAGAGATGATTTTTACATCATTCTCTGCAGCAGTTTCCAACACGTTGAAAAGAGCAGCACCATCGATAGCAGCGATTACCAGAGCATCGGCACCTTTAACAATCATGTTCTCAATCTGAGCAACCTGAGCGTCGATGTTATCCTCAGCATACTGAAGGTCGACTTTGTAGCCCCGGCTTTCAAGTTCCTTCTTCATGTAATTGCCATCCTGAATCCAGCGTTGTGAAGACTGGGTGGGCATGGCGATACCGACGATTTTCTGATCTGAGCTTTCTGTTCCGCCGTTGGCGAACAGAGGAGCAGCGAAGGCCATGACTACGAGAGCCAGGACAAGAACCGTTGTGAACCTTTTCATAGGGTTCTCCTTTAAATAATCTTATTCGAAAGCATGCCCAGGGGCATCAGAGGAGTTTTAAGGCCACTTACGCAACAATATGAAACCTCATACTTTCGTATTTGATCATTATCCTAAGGCCCTGGTTTCATATCTGTCAAGAAAAATGTTTACTTATTTGCGATTACTGGCAATTTAATGCCAGATTATTACCCAGTGATGGTATAATCTCAATTCAAAACTATGTACGCTATCGAAAGAATCCGAATTATAAAAAAGTATCTGGAAGAACGGGGGCAGGCCCAGGTTCATACTCTGAGTAACCTTCTTGGAGTATCAGAAGTAACGGTTCGCAGGGATCTGGAACGCCTGGAAAGAGACGGATGGCTTACCCGCACCCATGGCGGTGCCGTTATCAATCAGAATGAGACTGTCGATCCTCTTCTGGAGATTCTGGAAGAACCGGAAGATGACGGTTCCCGGGATGAAATAGCATCGGTAGCCCTGCGAATGGTTAAAGACGGTGATGTGGTAATGCTCACCAACGGTGCTTTGAATGTCCGTCTCGCAGTAAAGCTGGAAGAGCGCTCCAACCTGACTGTTCTTACCAACGACTTATCCATCGCATTACGGATTTCCCTGCAGAATTCCAACAAAGTGGTTCTTTTAGGCGGGGATATGGATAAAAGTGAAAAGGCCCTGTTCGGTTCCATGTCTCTGGCAAACCTCCAGAAGTTCTATGTTAATCATCTCTTTATTGAGGTAGACGGTATTAACAATAATCTCCAAATGACGGTTAACAGTCAGGAAAAAGCCAACCTGATACTCGGTGCCCTGGAATTATCCGAGAACAGCATCGTCGTCTGCCCGTCAGACCGATTTTCAAAAAACGCATTCTACCGTTTGGGGAAAATCAGTATTGTCAGAGGAATCATCAGTAATTCAAAGCTGGAAGAAGACTATAAAACCCGAATCTTTAACTCCGATATTCCCCTATACACCACAGTAGCCGCCTTTGAGGGGAGTCAATGAAACCTTCCCGACCCCTTCTGGAGCTGAAAAATGTTCGTAAGCACTTTGTTGATTTCCACCTTGAAGAAGTGGATATTGAACTGAACAAAGGAGAGGTTCATGTCCTGATCGGTGAGAATGGGTCAGGGAAATCTACTTTGATGAAGCTGATTTCCGGATGGTTTCCTCCGGACGGCGGTGCAATTCTTTACAAGGGTGAACCGGTACAGTTTCGCTCCATACATGAAGCCCAGAAAAACGGAATTATCTACCTCCATCAGGACGTACAGTCGTTCAACAATCTTTCTGTAGCGGAAAATGTCTTTTTCGGCCGGGTTCCCACATTCTGGGGTATCAGCTTTTTTGTTGACCTCCAAAGGATGCTGGCTGAATGTCAGCAGGTTTTCGCCGAACTTAAAATATCCATAGACCCGGCAGCTCAACTGGGCCATCTCGGGTACGCGGAACGTCAGCTTGTTGCTGCGGCCAGGGGTTATGTATCCGATGCGGAACTGGTGATATTCGATGAACCCACTTCGGCCATGTCCGAACCTGACAGGAATATCCTGTTCGATATTTTAAACCGCCTGAAGGAAAATGGTACTGGTATTTTTTATATCTCTCACCGTATGGATGAGATTCGCAGAATCGGAAACCGGGTAAGTGTTATACACAAGGGCAGAATCAGAGGAACCGAGAGATGTGATTCGGTGGATAAAGGCTCGCTGCTGAAAATGATGAGCGGTGATGTTCTCAAAAACCGCTACCCTCGAATCGGAGCTGAAGCCGGTCCGGTAGTAATGAAAGTTAAGAATATCGTGCTGAAGCCCATACTTAAAGGGGTGGACTTTCATCTTCGCCGGGGAGAGATACTGGGAATTACCGGCCTCATGGGATCCGGACGTACCCTCCTTGCAAACTGCCTATTCGGCATTGTCCGGCCTGAGTACGGCCAGGTGGAAATAAACGGGGAAAAGGTGAGTATCAGACACCCGATAGAGGCTATGTCCCGGGGAATTTCCCTGATTCCCGAAGATCGTGCCGTAAACGGGATGTTTTTCCGTCATAACCTGATTCAGAATATCACCACAGCCACCCTGCCTCGATTCAGATCTAAAGGGATTTTAAACGAAAGTTACATGAGGGAGCTCACTCAGGATTATGTCCGTGAAATGAGTATCAAACCCGGTAATACCGGGGATATCATGGAAACCTACTCCGGGGGAAACCAGCAGAAGGTAATGGTATCCCGCTGGCTGATGAACCATTCAAAAATCTACATTATGGATGAACCTACAAGAGGGATCGACGCTGCCTCTAAAGTGGACATCTACAACGCCATGAACGACATGGTGGACAAAGGAGCCTCCATCATCCTCATTTCCTCGGAGATTGAAGAGATTCTCGGCATGAGCGACCGAATCCTTGTTCTGGCGGGAGGCCGGATTGTTGCAGTGATGAACAGTAAAGATGCCACCAAAGAAAATATTCTCGATTATGCAACCGATGAGGGATGAAGGATGATTGAAAATCCGGAAAAACTGCCTTTCGGGTTGCGTCGACGTCTGATGACTGTCTTCCTCAGTATTATCCTGACGTTATCAGTTCTGAATGCCTTTAATCTTGTCTGGGTTCGAGTGTATTTCAAAGAGTTTTCCCAGCGGCAGGAACAGCAGGCCAATCTTCAGGAAATCATTTCGTTGCTCAGGAATACGAAGTCAAATTTCCACAATTTTTCACGAAGCTCAAACAACGCATATTTGAAAGATAACGATTTTCAGCAGAGAAGAATCAACAGGCTGATTGAACAGGAAAAAGTACAAGCGCCGGCTGAATCTGATATCTACTATTCCTTAAAAGATATATCCCGAATGATAACCACATTATTTGAGACTGAGGATGTTTTAATAGCTGATGTGAACCGCGGTATTAGTACAATTTATATACAGGACAAGGGGGATGAACTTGTTCGTCTATCTGACTACATCATAGAAGAACTGCAGCTGGCTGTTGAATTTTATATGAAAGAACTCAGCTCTTATTATCGGGAGTTCTCCAGAAGGATGACTGTGATGAACTACTTGAGTTTCTCACTCCTTCTCGTTGCCATGTTTTTTGCTATTTACAGTTCGGGGAGATTTGTTCTATCCGTTTCACGTCCGATTCATCAACTTGCCATTCAACTTGTTCATTTCGGTGAGGGGGATCTGGAAACCAGAGTAGGAATTATTAAAGGAAAGGATGAGATTGCCGTATTGGGAAGGTCGTTTGACAGGATGGCGGATAGAATTCGTGGTTTGATTACCGACATACAGGATAATGCCGGAATTGAGCAGCGTCTGATAGAACAGAAACTGGCTCGGCAGGAAGCTGAGAGACTGCTGAAAGAAGCTGAACTGGCCCATCTACAAGCTCAGATTAATCCGCACTTTCTGTTCAATACACTGAACATTCTCGGTTCGCTCAGTGTAGTTGAAGAGGCACCTCAGACCGGCCGAATTATTTCAGATTTATCCGAACTCCTCAGGTACAGCCTGAGAACAGGTTCAGGACTTGTTCAGCTTAAGGAAGAAATTGATGTTATCAGGTCGTACATGAATATTCAGGGAGTCCGATTCGGTAATAAAATTACCTATGATGAAATTATCATGAGAGAGCTTCCGGATATGCAAATTCCCGGGATGATACTTCAGCCACTGGCTGAAAATGCTGTTAAACACGGGCTTGAACCCATCGAACGCCCGGGGAAGATTACCCTTAAGATATCAGTTATGGATGAAAATCTTGAAATTAACTTATGGGACAATGGTGTTGGAATCAGCGATAAAGCTCTTTCACTGCTGAGTGATACGGCTGTTTTTACAGAGTCTCTTGGAATCCGGAATGTCCAGCGTAGATTGATGCTGCTCTACGGTAAGAAAGTCCTGGATATTACCCGCAGGTTTGAAGGCGGTACAAATTGCAGAATTATTTTACCTGTTTCTCCGGTAATCCCGAGGTGAAGACCCGTACCGTTTCCGGAATATCCGGCTGAAATAAGCCACATCCCCATAACCAACCTGATTGGCAATCTCTCCTGAAGTTAAAATTGTCTCCTTCAATAAACCCGCTGCCGTAGCCAGACGACGGTCGAGAACATAATCATGAAAGTGCTGACCTGTTTTCTCCTTGAATAACCGACTTAAATAAGAAGAGGTAATTCCCACAGATTCTGCGATGGATTCCAGGCTAACCTCCCGGAGATTATTCAAATCAATATAATGTCTCACCTTCCGCAATATCAATTCTTCCCGGCCACCATCTGCAGAGCTCCCTGAATCAATCATATTTCGTATCAAATCCCTTACAACAAGCAGAAACCACTCCCTGAGAACATCGTACTCATTACAGAGCAATGCTTCTCTGAGTAGATTAGCCATTGCACGTCTTTTTGGAGTTCCACTGAGAGATTCCCATTCACGCCTGAAGACAATAAGAAACTCAGTTACAGCGAATCTTGCATCCATCAGGGATGCATCCGGTGATATTAAATCATCAATCAAGCTCTCAGCAGCCTTTAGAGCTGCCGTTCCATCGGATGCCCGGCAAGCCTGGAGAAAAACAGACTCTTTCCCAACCGGATATTTATCCTTATATCTTCCAGAATAATTTACATTCCTTGAAACCCCTTCGTCGTGAAGAGAATCAAGGGCGATTCGAAAAGAATCACTGAAATTCTCCGGGCCATCTGATATCGGCCCTATCCCTGAGCTTACTCGAGTGCCTGTAACATCACGAATTATATGTGCTATTTCCCTTGATAAAAACTCGGCCTCAGATCGCCAGGATTCAATATCATCATTATCTGTTCTGATAAAAACCGGTAGATGCTTTCCCATCCAGTTCCCGGGATGAGAACCGGATAAACTATCCAGGGATTGGTTTACTTTTTTAATCTCTTCAGAACTGAGCCTGTATTCCCCATCTGAACGGAAGATAAGGAAATAACCAAACCGGATATGAGGGTGTGATAATTCGGCAAATTCTGCGGCCGGTATTCCGCCTTTGATACCGTATATGAAGGATGAAACCTGTTCTCTAACCGCCAGACTTCTAAATAGCCTGATATCTTTCCTATCCTTATCCCGGGATTCCAGACCGAAGATTCTTTCAACGGCCTTATCCAACAAATCCTTTAAAGATTCCGGTCGGACGGGTTTGAGTAAATACCCGAGAACTCCATCATGAAGAGCTTCCTGAACAAACCTGAAATCATCATAAGCTGAAAGAACAATAATCTGTGTCCCAGGGGATTCCTTTAGAATTCTTCTGGAAGCCTCCAACCCGTCAAACCCGGGGATACGTATATCCATAAGAACAATAGATGGCCTTAAGTCCTTAAAAAGAGCAACACCAGAAGGGCCGGAATCCGCCTCTCCCTGTAACGGGAAAGATGGGAATCGGGTCTCCAGCATTCGGGCGACAGCCTGACGGGCCAGGGGCTCATCATCAACAATAATTATTGGATATTTCCGCAGTGAAGTACTCACTCTTTAATTCGAACGGAATTTCCTCACCGCGTCAAACATTGCAGCCATATTTTCTATTGGAGTTTTAGCCTGTACGTTGTGAATTGCATCAAAAACATAGCCCCCGTCTCTGGTGAAAATTTCCAGACGTTCTGTTACTTCTTTTTTTACCTCATCAGGAGTACCGAAGGGCAGTGTGTTTTGTGTATCAACACCTCCCCCCCAGAACACCAGGCGATCACCATAGCTGTCTTTAAGATTTTGTGGATCCATTCCGGCGGCAGAACATTGAACCGGATTGATAATATCAAACTCCGAATCAATGAAATGCTCCATAAACGGTAGAACAGCACCACAAGAATGCTTGAAGGTTTTCCATTCTGTATGCTCATGTATCCAGTTATTCACCTTTTTATAGTAAGGTGCGTAAAGAGTGTTGTAGGTATCAGTTGAACAAAATTGTGAGTCCTGTGTACCGAAATCAGTTCCACAGATAAATACCGCATCAGGTAAATTCCCCACTCTTTGAAAGATTTTCTCCAGATTGGCAATGGCTATTTCCGATTGGCCCTCAAATATTGCATGAATGTATTCAGGCCTCATTACAGTGGAAACATACCACTCAGTTACATCTCTGATTCCTTTGGGGTTTTTCAGAAAAGGGGCTGGAACAAGGGCAATATCCCCGAATGCAGTTCCGCCGAAGTTGGCGATAACTCCCAATCCGGTGGCATCAGCTTCCCGAAGAGCCGACTCATAATAATCCAGATCTTCATCTGATACGTATCCAAACTCCTCCAGGTTATCTACCGGGTTGAGTTTCTCTTCCTCAATGGGAGGTTGGCGAACTATAGAATCAAAAAAATATCCGCTTCCGGGCATACGCCCGCTTGCCGGAACTGAAGTATCACCCTCCGGATAAATGAGTACATCCTCTCCCTGCTGTGTTGTATTGAAATTTTCGGATACCAGAACTTCCTGATCCCAGGGTGTCCGCCATTCTTTCCAGCTGCCCAGGGGGAAACCAAATAAAGTATTTCGTGGAAAAACACCTACTACATCTATCCCGATAACTTCCCTAAGATCATTATCTATTTCACCAAGCATCTGATATGGGTCAATTATCTTTACCGGCCTCTTCTCAAGTCCATAATGGGCTCTTAAGGCCTCTACAACACTGCAATGGATTCCTGTTACAGCAGTACCGCCAAAATCCATGGGAACTGGGCCTGATTCATGAGCTAAACATTTCTGTAGTTTTTCTTTGGACGTCATATTATTCTTCCTTTAGCGATTTCTCTTACTGAGAGTATCGATTAATACAGCCAGGAGCAGAGTTGCACCGATTACAAAAGTCTGCCAATAAACATCGACACCCAGGAGTGTGAGGGCATTGGTAATCAGCGCCATCAATAAGGTTCCCAGAAACGCACCCAGAATAGACCCTTCTCCACCATTCAAGCTGGCACCACCGATAATAACGGCGGTAATTACCCTGAGTTCCATACCCGAACCGGCGGTAACAGATGCGGCACCCAATCTGGCTGTCATAACAATTCCAGAGATACCGGCAAAAAGCCCTGTAAGCATATAGGCCAGGATTTTCATCCGGTCTACCGGAATACCTGAAAGTCTGGCAGCCTGTTCGTTACCGCCGATGTAGTAACTCTGACGAAAAAACCGGCTGCGGCGAAGCAGAACATCACCGATGATAAGCAGTACCACTGCAATGATGATGGGGGTCTGAATACCGACAACCTTCGCCTGACCAATCAATTTAAATGTTTTAGGTAACCCCGTTATATTTTGTCCATGGGTAACAATCAGTGTTAATCCACGAAAAAGACTCAAACTTGAAAGGGTTGTAACAAAGGCATTGATACCCACTTTGGCAACAATAAATCCATTGAAGGTTCCGATTGCAGCACCAATAAACAAGCCAAGTAAAACTGCGAGGAAAACAGGCATTCCAGACCTGAGCATCATGGCGGTTGCAGCACCGGTAAAAGCCACTACGGAACCCACCGACATATCAAATCCGCCGCTTACCATCAGATGAACCATCGCCACGGCAATAATTGCTTCCAGAGATAAACCAAGCATTACGGCTAAGATGTTCGGTATAGTGAAAAAATAGGGAGATGCAAAAGTCATGAATATAAACATTACGGCGACGATCATGAAAATCATGAACTCCCGCTGTTTAACGATATTTTTCAGCCAGGTCATTTATTAACCTCTCCTTCGATAGTTCCCGCCGCCAGGGCGATAACATTCTCTTCTGTTGCTTCATTTCCGGGAATTTCTCCAACCAGGCGGCCGCTCTGCATTACCAGAACCCGATCGCTCATACCAAGGATTTCCGGCAGGTCTGAAGAAATCATCAATATGGCAACACCTTTTCCGGCCAATTCTCTCATTAACCTGTAGATGTCACTTTTTGCACCCACATCCACACCTCTGGTCGGTTCATCCATAATAAGGAGTTTCGGTCCGACACCAACCCAGGTTCCAACAAGAACCTTCTGTTGATTACCCCCGGAAAGTTTTCGGATTTTCTGACCCAGATGCGGTGTGGCGATTCGATAATCATCCCTGCTTTTTTCGGCAAACTTTGTAATAGCTCCCTCATTCAGGAATCCTATAACTGAAGTGAAATCACGAAGATGATTACTGACAAGGTTTTCTCTAATGGTAAAATCCAGTACCAGGCCCTGAGTTTTACGGTCTTCAGTCAGATAACCGATACCGGCATTTATAGCTTCCAATGGAGTTCTTGGAGCAATATTTCTATCTCCGAGTTTAAGAGAGCCGGAATCAGCCGGCTCAGCGCCGAAGATCGAGCGTCCCAGTTCTGTTCGACCGGCCCCTACCAGTCCTGCCAAACCGACAATTTCGCCCTCTCTTATGGAAAAAGAAATATCTTCAAATACTTCTTTCCGTGAAAGATTATCCACTTTGAGAACAACGTTTTTCCCTATTGGAATATCCCCACGTTGAGCGTACATATTTTCGATAGATCGTCCCACCATATTGGTAATCAGAAAATTTTCATCAATGGTTTGAACATCAGCATCACACACCCGCATACCGTCCCGAAGAACGGTAACGGTATCGGCTATTTCAAAAATTTCCTTCAAATGATGTGAAATATAGATAAAGGATAAACCTCGATCCTTTAACTTCCTGATGTTATCAAACAGCTGTTCTACCTCATGCTCGGTAAGTGACGAAGTTGGCTCATCAAGAACAAGTACACTCGGATTAAAGGAAATGGCTTTAAGGATTTCAACAACCTGCTGCATGGCTATAGATAAGCGGTTTACCGGGGTTGAGGGGTCCATATATTCCAGATTGAACAAAGCCAACAGCTCTATGGTATCTTCATACATTTTCTTCCAGTTCACCATGTTGAAAGCCTTAACCGGCTGTCTGTTTGCAAAAATATTTTCGGCAATACTCATGGTTGGAACCAGGCTCAGTTCCTGGAATACAACGCTGATACCTTTTTCATTAGCATCATGTGGAGAGTCAAATTTCACCTCCTTACCTTCAACGAATATTTCACCTTCATCAGGACGGTAAATACCTCCGAGGGTAAGCATCAGGGTACTTTTTCCAGCACCGTTCTCCCCTACCAGGGCATGAACTTCACCTTTTCGAAGTTGAAGACTTACTCCATCGAGAGCTTTAACCCCGGGAAAGGTTTTTACAATACTACGGGCTTCCAGAATAAATTCGGACATACACTCACTTTATTCCTATTAGTTAGAAAACGGTACCTGCTGACATAGGTACCGCTTTTAAAAATACTTAAGAACTGTTTTTAGCGCATGAAGTACTTGTAGTTACTCTCATCCACAATAATTGCGCCTGTATCGACAACTGCAGGTATACCAAGAACTCCTGCTGACTTATTGTCAGAAGTAATAGCTACTTTACTATTGTTCAAGTTGAATAAAATCTGAACTGCATAATAGGGCATCAGGGCGGTCTGCTGGGCAACAGATGCTGAAATAATACCTTCTCCAATAGCTTCCAGAACTTCATTTCCACGGTCCATCGCAACAATTTTGATTTCTCCGGCTTTTCCTGCTTCCCGGACAGCTGTGGCTGCACCGGAACCACCAGCACCCTCAACACAGGCCAGTCCGGCCAGGTCGGGATATTTCTGAATTAATGCGGATGCGGCCTGGGCGGCAACAACTGGATCGCTTTGAGTATCGGCAATCTGAACAACATCAATTCCAGGATATTCTGCAAGAGCCTTCTGGTATCCGGCGATACGCTCTTCAAGATTGGACTGTCCGGGTTTGGTCATAATAGCAACTTTACCATTTTCACCAATCAAACTGGCCATTTTATGTCCACCGGCTACACCGGCTCCGAAGTTACCGGTACCGACAAAGGCCAGGCGCTTAGACCCGGGAAGATCTGCATCTACTGTAACAACAGGGATTCCCTGCTCAACAGCTTTATCCACAATTGCATTCAGGGAAGGTTCAAATCCAACAACAACAAGGCCGTTGGGTTTTTTGGCAATAGCCTGTTCAAAAGCGGAAACCATGGCATTCATATCATACTCGGCAGGACCGACATACTCGGTTCGAACACCCAGTTCTTTGCCTACCATCTCCATTCCCATCTTATGATCGTAGAAATAATCCAGGTTACCCAATGCGGATACTTCAATGTAAAGCTGATCCATTGTGGATTCTTCTACTGCAGCAGCAGGTGCAGCAGTCTCTACCGGAGCCTTGGAACAACCAACGAAAATTACAGCCAGAACGGCAAGAAATACAACAAGTTTCTTCATGAAACTCTCCTTTAGGAAATTTGTACTTTAATTTTCACCTGATATCAGAAGTATTTAAACTGGAGATTCTTTACATTTTAAGTGAAAAAATTGTAATCCGGTGTAGACTCGGAAATTATTCCAAACGAGCCGGAGCTGCCGTATCCCTCATATCCGGAATATAACACCAGTCTGGATCCTGCTTCTGTTTTTTCATTATACCCAGGATTTTTCCGACTCCTTTGAAATAACCCCTGGTTGGCTCCGGACAATCTGAAACAATTGCCGTGTGGAGTTTTTTCAGATTGTAAAAAGGCACCGCCGCATAGGTATGATGTTCAATGTGATAGTTCATTTTCCAATATAAAAAGGACATCACCGGCCCGAATATCATTGTATGACAGCTGATTCTCCAATCCGGAACATCGGATTTCATACCCGCATGCTGAACAATCTCGCAGGAACGGGCCAGAAATGTAGCAAAGAAATAACTGCAGCTTACTGTAAATATAAGCACCCAGAGACCGCTTAATGCGAAAAAAACAGCCAGGATGATATGAAAGGCCATTTGAATCCGGGCCCAGAGTATCATCCGTGAACGTCTGGGATCGTCCCTCTCAAATAGAGGGTCCCAGAAGAAAATATCCGGAATATCCCGGCCTGATACCAGAACGGTATTACCCCGCATAATCATTACGAACTTCTTCCAGTCAAAACTGAACCAGCTCAGGTAATCCAGCCAGTTGAATGGTGCTGGTGAAAGAACAACTTCTTTATCTTTCCCTTTGTAAACGGTGAACTGATGGTGGCGCCGGTGGCTCTCCCGGAAATGCACCGGGTTGTTCCAACTCAGCAGACAAAAAAAACCATAGAAAAACTCATTCAGCCATCGTGTTTTAAACGGTGTTTTGTGACTCAGTTCATGAACAGAAGATTCCATTCCCACAAAACTGGAAAACATGGAATGAACATAACAGGCAAGAACCATGGGAACCCACATCTTTTCCAGAAAGAAGTAAACACTCAACGCGGTTGTTGTCAGATATAGGAACAGAATACCCAGAGATTGGACGAGTCCGCGAAAATCACTTCGTTTATTCAGTTCACGGAGAAGAGCCCTGTCCACAGGACTTCGATAAAAGTTAATTCGTTCAGCCATACTTAAGTTTAGGAGACAACAGAGCCGCTTTGAACAAGAAAAAATACAAATAAAACAGGAAATTCTATTAATAAATTGAAATTACTCGATATTTTACCCCGAAAATGAATGGTATCAGTAGAACCATGCTTTCCCGGCGCTCATTCAAGAATGAACAAGTTCACTCCCCTCATTTCGCTTGGGAATCACGCATATTAAAGAATGGTCTTTACCCTCTCTGCCACCATCTTTCCCAGTATTTCCAGCTGATCCAACTCGAAGTGGATACCATCCGTGTCGCCTAATCGGACTTTAGTACCCACATCAAAACTCTGTATTCCTTTATCTTCCGCCATTGCGGCATAAGCAGCTGAGAACCCCAGAGATTTTTCCCGGGAGCCTGCAAACATCTCGGCGAAATCAGTCAGTTTCCGTACTTCCGGAGGTATCAGAATTAATACTTTGGGAGCTGTGCCTCCCGGGCCGAAATCGCTTTTTTTTACAATATCAACCAGCACACCGACGCCAGCGGCAATATCAACCGCCGGTAATGAAAAACGCTGCTTCAGGTCGTTTGTACCCAGCATGATAACTACAAGATCTACCGGTTTGTGACTCTCAAGACAGGGAGGAAGATATGATGCTCCATTTTTATGAAGTTCTATAGGATCTTCCCAGACTGTGGTTCGGCCATTCAAGCCCTCGGGTATCACCTGATAATCATTCCCCAGATCCCTCTGCAGAACTGTGGTCCAGCGGTTATTGTATTCGTGCCTATCTTTACTGACAGGATTATAACCCCATGTGTTTGAATCGCCGTAACAGATAATGGTTTTCATAATACTCCTCATGACATCATACCCGCTGAGCAATTACGGAGAAACAGCTGTTAACCCCGTTACACTAACCCGCTTTCCATCGCCGAAAGCCTCGGCTGCTACCCTCTGAAGAGATTCAGTCTCATCTGCACTCATCAGATCCATCCCGCGATAAGGCCAATCCAGTCCCAGACGGTCGTATTTCTCTTCAGCCAGTGGATTGAAGGCACATAGTTCCCATCTCTCGACAACATCCCCGGCTGCTTCTGAGAGAATTGAACCGATACGGCTGATATTATCATGTGAATCTGTTGCTCCGGGAATCAGAGGCGTCCGAATCCAAAGTCGGGTTCCTACCCAGCCTTCCCGGAT
>DEIH01000022.1:0-206 GCA_002352375.1 Spirochaeta sp. UBA2779 | reverse complement strand
AAATGTGGTAAAGCTTCCATCAGTGCTGAATGAGGGGCAAATCCGCTTGTATCCAATGCTGTGTGCAAACCTGATTCATGGCAGGTTTTAAGAAACTCTGTTACAAATGCGGATTGGAGCAGAGGTTCACCTCCGCTTACTGTTACACCGCCGCCGGAACGTTCCATATACGGTCTTTCCCGGTTGACTATCTCCATTAACGATTC
>DEIH01000190.1 GCA_002352375.1 Spirochaeta sp. UBA2779 | reverse complement strand
CTTTTCGGAGAGCCAGCTTTCCCACGAGCTAATCAGAAATCTGCCGGAAATCTATCGAGCTCTTGAAATAGATAACTACTCTGTGATGAACACCGGCAGTGATGGTTCCATTTCACCGATTTCCAAAGTACTTCAGGAAGTGATTGGGCTGGTTAAGGCAAACGGACTGGGAGATCTTCTGACTGGCCTTGGAGGGGGTAACTCCGGAGAGGGATTAACAGAATAAAGCTAAAATTAGACTTCCTTCAGTTTTGAAGAGACTTCTTTTAATGAAATATCCGAGTGCGCCCGGTGGGAAAGGCAATATGAAGCTCGGACAATCCATCAACCGAAAGCTGGTCTTCCGTTAAGGATCCTCATAGAGTGCTGTTGAAAGGCACGAGAAACGGTTTACAGTTGATGAACTTACAGACTGAAACTGCGGTTTATCTGCGTTATTTTCTAAGACTTAATCGTTCATCATGATAGCTTTAACACGCAGGAAGTTTTTAGCCAACTGCAGGTTACCTGAGAATTGTATTAGATCAGTCGCTTTTTCTGAGCTGATTGTCCGCGTGAGGAACCTCCAGGCTGTATCAGCACTGAGAACAACCCGTGTAACGGCTGATGTTTTTGAAAAACCTGATTTAAGCACCCAGTTTTCGTTATCCCGTAATAAAGTCCAGGCTCCGCCTGCATCACCCGTTATTTCAATCCGGATCTGTGTTCCTGCAACAGCAGAAATCTTTGAATACCACCAGGGGACAGCTCTGATAAGAGTATCAATTACAGGATAGAGGTATTCTGCCTGATTAAAAGGGGCAGCCCCGACGGCTTCTCTTATCTGCTGGTGGTGGTGCCAGCGTTCAGTGTATTCCCGGGCTGTATCAAACCAGTTCTCAGAGACTGTTTCTCCGGCCCAGGAAACGGAAAAGGCGGCTTGTCCGGAGAGGGGTAGATTCTCAAACAGGGTACACAACTCATATTCGCTCAAACTGAGCAGGCCGGTGATCAGTTCCGGACTGATTGATTCAAACATATCCTGCCAGTGATCGTTTCCTCTGTTGATAAACTCGAGAACCTTATCAAATGAAAGGGGCGGCAGGGGTTCCCTGGAGGGGAATTTATCTCTCTGCCGGGACAGTCTGCTCAACCCGCTTTGAAGCAGGTGGGCGGCAATGTCTTTTACCTTCCACTCGGGGTAGCAGGTGGGGCTGAGCCACTGCTCTCTGCTGAGGGATCTGAGAAGACCAATCAGTTCATCGGTGTTTTTTCTGAATAACGATCTTGCATCTATGACAGGGAGTTCTTCCATCGCCCCTTATGATATATCAGCTTCAGGGAACAGTGTCTATAATCAGTACAAACGGAATTGTCGCAAGGATGTCTATAAATCTTGCATTTGAAAAGTGATAGCGTTATGATACCGGTATGAAATCGATACTGATCAGAAATCTACCTGAACAGACACTTTCAAAGCTCAAGAATCTTGCAGAATATCACCACAGATCTCTGCAGGGAGAGCTGCACTACTTGTTGGAAGAAGCTTCTGAACGAGCTCCGGGGTATAGTTCCAGGCTGTTTAAGATTAATACGGTTAGTACCGGGAACCGGAGTTCCTGGAGCCGGGAAGAGATTTACGGCGATGAAGCGAGGTGATATTGTTTTCCTTGATACCAACATTCTTCTTGCAGCCACAGATGTCGGGAGGAGCGTTCACCATGTCGCCGTCGGTGTCTTCCAGGACCTGCCTGGAGAGGGGGTGCATTTGGCGGTCAGCGGGCAGGTACTCAGGGAATATCTGGTGGTGGCCACACGTCCTGTTAAGAATAATGGATTAGGACTTGCTTCCCGGGATGCGATTGAAAATATCATCGAGTTTCGATCGAGAACTATCTTTCTTGAGGAAAACCTTGATACCTCTGAAGGTCTTGTCGGCCTTCTCTCGCAGACCGGAACCCTTGGTAAACGAATCCATGATATGAATATCGCCGCGACCATGATAAGTCATCGTATCAGGATACTGATAACATTCAACCCGGGGGATTTTACGGAGATTCCTGAGATTGAGGTCCGGGTTCCCGGTGGTGATTGAAGCTGTTTCAGTATGTTGCATTATGCGATAAAATGACTTATACTGCCGCACTCTAGGATGGGGGATATATGTCAGTTGCCATCAGAATTTCAACACCATTGGCCAATAAAGCTAAAAGCCGTTCTCGTGTAATGCACCGCTCGGTTGCCCGGCAAATTGAGTATTGGGCGGAATTGGGAGAAATCCTTGAAGATAATCCGGATTTAACATTTCGTGTTGTACAGGATATCCTGATTGGCAGAGAAGAGGCTCAAAACGGAGAATTGGCACCCTATGAGTTTGGATAAAGTGGGGATAGAAGTATTACAAACTCCACTATTTGCCAAAAGAAAGAAAAAACTGCATAAAAACCAGATTAAAGACCTGGATATAGCTGTAAAAGCAATCATTGATAACCCTGAAGTNNAAAAGAAGGGAATCTTATCTGATGTCTGGATATACAAATTCAAGATGGTAAATCAGGAGAATCTGTTAGCTTATCAATGGAATCCTGAAAGAAGAATACTAATAGCCTTAGGAGTACATGAAAATTTCTATCGAGATGTTGAAAAATCAATAACCAGTTAGAGTTTTCTATCCTGCTGTACCAAATGCAGCTTCGGTATCCGGATTCAGTCAGTTCCTGAAGCTGTGAATAGGGGCTGGAATACGGCCGCCCCAGTTGATGAAACGCTGTGACTTTCCTGCATTGCGTACAGGCATAATCGGACTGGCGCCGAAAAGACCGCCGAAACTGACATAGTCACCGGCCTCTTTTCCCGGTACAGGGATTAACCGCGCGGCGGTTGTTTTCTGATTTACCATTCCCAGAGCCATTTCATCTGCAATGATTGCAGAAATAGTATCCGCGTCAACAGACCCGGGGATCGGTATCATGTCCAGACCGACAGAACACACAGTTGTCATCGCTTCCAGTTTCTCAAGGCAGAGAGCTTCTTTTTCAACAGCTTCAGCCAGTACAGCATCTTCCATGACAGGTATAAAGGCCCCGCTTAACCCGCCGACATTCTTACTGGCGAAAACACCGCCTTTCTTAACCGCATCATTCAGCATGGCGAGGATTGCTGTCGACCCTGGAGCTCCAACATCATCAACACCCAGTATCTGGAATATTTCACCGACGCTGTCACCAACAGTAGGGGTAGGTGCCAGAGAAAGGTCAACAACGCCGAATCCAATCCCGAGTTTTTCAGAAACCCGGCGGCCGATTAATTCACCGCAGCGGGTAACACGGAAGGTTGTCTGTTTTATCTCTTCGGCAAGATCGTCAATATGTAGATTACCAGGATCGTTAGAGGAGATTAATCTTTCCAGTGCCCTGGCAATAACTCCAGGTCCGCTTACCCCTACGTTCAGAACCGTATCGGCTTCTTCCAGTCCATGAATAGCACCAGCCATAAAGGGATTATCTCCCGGCTGATTACAGAACACCACGAATTTCGCCGCACCAAACCCATCATTCTCCTTTGTGGCTTCCGCCAGATCCTTTACCGTCTGTCCCACCAGTTTAAGGGCATCCATGTTGATACCTTTTTTAGTTGTNNATTGACGCACAAACCTTATCTGTACAGGCAATAGCTTCCGGCAGGGACGCGATATATTCAGAGTCAGTTCTGGTTATCCCCTTTTCTACCTGAGCGGAGAATCCGCCAAGAATATCTACGCCCACGGCTGTTGCTGCACGGTCCAGAGCTTTTGCCAGCTCCACGAAATCCCTGCGGTTATAGCCCGCACCTACATGAACAATCGGGGTTATAGATATTCGCTTATTCACCACTGGAATACCGTAGGTTTTACTTACTTCATTACATGTTTCGACAAAAGACCCGGCAACTGAGATGATTTTGCCTTCTACCAGTGAACAGGTTTCCTGAACATCCTTTCCCCGGCAATCCATTATATTGATTCCCATGGTTACGGTGCGTACATCCAGATGCTCTTTCTGTATCATGTCGATTGTGGCCAGTATATCTTTGGATTTCATACTTGTTCCTTATACCAACTCAATTTCACTGGTGGCTTTAAAAATATCACTGTGCTGCATAACAACATTAAGACCGGTTTCTTCTCCGAAATGATCCACGGCCGAATAAATATCTTCAACAGATTCAGTTCCGGAAAGGTCTACATAGAGAATCATACTGTATCGTCCTTCAGACAGTACTGTATCAAAATCCAGAATATTTACCCCATATTCAAAACAAAGTTTTCCAATGCGTGCGACAAGGCCGGTCTGATTGATTCCCTGTGCTGTAATAACGTAAATACCATTTTGATCAGATGCAGGTTCCGGATTAACACTGCCGTCGAAGTCCTTAACAACAACTTCAAGTCCGGTTACGGATTTTACACTTGAAATTTTCTCTGCAAGCTCATCGGAAGTTATTTCTTCCTCAAATGCCGCTATTAAAATCATTGTAAAATAACCTGAGAGCACTGATTGTTTCAGATCAGCCAGGTTTCCGTTAAGGCTGTAAATAACTCCGGTTACATCGGAAATTATGCCCGGCCGGTCTTTTGACATCACTGATATTACCATTTGATTTGCCATGTCTGATGTGTCCC
>DEIH01000199.1:3937-10878 GCA_002352375.1 Spirochaeta sp. UBA2779 | reverse complement strand
CAAAGTTATCCTCATCCGTCTCGGTAAATAGAAATCCAAAAACCGGATACTCCCGGAAGTTGATTTTTCTCAATTCCAGAGGATTACTGAAACCGGTTAGAAGTCTTTCATAATCAAAGCTGCGGATATCAGAGACAGCCATACCGGTAGAGTTATCAAGTACAACGATGCTGTAAAGCTTTCCTTCTTTACCCTGAAGCAACCTTTGCCAATCAGGTTTTTTCTGCTGAAAATAGTACAGGTAGGGATTATATCCGTATGCAAGGAAGGTGAGATCGGCCGTAGTACACCACCCCCCGAAGCGCATAGGGTTCACCTCGATGGGCTGCAGCCTTCCATCCCCATCACGCCTCAGCTCGATATGAACGGGAAAGTTCTTTACATCAGCAAGCTCCCCGATTTCTTGTGCGAAGTCAGTAAACTCATCAAGGTTACTCTCGACAATATCCCGAGATGTTAAGTAAACCCGGTCGCTGACATCATCCGCTGAAGCAAATACATGCTTTAAGATGTTCAGAACCACCGCCTCACCCTCGGAATTGAAGTAGGCATCAACGGCAAACTCCTCACCCTCTATGCACTCTTCAATAATAAAGGAACCGGCATTCAGAACAGAATCGGGGTAAAGATTCTCCACTTCTGCAATTTCAGCAGTAATTGCAGCAACCGTATCAGCCCAATCATCCCGTGAAGAAACCATATACACACCCATACTCATAAACCCCACTGCAGGTTTAATAACAAAGGGCAGCGGCAGTTGGTCTATCTGCAGGTTTATCAAATCATCAATGCTGATGCCCCGAAAATAAAAATCAGGATAAAGAGGTTTTATCATATCCCGGAACTTCAACTTGTCTTTAAAAATGTTGATTTTATCCGGTAGAGAACTGGATGGTAGATTCTCAGAAATCCACCCGATGGCATTCTCGGAGTTTGTGTAAAGGAGGGGGTGTTCCACAACTCGCAGCTTTTCAACAGTATCCTTTTCACTGACGATATTTGTACCGCTGTAAAGATCCATCGCCGTTCCTGCTGGAGTACCGGCAACGGGGATATTGTTGTCCCGAAGAGTTTTTTTCAGAAAATCAGAAACATAGGGCTTATCGACAAAAAACAATCGTATCTCCTTCTAATGGACCATCATAGAAAATCTGTTATATAGGAACAAGAGTTGGAAGATATTCCGGCTATATATATAAGTTACTTCAGTCTCTACTCTTTAAGGAACTCAACGAGTTGACGAGTCTCATCAATCACCGGCACGGTGAGCCCGGGTAGTTCATATGGACACCGGTTTTTTATAGCGAAGACCAATATCTCTGATAAAACCGGATTGTACCGAACTAGTGATGATGTTGATTGATAATCAGGAATCATTTGGCCAAGTCCACGTTTCATTCCCTACAGATCGGAGATGTGATCCCTCTACCCGCATAGAGGACGGGTAATATCACCATGATAGTGTCGGTGACTGAGCCTGAGGTATAATCAAAACATGTTCTCCCATGATATTCTCCTGGCTGCCGTTCACCTTCGCTGGCTCTTCGACCATGGATACCCGCGAATTGCATCGATCAAGATTGTCGGGGATCGACATCGACTGAGCAAGGCCGATAGGCAGATGCTCTACCGGGGAGTCGCATCTTCCCAAGCTGCCGAACGACGCCGGGCTCTCATCACCCTGCCCGGCAGTACCGCCGTTGACAGCCTTGGAGTGGACGGGCACAACGTGGTACTCACAATCGCCAACTATATCTCCGGCATCCCGGTATTCGAAGCCGATGACGGTATTATCCGGGACATAGGCGCTCTCCATGGCCGAATTCACGACCGGGATGTGATGGAGCGCTCACTGCTACTCACCGCCGATGCCCTGCTCCGGCTGAACACAGCACAGCTTACCATTGTTTTCGACGCCCCAGTTTCCCACAGCCGAAACCATGCCGCATACCTGGAGTCGAAATTGAAGACCGGAGCCGAAGTGAAAGTCGTTCCATCAGGAGACCGGGCCCTCAAAGATTCAGATATCAGCTTCATCGCCACTTCGGATTCAGCTCTCATCGACGCCGTCGGGGTTCCCGTTATCGACCTGGCTCGTTACGTCCTGGAAAAGGAGTTCCGCCCGGTATTTAATACCTTTATCCCGGTTATTTAACTGACCTCTGGCGCCCCTAAGAATTCATTCAATCAGAAACTGCCCCATCATACCATTATCTTCATGCTCCAGAAGATGACAGTGGTACATATAGAGCCCTTTATACGAATTGTAACGGGCGATGATGCGCACCCGGTCTCCCGGCCAGAGAAGAACGGTATCTTTCCACCCGGCCAGCTGTTCCGGCGGTGCCCGTCCATTTATATCCAGGATACGGAACTGAACTGCGTGCACATGGAAACTGTGAGGCTGATTCATCCCGCCCATCATTCCGCCGCCCATACCATCACTATTCTCTATTTCCCAGATTTCTGTATCTCCCAGGCGCAATCGCTCATCAATTCTATCCATATTCATAACCTTACCGTTGATGGTCATGCGGGCACCCATTCCGGACTGCATGGCGAAACGCCGGGTTATCGATGCTTCCGACTCGGGAATATCTTCGACTGTTACCAAAGATTTCATCGGCTCCCATGCAGGCTGCCGGACGCCAACTGGACGGAATTCCAGGGCATCATAGATCTCTCCACCGTTGGATTCCGCATTCATTATTACTGAAGTTCCGTTGGCCAACGAGAAATCAGCAATCACTTCAGCTCGTTCTCCGGGAGATAGCACCAGATAACTGAGAGAGACGGGTTTCTCCAGAAATCCACCATCGGAAGCCACCTGATACACTTTGGAGAGTCCATCGAAAGTAATACGCAAAAGCGATGAATTGCTCCCGTTGAGCATCCGAAGCCTCACCGGCCCTCGGGGTACATTTTTATAGGGCAAAATTGCTCCGTTAACCAATATCTTGTTACCGAAGTAGCCATGCATCTTATCCGGCATAGACGGCTGATATGAGAATTTTCCGTTACGATCAAACCTCCGCTCCTGAAGAATTACCGGTATATCATCGACTCCATATTCCATCGGTAAGTTAAGATTCCCGGAATTTTCATCTTCGATAATGAACAAACCTGCAAGGCCTTCATAAACCTGCTCTCCAGTCGTACCAACGAAATGGGGGTGATACCACAGAGTAGCTGCCTGCTGCTGAACCCGAAAAACCGCATCCCAGCTTTCACCGGGAGCAATACCCTGATGAGGGCCCCCATCGGACTCTGCCGGGACATCGGCACCATGCCAGTGAACCGTTGTCGGTTCCCTAAGTGAATTATTAACTCTGATGATAACTTCATCTCCCCGATTGACTCTTATGGAGGGTCCGAGATAATCACCGTTATACCCCAGGGTATGAGTGGTTTTTCCATTCAGGAATTTTCTCTCTCCTTCATCAGCTTCCAGGCGAAATAGTTTTGTACCGTCCCTGAGAATCTCTGATTCCAGGAGGGGCGGTATGGGGAGAGTTTGTGCAGCATTGTCGGCAAATGACGGAAACAACACTGCTATCGTTAAAAGGACAAATCCGATGAGTATGGTTTTCATAACTTATTTATATTATCTTTTTACTAATATTTCAAAAGAAATGTTCAAAGTAACATCATTGTAATATACTTTCCCATGCCTGAATTACTTACAGACCCTGTTTCCCGTTTACAGGAACTTCTCAATGTTTCATCCGGCCGGATTATTGTCGCCCTGGCCGGTTATCCGGGATCGGGGAAAAGCACCATATCGAAACACTGGGCGATAGAGGTCAATAAAAAAAACGGATCCGATTCATTAATAGTACTGGGCATGGACGGATTCCATCTCAGTAAAAAGAAACTGCGGGCCATGGAAAATCCCGAAGCAGCATTCGCCCGCCGGGGAGCACCCTACACATTCAACCCCGGGGGGCTGATATTCAAACTGAAAGCACTGAAGGAATCCGCCGGAAAAAAAGCTGTAGGATGGCCGGGTTTCGAGCATGAGGCAGGAGATCCGGTGGATGACGCAATTTTTGTTCCCCCAGAGTGCAGACTCATACTGGTTGAAGGTATTTACACCCTGTACCGGGAGGGAGAATGGGCAGAACTGGAAAACTTCTTCGATGAAACCTGGTTTCTGGATGTATCAGTGGAAACAGCGATGAGCCGGGTGTATAAAAGACACATGAAGGCCTGGGGGATGAGTGAAAAAGAAGCCAGAGATAAAGCCGCCGGTAACGACCTTTTAAACTGTGCAAATATCACTCCCGGACGGGAACAAGCCAATTATTTAGTCGGCAGTCGGTGAACCCATTAGTAAGTGTTCCCCACCTTGTCAAAAATTCTCCAAACCTGCCTTAAAAGGCTTAAAAAAAGTTGATCGCGAAGGTAAAGTGCCGTTTTGGGGCATTTTCAGCAGGATGTGACAAGGTGGGGAACACTATTTACTTATTCCAGTATTTCCAGCATTCTCCCCGGTATGAACCCCACTATAATTATCATT
This sequence comes from Spirochaeta sp. UBA2779, assembly GCA_002352375.1. Classification (GTDB taxonomy): domain Bacteria; phylum Spirochaetota; class Spirochaetia; order DSM-2461; family DSM-2461; genus UBA2779. Next base: position 6,359 of record DEIH01000199.1, on the reverse strand, counting down.
ATCTACCTCGGCCTGTTCATTCTGGATTTCCTTCTGGACTGGTTCCTGGACATTCTCAATATCAATTCCTCTTTAAAAAACAGAGACCGTATTCCCGAGACTTTTACCGGATCCATTGATGAAAAAACCTACCGCCGGAGTGTGGACTATACCCTGAGGAAGGGCCGCTTCGGACTACTCTCTTCCCTGGAAGGAAGAGCCCTGATTCTTATTGTCCTTTTTACAGGAGCGGCCGGAGCCCTTGATTCTCTGCTGACTTCCTGGAATCTGCCGATCTACTGGCACGGACTTTTATTCCTGGGTCTGACATCAGCGGCTCTGGGACTGGCGGGCCTGCCCTCGTCCCTGTATTCCCGTTTTGTTATCGAAGAGGAGTTCGGATTCAACACGATGAGCGCCCGGGCGTTTTTCGGAGATATGCTGAAGCAGCTGCCCATTGGAGTTAGTATTCTGATGCTGCTTCTTGCCGGACTATACGCGGCTCTGGCATGGACCGGCCGGTGGTGGTGGCTGGCCGCCTGGGGTTTCTGGACAATCTTTCAATTATTGATGGTAGTACTCTACCCTCTTGTAATCGCACCGATATTCAACAAGTTTGAACCTCTCCCCGAAGGAACTCTGAAAGAAAGACTTTCCACTCTGGCCGCCCGTAGTGATTTCTCAAACAAGGGAATATATGTAATGGACGGAAGCCGTCGGAGTCGGCATTCCAATGCCTATTTTACCGGTCTTGGAAAATTCCGTCGTATCGTTATTTACGACACCCTGATTGAATCCCTTGAAGAAGAAGAACTCGAAGCAGTTCTGGCTCATGAAATCGGACACTGGAAGTTCGGCCATATCCGCAAACGCCTGCTTGTATCTTTTATCAGCAGCCTGGGGATGTTCGCCCTGGTGGGTGTACTTCTGAGCTGGAAACCTCTCTTTACGGCCTTCGGCTTTATAGAACCATCACTTCACGCCCTGCTCTTCTGGCTAATCTTTTTCTCAAGCCCAATCAGTGCTTTATTCTCACCAATTTCAAATATCTGGTCTAGAAAGCACGAGTACCAGGCCGACCATTTCGCTGTGGAACAAACCGGTGGGGGCCAGTTTATGAAGGAAGCCCTGCTCAAGCTCAGTAAGGATAATCTAAGTAACCTTACCCCCCACCCGGCTTACAGCTTCTGGCATTATTCCCATCCGGCTTTATCTGAACGGCTGGCAGCACTGGAAGAGTCTCCGGCTTAAGTTCTGAGGGACTAAGATGTCGATCGCTTTCAGCCGATCGCCAGGGGGTGAGAATCCTCTGCCATCTCGGCGGCGGAAGCGTTGGCCCTTAATTGATCGATATTCCTTGCCCCGGGAATCACGCATGTTACCGCTTCATGTTTAAGGCACCATGCCAGGGCCCATGCGGCCATTGAGGTACCGGCAGGAACCTCACTTTCCTTAATCCGGGCGGCTTCTTCGGCCATAGAATCCAGTTTTTCCCGGCCGAGATTGCCCCGGTAGTCTCCTTCTGGAAAGGTTACTCCCGGTGAATATTTCCCGGTGAGAAAACCCGAAGCCAGAGGAACCCGGGCCAGAACTCCCAGTCCATCCTTAATACATGCAGGGAATACAATTTCTTCTGCACTGGAAACCAGACGGCTGTAAACAACCTGAACAGCCTCGGCCCCGACTCCGGCAACCCTGGGAGCCTGAGAATCACGGGTTTCAGCATTAGAAGTCAGAGATACCCCGATCTGGCGGATTTTCCCCTCATCCAGCTGTTTTGAAAGCATGGTCCAGAGTTCCTCGTTTTCGAAGGCCTCATTTCCCCCGGAATGAAACTGATAAAGATCGATGTAGTCTGTCTTGAGATTCTTCAGAGACTTCTCCAGCTGCTTCTGAACATCACCAGCGCTCCACAGCTGATCCCTCTGAAACTCGCCCTTGTAATGGTGGCCGAACTTTGTCGCCAGAAACCATCTGTCCCTGTCAGTAACAATAGCCTTGCCCACCAGACGTTCAGAAACTCCATCCCCGTAGCATTCGGCGGTATCCAGAAGATTGATACCGGTTTCCCGGCAGGCATCGACGATGCCGTTAACTTCACTCTGAGTATAGATCTGTCCCCACTCACCGCCGAACTGCCATGTTCCCAGGCCGATAACTGAAACTCTGATATTTTTTCTAGAAAAATTGCGGTACTTCATGTTTAAAAGTATAATCCAAAAATGATTTATATCCCATATGAAACCGTAACCTGCACTCTTGGCGATATACTCTCCAGAAATGGATTCACCCCTGAGAGAGCCGCTGTTTCTGCAAGTTTATTTGCCGATGCCAACAGAGACGGTGTTCTCTCCCATGGAATGGACCGCTTCAAAGGATTTATCAGAGCAATTGATTTGGGGCTTGTCGATCCTTCAGGCGAACCTGAACTGACCTGGAGCGG
>DEIH01000199.1:1855-3894 GCA_002352375.1 Spirochaeta sp. UBA2779 | reverse complement strand
CTTTCAGAACTTCACGGTGTAGGCTGCGTGGCTCTGGCACATACCAATCATTGGATGCGGGGAGGTAATTTCGGGTGGCAGGCTGCAGAGGCCGGTAAAATTGGAATCTGCTGGACCAACACCATGCCCAACCTGCCCCCCTGGGGTTCCAAACACCCCTTGATAGGCAATAACCCCCTGATAATCGCAGTACCCCGGGAAAACGGGAAACATATAGTTTTAGATATGGCTATGTCCCAGTTCTCTTACGGTGCCCTCTCCAGACACAGTATCGAAAAAAGAAAATTACAGGTTCCCGGCGGTTACGACAAAAAGGGAACTCTCACTGACGATGCGGATCTAATCATGGAATCCATCCGCCCACTGCCCATCGGCTTCTGGAAAGGTTCAGGGCTGTCCATCATGCTCGACATTATGGCCGCTATGCTTTCAGGAGGGACAGCCACAAAGGATATCGAACCGGATATTGATAAGGAGAAAGGGGTTTCCCAGGTGTTCATGGCTTTTTCAGCCCCGGACTACCCCGGTCTTGCAGATCGGGTAATTGCCAGTCTTCAGACTGTGGGAGAATCGGAAGTAAGATACCCGGGAGAAAGGACTCTGGCAGCAAGAAAAAAAAGTCTGAAAAAGGGATTGCCCGTCGATGAGGATATCTGGAATGGGATACTGGCTCTGCAGTAACATACAGAGATTTTCCTGAAAGACCTTCCCGGGATTTATATATTCTCATGAAAGACTCGGAGCATCCGCTCTTTCATACTCTCAGAGAGTTCATGCCCGGCATTACTGTCGATGTACCAGCTGAAGGAGCCTTCTGCACCCGCTTCCTTATACAATGCAGCTACATGAGGAAGCTCTCTTTCCAGATACTCAACAGGATTCAGCACATCATCTGCTCCAAAGTTCAGATGAAGCCGCCGGGGTGCCGTCAGGGCCACATAATCCGGAATATCACCGTTTCGGTTCAAACCGGGAATGTAGTTGGAAAAGGAATGGTTAATCGCCGTTCCATCCATAGCCGCCTGACTGGGCATACAGCAGTTGCCCACCATGCATTTCAGACGATTATCCCAGGGACCGGTAAGCCAGGTAAAGGTGGAACCCAGAGAATGACCGTAACAGCCGATGCGGGAAGCATCAACATCAGACCGGGAACATAGATAATCCAAAGCTCTGCGGTTGTCCAGAATATTCTTCCATGCAAGGGATTTACCTGCGGCGATGTAATGCATCGCCATATGCCGCTCATAGGATGGCCCATCAAGAGTCTCATGCCGGCGGCCCTCAAAACCCAGAGCATCCGGGCATAAAACGATATACCCCTCCCGAGCTAAGAGGGGGCCGGTATGGTGCATTGGATTCCCGGCGAACCCGGCACTTTCACTTTTCCCCAGATGGTACTCATCGTTATGCTGATGCCAGATGGCAATAGCAGGGAGCCTTGAGCCGGGTGCTTTCGAAGAAGATTTTGGAGATAGCAGCCAGGCCTCTGTTCTTTCATCAGGCTCCAGCTGATAGCTAATCCGCTCTGCCAGGTAACCATCCCGATCCAGAGTTTCAAGACTCTCCACATCCAAAGCCGTGGATTCAGGCCATGGGCCGCCCAGTAATCTCTGTACATCTGTTTTCTTCATACCATCACCCTGTAATTGCAATAATCAGAACAGCTGAAATCATCACAGCCATACATCCATACAGAAATTCCCTTCTGAAAAACCACCTGATACCAAGAGCCGCCAAAGTCGGTAGAGCCGTACTGGCTAGAATCGCCAGGGCAGTCGTACTGAGTAAGTAACCGCTGGTGATATTTCCAAACCAGCCGGAAATAAAAACAAGTCCGGTTTCGGCAAGGTATTCTTTAGAAGAACCGCTCCACAAGGCTGCGGAATCCGAGGGGTAGACCGTGGAGGGAATCAAACCGGTAATATAAAGGGTGAAGACAAGCAGTGACAAAACCAGTCCACCGAAACCCATCCAGCGAAACCACTTAATCGCCATTTTATCATCATTTTCCATCATATCACTCCCAGACCGGCCAG
>DEIH01000199.1:0-1716 GCA_002352375.1 Spirochaeta sp. UBA2779 | reverse complement strand
GCTATAACCGGAATTACAGCCCCCTGATTCAAATAAACCCAGGATGCCGCCGATCCATTTATGGCAATAATAAGTATACTGGTTGCAACCGAAACTTTCAGAGGTGCCCCGAGCAGCAGATTTAAAGCCGGCACATTGGCCCAACCGGCTCCAAGGCCGAACATTCCGGCCATAAACCCGATAACAAAAAATAGAAAAAAACCGGGAATCAGCCGATGAATCTTCCAATGAATCGTGTCCCCTGTAGCTCCATCGAGATAGGTTCCGGAAATACCCAGCCGAAAAGACAGAGGGCTGGCCGCGGCAACTACAGGGTATTCCGCCCGTTTGGCCAACAGCATCAGAGCAACTATAAATATAATCACCGCACCCAAAGAAACCTCTACAATATGAGAAGGCAGGGCTAAACCGACATGGGCCCCGATCAGGGAACCGATAGAACCGGCTAACGCCATAGGAAGAGCCAGGCGCAGGGAAGCCATTCCACTCCCAAGAAGCCGGGGCGCCGCTGAAATAGCACCGGCAAGAGCCACCAGAAGCCCCGAGCCACGGACAAAATCAAGATGAAAGGGAAATACCGCACTTACGATAGGAACATAGAGAATCCCTCCACCGACACCGGCAACAATGGCGGTAATCCCCAGAACGAAACAGAAGACAAAAAGCAACAGCGACCACCCCCACCAGGGCAAACCCTCCGGGAAAGCAGAGTTATCAGATACTCCTTCTGAATATACTCCGACGCTGAACAGTATCAGCAGGAGAATCCCAAGGAAGATGGTTTTTCGCATAAAGACTCCAGGATTTTACAGCAGTATTATCCCAAGCCCGCTTCAACAAGGCAAGTATGGCCTTTAAAAGCCCTCCATCCGGCTACCTACCTGTTTTTTTCTGCTATCACCATAAAATGCTTAGGAAGTTCATCAAATCGGATAATACCGGAAAAGCCGGCCAGCAGTAATTCTTTTTCAACATCTTCAGGGCTGTATCTGAGGTGCACCGGAGGGCCATGGGACATATCGGCCTTTTTCCAGTCAACAATCAGCATCTTCCCCCCATCCTTCAGCAAACGAAAAGATTCTTTTAGCATCTCTACAGGGTTTTCCAGCTCATGATGCAGGTTAATCATAAAAACCAGATCTGCAATCCCGGAGTCCAGAGGTACCGCATTCTCCTGCATTTTAACCGGATTAATCCCCGGGTACTCAAGACATAAATTCTCTTCAATCCAGCTGAGCATTACATCGGAAATATCACAGGCAAAGACTCTTCTCTTCCCTACTTCCAGTAATTTAAGAAACTGAACACTGAATAAGCCTGTACCCGTTCCAATATCAATCAGGGTATCCGGATCTGCAAGATTCAGTTTGCTCCAGATATATTCTGGTGGAACATCAGAAAGCCTTTCTGGATTGTTTAACCTCTGTAATTTTTCCGGATTAAACTTTATGCCGCTCATTTTGTATCTTCAGTCATCCGACGCTCCATTTTCCTCACCCGTTTAGACATATCGTTCATCCTGAATTCTATGGAATTGAGTATCCAGAACTGAAAATGATTCACCTTCTGTTGAGAGTGAATCATAAAAACAATTTTTATAGAAACCATAAGGACACCCAGCTCCAGGGACATCAGCCGAGGCAGATAATCGGTTGTAAGTTCCACCACGAACAAACCGAGAATTAATGCAAGAAATCCGATGTTAATCCAATTATC
>DEIH01000100.1:4775-5287 GCA_002352375.1 Spirochaeta sp. UBA2779 | reverse complement strand
GTCGTCAGCCTCCGAATAGCTTCCTCTGGGTTTCCACCGGCATTTTTCGGAGCATTGATTTGTCCCTGGGTATTGATTATCAGCGCAAGGGCGTTCTGTGAATCGATTTCCAGGGATCTGGAAGACCATTGCTGCACCTGGGGTGCCATTTTGATAATACCACCGAGTCCTTTTGTAATCATCCACGATGAGCCTGCATCTGCCAGTACCCGAAGAGCCTCTGAGCTTTCAACCTGAGTTAATGATTTTTTGGCAAGGTTCATGGAATTCACAAAATAAGATCGGGCAATTCTTTTAGATTCAGTCTCCAGGGCAAGACGTCCTCGATACAGCTCAACTCTGGACATAAAGTAGGATTCTGCCGCCGGGTTGGAAATTGATTCGAAATCTGCCGCAGCTCTGTTCAGAAGATTTTCATTTATTTCTGTACTCCCCTGAGCCGACCAGAGGTTGAATCTGGCACGATTAAAGAGTTCCATACCGGAAAAAGCCAAATCGGTATCTGATGTATT
>DEIH01000100.1:3174-4673 GCA_002352375.1 Spirochaeta sp. UBA2779 | reverse complement strand
GATAATCTATCGAAAAGGCTGCCGTACAAAGCTGGGATGAACAGCAGTGTTGCAATAGTTGAAAAAAGAAGACCGAATATTATAGTGCTGGCCATCGGGCTCCATACCACAGACCGTCCACCGAGTCCTATTGCTGTTGGAGTAAGTCCGGCGATGGTTGTCAGACTGGTGAGAATTATCGGTCTCAGTCTTGTCTCCGCAGCGTCCAGTACAGCTGTTTTTATGTCTAAACCTTCAGACCTGCGTTCATTGATGAAACTGATGAGTACAATTGCATCATTCACAGCTATTCCTGCAAGAGCCACACCGGCATAAAGTACTGTTGTGCTGAAAGGGGTTCCTGAAACTGCCAGGTAAATCAGTACCCCGGAAAATGCAAGTGGGACGGAAAACATGATGAGAAAGGGCTGGAGATAACTTCTGAACTGAGTTCCGAGGATCAGGTAAATCAAAAACACACCGATGAGAAATATTCTGAGAATCTGAATAAGCAGATCGTTGAATTCGGCGAATTCACCACCCACAGAGAATTCGATTGAGGGAAATCGTTCGGAATACTCGGACTCGAAAATGGCTTTGATACGCTGATTGATATCAGGAATATTCTCCTTTGAATATGCACCGGCAGTCACTGTAATCTCTCTCCGCCCGTCCAGCCTTTTTATTGATGCTACTGATACTCCGCTCTCCACAGATGCCACAGCTGAAAAAGGAATAGCCAGACCTGTGGGAGTGGGGATACGGAGCTGCTGAAGCAGTGACGGATTGAAATCGGAGGAGTCGGAAAATCGAACGAGTACGTCCAGAGATTTGTTATCCTTAAAAAATGTTGTTGCTTCAATCCCCTCAACCGAGGCCCTCAGGTATCGCCCTATAGCCAGGACAGAAAGGCTGTATGAAGCGGCTCGTTCCTCATTAACCCGAATCCTCAATTCTGGTGTGCCCGGTTGGTAATTGTCTTCTATATTCAAAATATCCGGTTCAGAGGCAAGTTCCAGACGCACTCTGTCGGAAACTTCGAGAAGCTCATCATAGCTGTTTCCGAATATCCGAAACGCAACGGGATCTGATGTGGGAGGGCCGTTTGTCGCCTTTCTGAACAGGATCTTATCTGCACCGGGAATGTCGCTGGTGAGCTCTTTGGCATCGGCCATAATTCTGCTGATTGAGCGGATACGTCCATTACCGGTTTCGGAAAGATCTACGGCAATCTGTGCGACAGACGATCCTTCTATGTTGCCAGAACTACCTGAAAGAAAGCCAACAGATGTACTTACAGCCACTATTTCTCCGTTACCTACCATTGGCAATAACTTCTCTTCATACCGGGAAACAATTTCATCGGTACGGTCGATTGGAGTTCCCGGCGGCATAGTAATATCGATATAGAACACTGTGAAATCTTCTGCACTGAATAAATCCTGCTGAAGAAGTGGTACAAGTCCGAATGAAGCGAGAATAAAAATAATAGTAACTACAACAGCTGATTTCTTGTGTTT
>DEIH01000100.1:0-3112 GCA_002352375.1 Spirochaeta sp. UBA2779 | reverse complement strand
GGCCAGTCGGAGTAGTGTGAGGGAAGAAATATCAGTGCTTCAAGTGTCGATGCAACCAGTGCTATGGTTACGGTAAGAGGGATAACCCTCAGGAATTTACCGATGGTTCCAGGTAGTATCATTAAAGGCAGAAAGGCGGCAATTGTGGTTGCAGTGGCCGCAATAACCGGAATAGCTACCTGGTTGGTACCGATTATGGCCGCTTGTTTCCTGGAGAGTCCGCCTTGCTGGAGGCGGAAGCTATTTTCCGTAATCACTATGGCATGGTCGACAATAAGGCCTAGAACCAGAACCATTCCGAATAGAGTATTGGTATTGAAGGTTTGTCCTGATGCTTCAAGAACAATAAAAACGATGGCGAAAGTAACCGGGATTCCAAGAGCTGTCATTAACGCGTTTCGAAGTCCGACAAATGCAAAGAGTATAGCTATTAGCAAAAGCAGACCGATCAGAGCGTTTTTAACAAGAACATCGATACTGGACTGTATTGGTATGGAGGAGTCGTTGAGGTATGTGATGCTGATGTCATCAGGAATTTTCCAATCCGAATCATTTATCACAGATTTAACACCTTCGATAACACGGACTGAGCTTCCTCTGGGAACTTTTTTAACCCGCAGAGTGACGGCTGTAACTCCGTTGAGTCTGGATTTGGGTCCCTTCGGGTCGTATTCGTCGGAAACTTCAGCAACATCCCTTACTCGAACAGTACCCCCCTCCTGTCTGATAATCACATCGCCGAATGCCACCGCTTGATTGACTTCTCCGACTGTTTGAACCAGATAATCTCTGTTATTGGTTGACAGTATCCCACCGGGAATATTCACATTACGGGACCGAATTGAAGCTACCAATTCCTCCAATGGAATGTTCCTGGCTTCAAGTGAAGCCCTATCAGTAGAGATAACGATTCTCCTGTCACTGACACCAATGAGATCCACATCGGAAACTTCAGGTATCCTCCGGAGTGGATCTACCAGAAGATCTGCTGAATTAACCAGCTCCCCATATCCGATATCCCCGGAAAGAACAATTTCGATAACTGGTGTGAAGTCGTTGGAAGAAAAACTCGTCACCGAAGCCTGGAGTGCTTCTTCCGGCAGTGCGACTTTGGTAAAACGGGTATTTACTTCCTGATAGAGTTTATCAAATCGGTTCTGGGAAATGCCGTCGTCGAACTTAACACTGATACCTGCCAAACCCTGACTGCTGACTGAACTGATTTCATCCAGATCTCCCAAACCCTGCATTTCCGCTTCAATAGGAATGGTAATCTGCTTCTCAACTTCTTCTGCTGAGACACCAGGCCAGGGAACCAGGATGTTGACAAAATAGAACGGAACTTCCGAGTACTGTTCCCTCGGCATTCGAGACAGACTCAGTATTCCCAAAGCCAGAACGGCAAACATCAGTATGTTCACCAAAACAGGATTGTTTACGGAAAAATTGCCGACTTTCATTATGCATCACCGCTTTCGCCCACCAGGGTGATTTTAACCTGTATTCCGGGTGTAATGGATGCCCTTCCGCTGGTTAGAATCAAGTCACCTTCTTCAAGGCCGTCAAGTATTTCAACCCTGTCTCCCAGGCGGTTACCAAGTGAAACTTCCCGGGATTCGGCAAAACCGTCTTTTTCAATGAAGACGAAATTTATTCCACCTCTAACCCTGATGGCCGAATCCGGAATAATAACCCGGTTCTGCTTTCCATCAACTTTAATGGAAACTTCAACAGACATTCCGGATCTCAATAGGTCTCCTTTTTCCGGTGTCCATTCAATAACGACTGTGTAGCTTCCTGTACTTCCGTCGCTTCCTGCAGAAACGGCCGCAACTTTGCCCAGGCGTCTGATACCATCATTACCCGTAATTTCCGCTGTTGTTCCTTCGTTTATCAACAGGATTTGTCCTTCGCCGACACTGATTTCAGTTCGGAATGCTGAATCATCAACAATCCTGGCCACCCGGATACCACGGGACAGGTAGTTACCTATACCGACATCACGGTCCTTTGATGCAACAGCCCCGGCAAACGGGGCTCTCATAACGGTATTTTCATAATTATCCAATGCCGCCGCTCTGGCCGCATCAGAAGCCAGTAAGCGGTCTGTTATCTGGCTATATTGCAGCTGGGAAATACTTCCACTATCCCGGGATCGTTCCGCGGCCTGGAACTCAAGAAAAGCAGTTTCATATTGCTGTGATGCAAGATCTCGATTTCTAGCCGCAAGATTATTGTCCACTGTAACCAGAACATCATCTTTAAAAACTCTATCTCCCAGTGAAAAACGAACATCACGTATCAGTCCTTCAGTTTCAGATACCACCCATGCCTCTTTGATGCCCTCTGCGATTCCTGCACCCCGTATCTCGTTTACCAGCAGGTTTTTTGTAACTGTCATTGCCTCAACAGCAATAGACTGTATTTTATCATCGGGGTTATAGGATGCTCCGGAATTTTCATCTGCACTTTTAGAGCATGAAGCCAGTAGAAAGGTTAGCACTCCAATATATAGTAGAATATTGCGTCTTGTCATGACGCTCTTTGTTTTATTCATTTTTCAGCCTTATTATTCAAATCAGTCTAATTATAATAAATTCAGAGCAATAATCCAAAAAGTCAACTTTTCAGTCATATTTCCAATTTAAAGATTATCATCGTACATGTTTAGCTTGACCTCCCAGGCCCTCAGCTTCATCCTGTTTCCCAGAGGTGATAAAATGAAATCCCTTCCAAAAGCACCTTTCGGACGAACGGGACACTTGAGTACCCGGGCTCTTTTCGGTGCCGCGGCGTTCTCCGAAGTAAATCATGACACGGCCATGCGCACAATGGAATTGATAGTGGAGCGCGGTGTGAATCATATTGATACCGCTGCCAGTTACGGTAATGCCGAGGAACGGTTGGGTCCCTGGCTGAAAGACAACAGGGATTCAGTTTTTCTGGCCACCAAGACTGAAGAACGAACATACAAAAGAGCCCGGGAAGAGCTCAGGCGTTCTCTGGAACTGATGAAGGTGGACAACGTCGATCTCTGGCAGATGCATATTCTCGTCGATGAGGGTGAATGGCAGACCGCCATGGGGCCCGGCGGGGCTCTGGAGGCCTTTAT
>DEIH01000001.1 GCA_002352375.1 Spirochaeta sp. UBA2779 | reverse complement strand
CTCCGAAATTTCAGAATACTTATTTGTTGATGTTTCTACAATAAAAGGCAAATCTCCCATATCATAATTATTATCAGGATCTGCGCCTGCAAAATATGACCGGACAATATACGGTTTGGGAAGAACCCTATCCAACAGATAACGCATTGGATTTGTAGGGGAATACCCTTTGTACACCCCACTACCTTTAATAAGGTGAAGATCATCATTTACCAGAGTAACTGTTAATGCCTGAAGACCAAGTTCTTCATCAAAAGTATAGATGTATAATGCCAGGACAAATACCGCTGCTCCACCACTGGAAGTAACGGATATTTCATTCCTTAAATCAATAAAATCTTCTATAGTTTCAGGAATTCGGGGTAATTCAATTGTTTCAGCACTTAAGGAAAAAGGAATAATTCCAAATAGAAAAACAATAACCAAAAATCTTAATACAAAAGAATATCTGAAACTCATAAACAACTCCTGTTCCATAGCCCTGGGGCATCTTGGATGAAAATAACATCCTGATGGAGGGTTTATCGGGGAAGGAACGTCTCCCATTAGAACAGACTCCCGGCTAATCTGCTGCAGGCTCAAAGAGATTATTTTGGTGCCAATACTTATGAAAGAGTGGATAAACCGAGAGGGGAATTCTTTCATACTAACTGGACAGGAACCGGCGGTGAAGTTTCTTCGTCTACATATAACGCATAGATGTTCTGGTCATAGAACGTAGCCTGGTCGTGCGCTTCGCTTACTGCTCGGCTATGCGACCTTAGCGTGCTGTACAAAGCGCTACGTCTCTACAGAATCAAATATATCTTTCTGCTAAATCAAGTTTAACATGAAAAGTTTATTCCAAATCCATAACCTTAATCAGTATTCTTTCTAAAAATTCCAATTAACGAAATGCTTACTAATTACTAATTTCTTTTTAATCAATTGTTAATAATTTCCTAACAATCAACTTTAATAATGTGCCTAAACCTTATGGAAAGGTTGCAAACAAACTTGTAAGGAGGCTGGAATGCTTCGATTGGAAAATGTAACAAAGTCATTCGGGACATTGAATGCAGTTGATCATGTGAATTTGGATATCCCTCAGGGACAGATGGTTGGTATTATCGGTTCTTCCGGGGCGGGAAAATCAACCTTGCTGCGGTTGATCAACCGGCTTTGGGAACCTTGTTCCGGAAAAATTATGTTCTATGAGGATGAAGTAAGTGCTTATAAGGGGCAGGACCTGCTGGATTGGCGAAGCAATTGTGCCATGATTTTTCAGCAGTTTAATCTGGTAAAAAGACTATCGGTATTAACGAATGTTCTTATGGGACGATTGAGAAAACATGGGACTATTTCGTCTATGCTAATGCACTTTACAAAAGAAGAGCGTGCCATGGCTATAGAGGCTTTGGATCGTGTGGATATTGTAGACCAGGCCCTGAAGCGTTGTGATCAACTCTCCGGAGGTCAACAGCAGCGGGTTGCAATAGCCCGTGCTCTGATGCAGGATCCTTTGATTATTCTGGCGGATGAACCCATTGCATCGCTGGATCCAATAAGTGCTGCACATGTTATGGATACTCTCCGGAGTATTAACCAGAAGGAGGGGCATACCGTTGTAGCCAGCATCCATCACCTTTCTTCGGCCAGAGCCTACTGTGAGCGGATAATCGGGATGAAGGATGGCCGGATTGTCTTTGATGGGACTCCTTCCCAATTAAGTACTGAAGTTGTCAGATCAATTTACCATGTAGAAGATGCAGAGGTAGAGCTCGAACACGATGCAGAAAATCTTGCAGTTGCGTGTGTCTGATAATAAATGAATTCGGGGGTGTATTCCCAGGGTTTAAATATATTACTTAGGAGTAAAAAGATGAAGAAAAGTACAGTATTATTTTTAATTCTTCTTGCCGGGATATCGTTCACTCTGTTTGCCAATGGGAAACAGGAAAAAACAATCGGTGCAGAAGGAAGATGGCAGGATATATATCCGACCATTACTTACAGCGCTATCAGTTCGGAAAATGAAGCTGACCGGATTGCCCGGAATCAGTTTCTCATAAACTATCTGGAGAAGGCTCTTGATGTTAAAGTGGAGTTTTTTGCGGCTTCTGATTATGCAGGAACAATCGAGGCCATGCGTGCCGGTCATATTCAGTTTGCTTCATATGGTACTGCTTCCTATTCCCGTGCCTGGATGGTTACAGATGGGAATGTAGAGCCTCTGGTTACCTCTCTTGATGAAACCGGTGGGTCCGGTTATCACTCAACCATCTGGGTCCGATCCGATTCGGATTATTCATCTATAGAAGATCTTAAGGGTGCCAACCTTGCTTTTGCCGATCCCAATTCAACTTCCGGGTTTCTGGTTCCCAGCTTCTACCTGCGTCGTGCCGGAATGGATCCCGATGAATATTTTGGTACAACCGGTTTTTCCGGTAATCATGAAATGGGAATTTTGGCTGTGGTTGAAGGAACATACGATGCGGCCTGTACGTATTGGACAAACGAACAGCGGGGTAATCCTCAGCGAATGGCTGCCAAGGGAATGTTAGATCCTGAATTAATTCGTAAGATATGGACTTCACCTCTAATTCCTAATGGACCTATTGCCTGTATTGCTTCGCTACCTAATCAAATGAAGGAGGACTTCCGTTCTGCCATGTTAGCCTGGCCCGAAGCAGATCCTGAAAGTTATGCCGGGTATTTTGCCCCTGATCCTCCGGGGAACGGCTATATTGCAGTAAGTCATGAGAGGTATGTGGATTTTATTGAGATGGTTCAGTTAAACGATAAAGCCAGAGCTTCCGGGAATAATTAGAAGCTATTCCGGTGGGTGTATTTTGCCCACCGGTCTCTTTTTGTCCGTCATTGGGAGGGAAAATGCAGACACAGGAATATCAGTGGGATATAACCCTGGGATTAAAAACTTCACTTTTTGAAGAACAGCGGAATAAACAGCTGGCTAAGAGGCGAATTTACACTGTGGTGTGGATTGTTCTTTTCGCAGCAGCCTTTCTATTTTCCTTAGTAATCGGCGATGTGACCATGGAGAAAATTCTCAATCTTCCAGCAGCCTGGAACTATCTTAAAGAAACCATCCCTATATTGAGAATGAATTCTCTTGGATATGATGTAGGGGTATGGTACGCCAGAGGGGACATCTGGGTGGGACACCTTGTTGATACTATACTGATTGCATTTCTTGCCACCTTTCTAAGTGTTATCTTTGCCTTTGTAATATCTTTTCCCGCTTCACGGAATCTGATTAGAAGTACATCTGTCTTCTTTCTCTGCAGAAGGATTTTGGATATTGCCCGGGCTGTTCCGGAAATGGTATATGCACTTCTTTTTGTCTTTGCCTTTAGTTTGGGACCACTCCCGGGTGTCCTGGCTATTGCAGTTCATTCAACAGGGTCTTTGGGAAAACTTTTTTCTGAGGTAAATGAGAATATTTCCATGGAGGATGTAGAGGGAATCAAATCTACCGGAGGAAACTGGGTTCAGACAATTTGGTTTGGTGTAGTTCCCCAGGTCCTTCCAAATTATATCAGTTACACTATTCTTAGATTGGAATGGAATATACGGGCAGCCACGGTTGTAGGATTAGTTGGTGCTGGTGGAATAGGCATGGAATTGATGACTGCAATCAGGCAATTTCAGTTTAAACAAATTAGTGCTATCACAATAATGATTATTCTCCTTGTGTTTTTTTTGGACTGGGTTAGTGAAAAATTAAGACATCAACTAATTGGAGGCGAAAAACTTATATGATACAGACAAAAAATATAAACCGGGATCTTATTACAGAAATGGAGATTCTTGTTCCGGAAGCTTTCCACATTCCAGAGAAGCAGCGTCGTTATAGATTTATAACAATTTCAGGTATAGTAATTCTAACGGTAATTTCACTTTGGAAGCTTCAGATTAATCCATTTACAATTTTTTTTGGTATAGGTAAGTTTTTTCAAATGGTGATGATGTTTTTCCCCCCTACTCATGGTGGTTGGATATCTGAATTTATTTATGCTATGGGGGAAACACTGGCAATGGCCTTCCTTGGCACACTGTTTGGATTTCTATTTGCTGTTCCCCTTGGTTTTCTGGCAGCGAAGAATATCATTCCCAGTACAATTATTCATATAGTTTTAAGGCGCTTTTTCGATGTAATCAGGGGTATCAATACCCTTATCTGGGCCCTTATGTTTGTCAACGTAGCCGGTCTCGGACCCTTCGCAGGAATTATGGCCATTATCATTACCGATACGGCAACATTGGCAAAACTTTTTGCCGAATCGATTGAAAATGTTGATACCTCCCAAATTGACGGGGCAAAAAGTACAGGTGCAGGTCCCATACAGATTATTCGATATGCCTTTATTCCCCAGGTATTGCCGATTATGCTCTCCAATGTTCTCTATTTTTTTGAATCCAATGTACGGGCCGCATCAATACTTGGAATTCTTGGAGCCGGCGGGATAGGAATGCAATTGTATGATCGTATCAGGATTATGAACTGGCCGCAGGTTTTCTTCATTATTATTATGATTCTTATAACAGTTGCTGTAATTGATACTATTTCTAAAGAAATTCGAAAAGCCATAGTTGCGAACCCGGAGTATCGTCCATAGTGATAATTTTGAATTGAAGGAAAGAATTTATTATGAATAAAAAGAGAATTATTAAAATAGTTACAGTTACTCTACTATCAGCAGGGATGATTCTCTATCTTTTCCTGACAAAGGAAGAACCGGAAGCAGATCGTATAGCCCGGGAACAGCATGAAACTCTGGCTGCGCACAGTCTTGAAATTACACCAGCCAGACCGGAATATAAGACGGCCTGTGAATCCTGGATTGATAGTGGATTTATTGTAAAAATTGATCGGTTTTCCCATCAGGTCTGGCTCAATACAGCAGAGTGGCGCAGTCTTACCCTCAAAGAGAAGAAGCATCGAATTGAAGTAATATCCGAGGTGCTTAGTGAGGTTGATGGGACCTTTCAGGTGATAGCCAGAGATCCGGAAAATGACATCTTTCTGGCAGATTATTTTGCTAATGCTATGAGGTTGAACGAGAATTACCTCGAATAGAATAAAGGGAGAATAACATGGAAACTACTTTAAAAAGAAATAAGAAATATCTTGCAGATTCTGCAGCCACAGGTGATTTTGTTCTTACAGGCGCAGATATTGTGGGGCCTTCTGAAATTTACCACAACGAAGCGCTGGTTGTTCGGGATGGTCGAATCGACTCTATTTCCCCGGAGACTCTGCCGGGAAATATTCTCCATTATGATGTGACAGGTTTACTGCTGCTTCCCGGTATTATAGATCTTCATTCCGATGCTCTGGAACGTGCATTGGAACCACGGCCGGGAGTCTTGCTTCCTATAAAAGAAGCTCTTCATGATTTTGATCTAAGGCTTCCCCCTGTAGGCATAACCACAGCTTATCACTGTGTTGCCTTTGCTGCTGAGGAGCCGGGTAAGCGATCGTTGAGGAGTATGAAAAATGCTGAGACAATTATTGATCAGATAATTGAACAAAGATCAGATCTGGTTACAAGAACGATGATCCATCTCCGCTATGACATCCTTAACCGGAAAGCACTTCCTGCAGTTATGGAACGCCTTCAAAGAGAAGAGGTCCAACTGGTTTCCTTAATGGATCATACTCCGGGGCAGGGACAGTTTTCAGATATTGAAGACTATAAAAAAATG
>DEIH01000026.1:13103-13417 GCA_002352375.1 Spirochaeta sp. UBA2779 | reverse complement strand
ATATCTTCAAAGGTTTCTTTCACAAACGTATTGTATATCTATCAAATATACAATTCAAGGGCAGGGGTGGGTGTTCCCCATTTTTAAAACATTCTCAATCCTCCCCGATCTGCTCCTCCACAGCTTCCCGGAAAGTATCGACAAAGGACTTGAGTTCAGTATTTTCTTCACGTAGCTTTTTAATCTCATAAACCATCCATCGTACCTCTTCCCGGGCATCATCAATCTCATAACCGAATTTGGAATTCGGGTTCCAGCGTATCCAGGAAAGTCTGCTGCCCCGGCGGTCGTTCTTTTCCAGTAACTGCTCCAGC
>DEIH01000026.1:0-13093 GCA_002352375.1 Spirochaeta sp. UBA2779 | reverse complement strand
GTATCAGGCGGTCGGTGTTCTCGGGTTCTTTTTTTTTGCTCACAACTACAATATAGCGGAAATATGGCGATTTTCCTCACAGTCTTTCTTCAAAGCTCTTCCCGGATTATAATCAGGTTGAAATCTACATTAAAATACAGCGGTTTGACGGGTTTCCCCAGCCCTGCTCAACAAATCGCATGAGGAGTCGTGATATGTCGATTTGGGATGCTCTTGAACGTGCCGCATATACCGGGCTTGGTCTTGCTGCTCTTACAAAAGATAAACTGGATGAGGCTGTGGAAACCCTGAAAAAAGAAAGGGGCCTCACCGAGGATGAGGGCCGCCACCTCGCAGAAGAGCTTAAAGACGGTGCCGAAACAGCCCGGCGCAATCTGGATGAGAGAGTCGATGCCGCAGTGGAACGTGCTTATCGGAGACTCAATCTCGCTGCCCGAGCTGATGTTGAATCCCTCAAAACTCGAATAGATGAGTTGGAGAAGAAGTTGAATGAACAGGGTAAATCCGGGGATTGAGTAGAATGAGCCTGAATCAACGGAGGGAAAAATCATCGACTCACAAGCCCGGGGACAGCATCCCTGAAAAATCCTCCTCCCGCACACTGGTGGGCCGTGCTCTGAACCGCATGACCCGCTATTCTGAAATACTTAAAATCCTTCTCCGCTACGGTTTTTCCGATCTGGTACGGAAGGTAGACATAAATCATTACCGGCGGCTTCGTGGGGCTGCACGCAACAGCAGTGGAGGCCGCAGTGTCCGGCAGATCAGAAGGAACTGGAGTCGCCCTGAAAGGATGCGCCAGGTACTGGAGGAACTTGGCCCCGCCTTTGTGAAAGTGGGTCAGCTCTTAAGTCATCGTCCGGATATTCTTCCCCCGGACTGGATTCGGGCGTTTGAGAAACTGCGGAGCATGGTGCCCCCGGTGGATGCCGGGGAAATCAGACTGGTGGTGGAGACAGAGCTCGGCAAAGCTCCGGAAGAGATTTTTGCGGAGTTTAACCCTGTTCCCATTGCTTCAGCCTCCATCGCTCAGGTTCATCTGGGGAAGCTGCTTATTCAGCCGGGGGAAGCCTCTTCAGCCGGGGAATCCCATCAAACAGCTGATTCCCCTGGGACCGCCTCTTCCTCGCCGGACGCTCCCCCCGACGACTTGCACCGGGAAATCGAAGTAGCCGTAAAAATCCAGCGCCCGGGTATCCGCCGCATCATCGAGACCGATCTTTCCATACTCCGGGACATCGCCCGAATTGCCGAAAAGCGCATCCCCGCTCTTGCCGTTTTTAGGCCCAGTGAAGCTGTTCGGGAGCTGGAACGGGCCATGATTTCTGAGCTGGATTTCCGCAACGAAGCCGACAATCTGGATACCTTTCGGCGGAATTTCTCCAAAGATGAAACGGTTACCGCCCCTGAACCTTTCCGTGAATATTCCGGCATCAGAGTGCTCACCATGACCTATCTGGAAGGTATTCATGTCGGTGATACCGAAGCCCTGGACGAGAAGGGATACGACCGCCATCTCATTGCCCGCCGGGGGGCCGAAGCGGTGCTTTCCCAGGTGTTTGAACATCGGTTCTTCCATTCCGACCCCCATGGGGACAATATTCTCATTCTTCCCGATGAAACCATCGCCTTTCTGGATTTCGGACAGATGGGAAGTATACTTCCCAGTCAGCGAGTCTTCATGGCCGACCTCCTCTCCGCCCTCATACGCTCGGATGCCATTCGTGCTGTCAGAGCCGTACTCAACTGGTCGGGCTACCGCAGCCCCGAAGTTACCCGGCGGCTCACAATGGACATGGAGCACATTATCGAGCGCTACCTCTCCCGTCCCTTCGGCCGTCTGCAGATAGGGGAAATGGTGTCCGCCATGGTGGATCTTATCCGGCGCTACGATATTGAAATTCCATCGAATTTTTACCTGCTTTCCAAAGCTCTTTCAACGATTGAAGATATTGCCACTTCCCTGGATCCCGATTTTGACTTCATCCAGGCATCCCGTCCTTTTGCCAAGCGCATGATACGTAAGGAGCTGAACCCCGATCGCATTGCCGATCAGATTGCCGGTGTTTCCGGGGATGTTTTCCGATTTATCCGGGATCTGCCGGGAGAAACTCACGACCTCATGAATATGATCAAGTCAGGCAGACTCAAGTTGGAGTTTGAACTTAAGGATATGGCCCGAATTGATTCTACCATGAAAAAGGTGATAACCCGGCTCTCCGCCTCCATTATGCTCGCCGCCATGATTATGGCTTCGTCCATCCTGGTGCAGTCTCTCATACCCCCTCTGTTCTTCGGGATTCCGGTTATCGGCATTCTGGGGTTTCTTTTTTCAGGAATACTGAGTTTTGTTCTTTTAGTTGACCTCTGGCGCCACCGCTGAATATTCTTTGTCCGATGTGGATAACCGTTATCAGTATCGTGGAAATATGTCATAAAATCACCAACGATCAATCCTCCTGATTACTTCCCTCTCACTGTCTTCGGTCAGTGATTCATCGAAGTAGATTAATATTCCTTTTGGATCAGGAAATGCATCGATGAATCCTTCGAGTTCTTTTACTTTGAGTATTGCTATCACTGACTTTCCTTTATCCAGGATCTTCTGAATAAGTTTTTTCCATTTCAGGATGGGCTTGTCATTACCGGCTCCCTGCACCCATTGGATGGCGTTGAGTCCAGGAAGTTCGAGAATGGCATCGATATGCCGGGCGACACCGATTCCATCTACATGAAAGATGTTCACATCCATCACCGACATCTCCTGGATGAGAAATGGTATCTCGAATGTAGCGAATTGATCCGGCGACATCATGTATGCCGTGTCACAGCTTGGGACGTGCATTCTTTCTGCAAAGGGCAGGTTGAGCCAATTACTTGATAGCTGGCCGCACTCTCGCAGGCGGGTATTAAAATAGTCGAACATCCTTATAAATTCTTGAGTAACCATCTCCTGTACACGAATTACGTCATTCGGATAATCGTAGAAATCCATCAGGAGATTCTCTGTTCCTCTGAGACCTGAAAGACAATCCAGTCCACCATGAAGGTCGGTATAACCGGTCTGAAAGAGGCCTTTTCCGATATCCAGGGAAAGTTCCGTCATTTCGATGATTTTTTTGAAGTATAAACCGGAAAAATTGATTTGGAATTTATTCGGGATTTCGGCATAGTTTTTGAAACTTGGCTCTTCCATATAAGAAGTGGTGTCCTCGAATACAAGCCGTCCTCCCCAGACAACACTGGATATCCAGGGTCCCAGATTCGGACAATATATTGGAAATGTTTCTCCTTGAAGTTGGCGTCGGCTGAGGCTCTTGGCAAATGATGTAACATTGCCTTCAGCATTCATCCAGGTATCTTCCAGACTTTTACCTTCTTCCCGCGGCAGAACAACTTCGGGAAGACGGAAGTTAACCGGTACTCGATCGACAATTTCTCCTTCCAACCAGGCCTTGAGCCTTTGTACAGACAGGGCGAAATCAGGTTTGGACGGATAGTCCATATCAAATTGATTATCTGTCATTATCGATAGGGTTCGACTTCCCTGGCCATTTTTTCGGCTTCATTCAAGGACTGGAATTCCACCATGAGATACAAACCGGCAGGCCCCACGGCATCGAGAAGTGGAATTACCTCCTCGGCTTTAATCCAGACTATCTGCATTCTTTTTCCCGCTGCTTTTACCCTCCTGTACATATCATACCAACTTGGATCACCACCTCCGGGGATCTGGGGACCTGGAGTGAACTCAAGGCTTGTCAGTTCGTCGATTTCCAGAAGTGCATCGATGGTTCTTATTGCCTCAGGTCCATCGACATGAAACAGGGAAAACTCCATAGCTGCGGAAAATTCACGAGTAAACGGAACAGCAAATTCACGAAACATGGTCTCGGAAATCAGAGAAGAGAAATCATTCTGTATCAGGGAGACCCGACCCGGCGCCCAGAGTCTGAAGAACGAAACAAAAACAGAGCCATCCTCTTCCGAAGCCAGTTGATAAATTGTATCGTATGCCTTGAGGCAGGCGGCTGTTATTTCGCTTAGTTTCTCCTGAACCCAGCCCGGATCGGTAATGAGGTAAATACAGAGTTCTGATGCTCCACACAATTCAGACAGGACATCCAGCCCCGGACTCAGTGACGGCATTCCGCAGAAATAGTCATTACCAGCGACTGTCTTCCCGGTACTCACCAGGTCCTGGAGCCTTAGAAACCACGGATTATCGTCGTCAAGTATCAGACTTCTGTCCATAGACGGAGATAGTCCTGCGGGATTATACCAGACGGTGTCATCTCCATAATTCATAGTTGAACCGAAGAACGGCGCCGCGCTGATCGTTCCCCAGTCTGTATAAGCGAAAGGTACGATATCCGCCGGGAAGCCAAAGCCCGAGAGTAGATATCTTTCACGGGCGGCTACAGTAACAGGGTCGACGAACTTCGCTTCGAGACTATCAATCACTGGTGGAGAGACACCCGGCCTGCGGGCTCCTTTAAGGGGATAACCCTGGTCCCATGAGGAGAGTACCATACCTTCGCCCCTCCACCAGCGGTGATGGTTCTTTCGGACTTCTTCCCAATTTTCTTTCCATTTAATCACCTTAAATCTCCAGATCTTTCCTGGTGAACCCGGTGACTGTACCGAGTCGGCTTTCGGGTACTCCCCGGTAATCCTTATCGAATCGTATTTCCTTTATCCCGTTGTCTGTCATCTCGTCTGTATTGTTGACAGGTTCCAGGTAAAATGGTAGAAGGGCGCCGTATCTGACGAATAACGGTAAAGTTGCCTTAGGCCAGAGGCGAGCTTCCAGCCATTGGTTTCCCTGAATTCTTTCGCCTGTGAAAAAATCGATCCATTCTCCGGATGGTAGGTATACATCCCGGACACCCTTATCGTTCATTATCGGAGCAACGAGCAGGTTTCGGCCGAGATAATATTGATCGTCGATATGCCAGACAACAGGGTTTCGAGAATGATGAAACGACAACGCTGCGATCATCGGCAACCCTGTAACAGAGCAGTTTCGGCCCTCCTGCCTCAGATAGGGGATTAACGCGTACCTGAGCTTCCACCACATTCGCACAATATCGGCGACTCCCGGATATTCCCAGGGTTCTCGTGCAGACGCGCCGTGGTATCGGGTATGAGAAGAAAGGATTCCGAATTGCGTCCATCGAAGATAAAGGTTTTCTGATGGCAGTGTGTTCATGAATTCGGGCAGACCATGGAATCCCGGGATGTCGTGGCTCCAATAGCTGAAACCGGAGAGACCCAGATGTAAACCTCCCCTGAGAACCGCTGCCATGCCGTCCCATGTGGACGAAGTATCGCCGCCCCAATGCAAGGGGTATCTCTGAGACCCTGCCCAGCCGGCCCTCGCCCATATCATTGCTTTCTTTGGAGATTCAGCACTCACTTCGAATGCTGCTTTCTGGTAGAGCAGTCCATAGATGTTATGCAGTTCGTTAGGACTCATGCTCTCGTAAGCACTGTCCATCTGGATTTTTTCTCCAAAATCCGTCTTTATTGCAGCAACGCCCATATCAAGTAAGCCACGAAGTTTATCCTTGTACCATTTCACGGCGGCCGGGTTGGAAAAATCTATCTGCCCTCCCCAATCCTGACCCGAAAAATCCGATACAGCACCCGTTACGGCGACTTTTCCAGCCGGCGGGAGAATGCCTTTTGCGATAGCTTCATTATAAAGAGGGTTGTTTTTACCGATGTTTGGGGTTTGCCACAATGTTATCCGGATGCCTTTATCTCTGAGCCGCGATAAAAAATCTTCTGGATGTGGAAATCGTTTATCAGAGAAACGCCACTCACAGACCCAATTTTCTGGGAAATAGCCGGTGTCCAGATGGATGACATCCAGAGGGTAGTCTTCCTTGATTAGACGAGCGACTATATCCTCAACTTCCTGAGCCGAGTAATAAGTCATGCGACTCATCCATATTCCATAACTCCATAAAGGCATTTCCGGTGAAAACCCGGTTAATTGCCGATACTGGCGTAATATTGGTTCCGGGGATCCTCCTCCGATGATGAACGCATCCATGCGGTCATCATCAAACCGATTTTGAACAGAACGATTGGAGACGTCGGAAAAAGAAATCCTTCCGCATTTGGAACTGTGCATGAATAGGCCGTAGCCGGCACTGGAAAGATAGAAAGGCACATTTTTATATGTTTTCCGTCCATTGTTTCCCAATCCGTCGGTATTTTCCAAAACAACTGTCCGGCCAGAAAGGTCGATTTTGGCGAATCGCTCACCCGTGCCGGAAAAACACTCATTTGATCCAGCTTTCAGAGAGAGGAAGGAGGCAATTACCCGGTCTTCTTTTTTCAGATATGCCAGAGGCAGCGAATCGAGTTTTCCGGGGAAAAATTGATCATGGCTCATCAAAGGAACCGAAAGCTCACCATCCGGAAGAAATTCAGTTTCCAGCATAGGCCATGCCGGCGGTTGTTCTTCGCTCCAGACGTTTACCGGATCCGGCTTTTTACGGATCTTCATTCGTGTACGATGCATCCCATCATGAACCGTCCAGTAAGAATTGTCCTCCGATAACGATAAAGGTTCGGGTATCAGAGAAGGGTGCATGGACAGCATGACGCTCTCTTCGGTAATTGGAGTTTTACCCATCACTCCGGAGAATCTTAGAATTGAATCACCATACGCTCTCAACCTGAAGGTTTTAATTTCCTCGGGCCGATCCTCATGAATGAATACTCCCTGTAGACTTAACGCCTTGAAGGGAATATCGATTTCTATAACCCCGTCAATCTCCCGAATTGCGATATTCCTTGTCGCATAGTAAATTATCGCATCGGGATATTTATCCAAATCGAGAATGGCATAAGCAAAATCATTAGCAGGTTTCATAGCCGTCCTTTTCCGAAATAATCAGTATTTATACGCTCTGGCTTCTTCCAGGAGCACCAACCAGTTCTTCAGTGGGACGTATGCGGCAACACTGTTACCGGTACCTGCGCCGTATCGCCCTCCTGGAGCACATTTCTCCAAAACCGTTCGAATATGTGCTCTTAGCTCTTCATCTTTAAGCCGGGTCATCATATCGACATCAATCCCTCCAAGGGTTGCTGTTCTCTTTCCATAGATGTTCTTGAATTCTTCTACAGGCATTATAACATCCTGAAATGAATGAAAAGCGTCGATTCCTGCAATATCTATCAAGTCATCTATTATTCGGTCTTTATAGATGTTCCCGCAGGAATGAAACCAGTACATCTTCCCGACTTTATGAGCCTCGTTGCCATATTCGGTCCAAAATGGAAGGAAATGCTGTCTGATGTATTCCGGGTTTATCAGTGTCGCGTTCTTGCTGCCCATATCTGCACAATTAAAGAATCCACCAACGGAATCCTGGTTAATCAGAGCTCGGTTCGTTTTTAGCCGGAATCCAAACCATTTCTGAGTGATAGATTCCAGAAGATCCGGAGCGTCATACATCATCAGGAAAAAATTTTCGGTTCCGATAATTACGTCCAGCAGTTCCTGGAAATCACCACCGACAGCCATTATTTTCATTCCGTCGGGAAGATGTTTTTCCAGGGCCTCAAGATGCCTCTCGTTTATTCGGATGTTATCCCATGGAAAAGATTCGAATTCACGTTCGTTTCTAACCAGCCCCATCGTCCCGGAGCTGATCCAGCTTTCAGGTTGAGGAAAATTGACAAAAGTTGTCTCTATCCAAAAGTGGAGAGGTATGTAATCAAAACCCATATTCAAATAACAGAGGGCATAGTTGCGATAATATCCATCGAGATTCTCTTCTCGTGGAATCCAGGTACCTTCCAGGATGTTCTCAACATACTGCTGAAGAATCTCATCATTAATATAGAGGTCGGTAATGGGAACTCGAGAAGGTGTGATTTTCCCTGATAATAGATTCTGGAATTCTTTAAAGTCTGGTGATCTTTTCATAAGATTCAAGCTTTCATCCCTAACCTTTTACTGAGCCAGCGGTGGCACCCATGGTGACGTGGTTCTGGAAAACGACGAAGAGAGACAATGGTATGAATGCTGAAACAAGAACGGCCGCGCTCATCGTCGGAACAGTCAGACCGTATTCTCCCTGCATCAGAGCGATGCCTTGAATTAGAGTCCGTAATTCCTGTTTCTGAAGAAACAGAAGTGCAAACGGCAGCTCGTTCCACATTCCCAATGCCCCGATTATACCGATGGTTCCGAGCATGGGTTTCGCTACCGGCAACATAACCGAGAATAGCTGACGGAAGAGGCCGGCACCGTCGATTCGAGCGGCCTCGAGAAGCTCCCGGGGAATACCGACAAAGTAGGTTGTCATGATGTATGTACCGAAGGGTGCGAAATAGGCACACCATACGAGGATGATACCGGTCCTGGTATTCAACAGTCCGAGCTTACTTGCGATCTGATAGACCTGGCTGGCAATAACCATCTGGGGGAAGATTTGTAGAAAAAGGACAAGTGTGAACACCAATAAACGTCCTCGAAATCGCAGCTGACCAAAGGCAAAACCGGCGAATGAGCAGATGAGCATATACAATAAGGTCCCGATCGAAACCGACAGGATCGTATTACCCATGTATCGCAGCATTCGGTAATTAATCAGTACACTTTCGTATTGATCAAGCGTAGGGCTTGAAGGAAGTGCAAGCTTATCATTCGTATATTCGTAATCGTTTTTCAGGCTGCTGTTCAGAGCGAAAAATATTGGGTAAAGAGAAAGCAGGGCGAAAACGACTAATATAATATATATCAATAATCGGGTGCTGAGACGGCGATAGCTTGTGGTCATTATGCGGCCTCGCTTTTTCGGATTAATCGAATCTGGACCAGGGCGATAATGGCACAAAACAGAAATAGTACAACGGCCCATGCAGAGGCATATCCTCGCTGGAATCCTATGAACCCGATGCGGTACACACCGAATTCAAGCGTGTATGTAGCATAGCCAGGCCCCCCCCCTGTAAGAGAGAAAATCATGCTGTACATCCGGGCGAACACCTCGATAAAAGCGAGAACCGTAAAAAACTGAATGGCAAAGGAAACACTTGGAACTGTCACTCTGAAGAATGTCTGCCACCAGCCGGCACCGTCGATTTTTGCCGCATCATAATAACTGTTGTCGATGCCGCCCATAGCGGCCAGGAAGTAGATACATCCGAAGCCGAGACGTAACCACACGACGAACAACAGCGACAGGATTTGAATAGCGGTCCTGGATTTACCCAACAGGTTAATACGGACTGCATCTTCAACCCCGATACTGGACAAGAATTGAATCAGAGGCCCCACCTGGCTGAATAAAACGGAAAAAAGTGTACCGAGAATAACTGCACCGAGAATATTTGGAAGAAACAGTATCGATCGGAAGAACTTCCAACCCTTCAAGCCATCCCGGAGAATCGCAGCGATAATCAGAGGGAGCAGTACCCCAAGGGGAATGTATAAGATGAGGGTTCCCATAGTCTTTAATGCACTGAAAAATCGCTCATCAGTGAGGAGCTTTGAATAATTCCTCAGTCCGATGAATTCCGGAGTACCAATACCTTTCCATTTTGTCATGCTGTAGTAGAAATTTGACATGACCGGTATGAGTATGAAGACGATCATGAGTACCAGAAGAGGAAGGATTAGAATCCATGCATCCCGACCTTCGCTTGTCAGGCTTTTTTTTCGATTACCATTCATTCCAGCAACCCCCTCTGAGATCTCTTAAGTCGGTGAAAATCACGACATATTTGATGGTGGAATTCGGCGAAGCTCATCAGGGCTCCGCCGATAAAGATTACATGTTTGTTTCGTATATTTTCTGAAGTTTTTCTATGTATTCATCCAAACTGATCTCATCAGCCAGGAAGAAGAGGGAGGCGATATTGTAAAAATCTCCAACCATTCCGCCTGGAACCCTGGTCATGATATCAGGAGCGGCGTACATACTCATTTTATCAAGAATATCTGACAGCATCGCATTGGACGAATCAATGGGAATTGTGGAGTTTGGAACGATTGCACCGGAGGCATCCATGAATACCTTACCCCGTTCACCAGAGGTGTAGGACTTAATATATTTGACAGCTGCTTCGACGTTCTTGCTGTAATTTATTGAGGCAAGGGCGATACCGGCACCCTGGTTTACCTGAGCATTCGGGTATTTTGCATCCGGGGCGACAAAGCTTGAGAAGTAACCGACATTCTCATAACCAAGTGCGTCACCAAAATCTTTCCAATGTGCTATATCTGAAGTCAGGCCAACAAAGAATCCGCCTTCACCGGACTTGAAAAGATTGATGGCATCCATGAAGTATGCAATTGAAGGGTTCTCTACATTGACATAGTCCATCTCGAAGAGGGATTTGATAATGCGACTGGCTTCGACATATTCGGAGTCAGTGAAATTGGAGCTGCCATCTTTAAAACCGTCAATTCCATTACCATAAAATGTCGCCAGAACAACACGGTAGAGAAAATCGATTGAGTATCCACTTCCCTGATTACCCATAATGATGGGAGGTATACCGGCGGCTTTCAATGCCTCACATGCAGCCAGGAACTCGTTCAATTCTACTGGTGCCTTCTCGGGATCAAGGCCGGCTTTGATAAAATTGGCCTTGTTGTAGTAGATTCCCAATCCCTGTGACGTAAGTGGAAGCATCTTGATATTCTTGTTTGCATCTCCAGACTCAGAACATGCAGCAAGTGCTGCGGGTGCATAGTCACCTTTGACGTCTGCGATCGAATCGTCCAGAGTTGTAAAAAAGTCACTGAGATTCCAACCGCGATTGTCGGTATGGGTCAGAATAACATCAACATCAGTGCCGGCTGTGAAAGCTGCCATCAGCGCAGCATAGTAACCATCTTCTGATTGGGCCACGTGATTGATAATGATGTCGGGATTGTCCTCCATGAACAACGCATCCATTTCGCGAAAAGCCGCTCCACTTACTTCTTCTTCGAATTTGAAGTCCCAGTACGTAATAGTTACAGGACCCGCCGCCTCCTCATTTGAACCGCCGGCAATCAACGGCATTGCCAACGATATGAAGAGGGCTAAGATTAATACGATACGAAGTTTTTTCATTTAACTTCTCCTTTTTTTTCTATATAGCTCACAGACACTTGGGTCTGTTAAACTGTATCTCGTTCAATCAGCTGCCCTGGAATCAGGACATGCGATGGCTGTATCCTTCGTCTCTCGATGATATCGATGAGCATTTTCACCGCTGTCTGTCCGTTCATATAAGGCTGATAGTCAACGGTAGTCAGACGGGGAATCGAGTTATATGAGGTCATACTCCCGCCCATTCCAACAACGGCTTTCTTCCCTGGAACGGGAATACCTGCATTCATCAAGGCGAAGAGAACACCACGTGCCATGATATCGTTGGCAGCGACAAAAGCGGTTATATCATTTCTTTCAGACAGTAACCCTTCAACAAGTTTCTGGCATTCATCCATGTTAACCCTGGCATGGGCGAGGTTGGCATCTATCCAGGGTAAATCGGCTTCTTTGTGGGCTATCTTGTACCCCTCGATATGACCATGACTCTGAACAAGTTCATCCATCATCTCCAGGTAATAAATATTTTTATGTCCCTTCGCCGCCAGGAGGCGGGATGCCTGGTATGCCGCGCCGACGATATCAACATCCACATAAAATGAAGAATCCCGCTCATCAGGTTCGGGTGTACCATTCAAGACGTAGGGAATCCCCGCTGAATGAATCGCTTCCCGAAAAAGGTGGCTCGCCTGGAGGTTTGCGAGGATTATTCCATCAAACAATGGAAGATCGTTGAAGAACTGATCCAGTGTGACAGGTGATTCAATCGCTACAGGATTGATGCATAGTTCATATCCCGCCTGAACTGCCGCAGAATATGCTCCGTCCAATAAGGGTAAGAAGTAAGAATCCTGGCTGAAATCCCGTTCACGGTGCAGGGGTATGCAAAAGGAGAGGACTTTCAGTTTTTTAGAAAGCTTGGGAGTTGAAATTCTTGGCGTATACCCGAGGGAGTCAATAGCGGTATGGACTGCCGCAACAACTTCATCGCTGATGGATTTCTTGCCTGAAAGAACATAGCTTACAGTACTTTTTGATACACCCGCCGCCTGAGCGACATCGTCCATTGTCGTGCGCTTTCTCAATTCCCGATCCTTTTCAGTTGGTTGAACATGTTAAACAACAATAGGTTATCACAGGTTAATATAACCTGTCAATAAAATACTTTATTTTGTTACAAACCATCAATGTCAATATGGAATGTTTGATATAAACAAATAAATGTATATAAAGTAATGATATAAATCATACTTGGGCTACTGCCTTTAACTTTGCAAGAAGGAGGCTTGTGTAATATCAAAAATTTTTTAGATGAACATGTTCGATAATCAATTGGTTTTTACAGCGTTTTGCCAGATGGAGGGCCTCGGTATTAATATCAGTGACTTTATCCTGCTCTTTTAATGCTTCTCAGTTTATTTTGAGAACTCGGAAGCCATTACCTTTTTTGGAATTGATTCAAATAACAGGATAATCAGGTAATTCTTTAGGGCCTATAATCCACCTCTGGCACCACCGCTGATCACTCTGTACACTACTCCATCATGAATGCCCCGGAGATTCTCTACGAAGATAACCACGTAATCGCCGTGAATAAACCTGCAGGCATGCTGGTTCAGGGGGATAAAACCGGTGACACCTGCGTTCTTGAACAGGTGAAAGCTTATCTGAAAGTAAGAGACAGCAAACCGGGCAATGTTTTCCTGGGCCTGCCCCACCGGCTGGATCGGCCGACAAGCGGCGTCCTGATTCTTGCAAAAACCTCTAAGGCTCTCTCCCGGCTGGCCGCATCCTTCCGGGATCGGGATGTTTCTAAAATTTACTGGGCGGTAGTTGAATCTCCTCCAGAGAACACCAAGGGAGAACTGACTGACTGGCTGAAGAAAGACGGCCGTACCAACACCTCCCGCCGGGTGAAGGCCGAAACTTCCGGGGCGAAGGAAGCCCGGCTGCGGTACAGGCTTCTAGGAGCCTCGGAGCGTTACTGGTTGATCGAGGTGGAACTGCTCACCGGCCGGCAT
>DEIH01000138.1 GCA_002352375.1 Spirochaeta sp. UBA2779 | reverse complement strand
AAAGGTTTGAATGAAGGTATGGCTGCCAATAACTTCGTTCCTGTTCTCTGCGGTTCTGCAGAGCTGGGTACCGGTATCACCGATCTTCTTGATATCCTCTCCGAACTCTGCCCTGCACCTGGAAGAGACTCTGAACCTCTGGAAGACGGTGATACAGTACCCTATGACGATAAAGGTGAGTTTTCAGGATTTGTCTATAAGACTTCGATTGACAAATTTTCCGGAAAAATCAGTTACCTGAAAGTTGTCAGCGGTGTACTGAAAGCAGGAGAGGTATACAACACCAGAACCGATAAGAAAGAGCGGATCTCAAAAGTTTACAATATTAATGGAAAATCTCTGAAAGAGACAACAGAACTGGTAGCTGGAGATCTCGGTGCTGTAGTGAAGCTGGAATCTGTTCACACAAATGATACAATCAGCGGTGTATCATCTAAGATTCATTTTAAGCCTCTCTCACTCCCCTCTCCGGTTCATTCATTGGCTATCAGTGCGGAAAACCAGAAGGATGAAGATAAGATGAATGATTATCTTCACCGGATATCTGAGCAGGATCTTACCTTTACGATTGGCTTTGATGAAGAAACCAAAGAAACGGTGATAGCCGGTATGGGTGAGATGCACATAAACAGCATCTTTGAGAAACTTTTAAAGGACTCAAAGATAAAAGTTCTTACGCGTAAACCGAGAATCCCCTACAGAGAAACTATCACTAAGTCCGCAGAAGCTGAGTATGCTCACAAAAAACAGACCGGCGGACACGGTCAGTATGCCAAGGTTTTCATCAAAGCCAAGCCTCTCAAACGTGGTGAAGATTTTGAGATGACCAACGATACCAAGGGCGGTTCTATCAGTCGGGGATATTTTCCGGGAATAGAGAAAGGCTTAAGAGAAGCCATGCAGGAAGGATTTCTTGCCGGCTACCCCCTTGTTGATATCAGCGTGAGTGTTTTTGACGGTAAAGAGCATCCTGTGGATTCATCGGAAATGGCCTTCAAATTAGCTGCAAAAAATGCCTTGAGGCAAGCCTGCGAGAAATGTGGTCCCACGTTGCTGGAACCCATGGTGAATCTGACAATTTTTGTGGAAGACCAGTATCTTGGTGACGTTCTCTCAGATCTTTCCAGTAAACGTGGCCGTGTGCAGGACCAATCTCCCATAGGCGGCGGCATACAATCAATCAAAGCCGTGGTCCCCCAGGGAGAACTGCTTACCTATGCCATCGATATGAAATCGCTTACCTCCGGCACAGGAGCCTATGAGATGGAGTTCAGTCATTACGATCCGGTTTCAGGAAAAGTGGCTCAGGATATAATTTCGGCCAGTCAGAAAGAGACTTAATCTTCATGGACAGCTTCCACCGGATGCCTGTCCCTCTGAAAAGGAGTGGGGCCGTCCCGAAAGGGCGGCCCCTTTTTTCGTATTGAATCTCAGCGAAATCTAATTTCTTTCCTTTGTCGGCAGATAGGGACGGCTGCGGGTGATACTCCGGTAAGCAGGGCGGATAATCCTGCCGCCGGAAACAATCTCTTCAACACGGTGAGCGCACCAGCCGGCAATCCGGGCAACAGCAAATAGCGGTGTAAAAAGTTCCCGGGGAAGGTTGAGACAGCAGTACACAAAACCTGAATAAAAATCGACATTGGCACAGAGATCCTTACTGTACCCGGTTACTTCGGCAAATATAACCGGGGTTACTTTTTCTACAATGATATAAAGCCCGAATTCTTCTTCTTTCCCGGTAGTTTTGGCAAGTTCATAAGCTTTCACCTTGAGCAATTCTGCCCGAGGATCTGATTTGGTGTAAACAGCATGTCCCATACCGTAAACCAGACCTTTCTTATCAAAGGTTTCTTTCTTGAGAATTTTTCTGATGTATCTGCTTACCTCTTCTTCATCGGCCCAGTCTTTTACATTCTTCATAATATCCTGCATCATGATACGGACCATTCCCGAAGCACCGCCATGAAGAGGACCCTTTAAAGATCCCACAGCAGCTGCAATAGCAGAATAAGTGTCGGTTCCGGAAGAAGACACCACATGTGTGGTAAATGCAGAGTTATTTCCACCCCCGTGCTCGGCATGAAGAACCAGGCAGAGATCTAATATTTCGGCTTCCTGGGAAGAATAAGACTGATCTTCACGTATCATCATCAGCATGTTTTCTGCTGTACTCTTCAGAGGATCAGGTTTGTGAAGAAAGAGACTGGCCCCTCCATAATAGTGATTTTTAGCCTGATAGGCGTAAGCTGCGATTGAAGGGAAACGGCTGAGAAGCTGTACACTCTGACGGAGTACATTCGGTATGTCAGTGGAGTCCGCTGAATCATCAAAGGAGTACAAAGAAAGAACCGATCGCCCGATTTTATTCATGATGTCCATGCTGGGTGCTTTAAGTATCATATCTTCAATAAAATTCGGAGGTAGTTCACGCAGTTCTCCTAACCGGGAGGAAAAATCTGCCAGCTCCTGCTGCTCAGGCAGATAGCCGAAAAGCAAAAGAAACGCCGTTTCCTCAAATCCCGATCTTTTTTCACTTTGAAACCCGTTAACGATATCCTTCAGATCGATACCCCGGTATCGGAGAACACCCGGTACAGAAGTCTTTTCTCCTTCATCCATGATGTAGCCATGTACTTGACCGATTTCAGTAAGTCCAACCAGAACTCCGGTGCCATCAGAATTCCTCAAGCCTCTTTTCACTGAATATTTCTCATACAGTTCAGCCGGTATTCGATTCTGCCGGTCGGCAATCTCGGCATACTTCTGTAGAAACGGGTTAATTAGCTCGCTCATAGTTACTCCTTCTCAAATATAATGTCCCGAATTATTCTTCGTGCTTCAATTCCGCGCTTCTCAAATTTTGTATCCGGGCGATAATCGGGTTTATCGGCCCAGAGTGCATACCTGTTCTTCAATCCGGGTGTTTTGTTAAAAACGTCCAGGATGTGATTGGCATAAGGTTCCCAATCGGTAGCAGCATGTATGTACCCGCCGGATTTAAGAACTTTCAATAACTTTCCGGTAAAATCCGCCTGAATCAGGCGTCTTTTATAATGTCTTTTCTTCGGCCATGGATCGGGAAACCATATATGGATTCCATCAATGCTGCTCTTTGGTAAGAATTCTGAAAAAACTTCGACAGCATCATGTTCAATGATGAAAAGATTTTTCAGACTATCCTGATTAATCCACCAAAGCAGTTTTCCAACACCAGGTTTATGTACCTCGATACCAACTATCCCCCACTCTGGATGCTCTTTTGCCATCTGCCGTGTGGCATTCCCCATGCCAAACCCGATTTCAACAATAATTTTTTCAGCTTCAGGAAACAGTTTAGTAGAATCTAAGGCTCTTCGGTTTACGG
>DEIH01000272.1:7400-7700 GCA_002352375.1 Spirochaeta sp. UBA2779 | reverse complement strand
GTAAATCATCGCAACACCTTTGGATGCGAGGTCTCTCATAATGGTGAAAAGTTCTTCAATCTCAGTTTCGGTGAGTGCAGCGGTGGGTTCATCCAGTATCAGAACTTTCAGATCGTGGGATACCGCCTTGGCTATTTCAACCATCTGCTGCTTGCCGACAGTGAGCCGGCTCAGGGTTTCCGAGGGGTCTATGTTCATATTCAGTCGATTGAACAGCGCTTCGGCTCTCTGGTTCTGTCCTTTATCATCGAGAAAAAGGCCGCCGCTTTTCATCGTTTCCCGGCCTATGTAAATGTTCTG
>DEIH01000272.1:0-7350 GCA_002352375.1 Spirochaeta sp. UBA2779 | reverse complement strand
GCCTGTGTAGGATTATGCGGGTTAAATAGTTTGCCTTGAAATTGAATCTCCCCGGAATCTTTCTCATAAATACCGGTGAGAACTTTCATCATCGTTGATTTCCCGGCACCGTTTTCTCCCACCAGGGCATGAATCTCACCGGATTTAAGATTAAAATCAACACCTTTTAAGGCATGAACGCCCATGAAACGCTTATGGATGCCTTTCATAGAAAGGACTGATTCGTTCAAAAGTAATCTCCTTAGGAGGAGGAAGTTTGATAAATCGCATTTTTTCAAATTTCCCTTTGTGGTATGAATTATCATTCAGGCATAGGGTTTCATGGAATCAACTATTTTCCGGAGATTGTTGAAATTTCTCTGAAAAAATACAGACTATTCGTCATTCACCGGAAAAAGAAGCTCCTGATATTCCCGTTTAAACATATTCTCTGCAGTAATAAGAACTGATCCTGTATCGATAAGTGAGGCAATTTTTTCGCCTTTTAAGTATTCTACGGCAGTTTTTATAGACATATAGCCCATATTGTAAGGACGTTGTACGACGGTAGCATTGATAATCCCTTCCTCGAGAAAGGCCAGTTCCCGGGGTGCACTGTCGAATCCGACTACCATTACCCGGTTGGAAGCCTCAGAATCTCTAATCGCTTCAGCTACGCCCAGAGTTACAATTTCATTGAGAGCCACGATACCTTTTACAGAAGTATCCTTTAAAATCTCCATAGTATTTTCATAGGCTATTTCCTGATCGTTTTCACTGTACCAGGTTCCGGTGATGGTCTGTTTCTCAAGGGCCTGTCTTACCCCGGCTTCACGTTCAATAGCGGTTGCCGTTTCACGGATATGGCTGACTATGGCTATGGCCCCATCTCCACCTTCTGACAGCAGGCGGTTCATCTCATTTCCTGCCTTGATTCCGGCTTCCACATTGTTTGTTGCTATAAAAGAAACGGGGTAGGGGGAATTAACAGCTGAATCCATTGTAATTACAGGGATTCCTTTCTTTTCGGCAGCACTGACCGATTCGGCCAGCAGGTAATAATCCGATGCGGCCAGTATAATAAGCGGCGGATTTTCTTCTATAACTGTGTTGAGGATATTTACCTGCCGGTTTATCTGCCTCTCATGATCCGGCCCGGTTATAATAACTTCAACTCCAAACTCTTTAGCCGCTTCATTGATACCCTGCTGTACAACACTCCAGAAATTCATAGGTTGTCCGGCAACCGTCGCTTTTACAACAACAACAATGGGTTTTTCCAGTTCCAATTCGTCTGTTTTCCCCGGTTTAAAGGAGAACGTGAGAGCCAGGAATATCATCAGTGCAACGGCAAGGCTGCCGATGAAGAAGAAAAGATATTTCATGGTTTTGTACTCCTGTTACCCGGGATATGTATTTTTATGAGGGTTCCCCCTCCAATTGTGCTTTCATAACTCAGTCCGTATTCATTGCCGAAATACAATCTGATACGTTCATGAACATTCCGGACTCCTGTGCCCTGCTGCTGTTCAGGATCTTCGGTTACTAATGCAGTTAGGGTGGTATTATCCATTCCTTCGCCATTGTCTTTTACGGTCAGTATAATATCCTCGTTATCACGGTAACCGCCAATTTCAATGAGCCCCTCATAATCAACACTTCGGATCCCATGGTATATAGCATTTTCCACCAGGGGCTGGAGTGTTATTTTTAAAACAGTGCAATCCATCAGTTCTTCGGGAATATCGATAAGATATCGGAATTTATTTTTATACCGCATTTCCTGTATAGTGAGGTATGATCTGACGTGTTCCAGTTCATCTCTGAGATTGATGAGCTCATGGCCTTTACTGATACTGATGCGGAAAAGGCGGGACAAAGCAGATGTCATCTTAACAACTTCATCACATTTCTGCATTTCCCCCATCCAGATTATTGAATCCAGGGTATTGTACAGAAAATGGGGATTTATCTGAGCCTGCAGAGCTTTCAGATCGCTCTTCCTTTTAAGTTCCTGCTCCAGAACATTCTCCTCAATCAGTTCTTCGATTCGGCCTACCATAATGTCGTATTCCCGGGCCAGTTCTTTTATCTCATCAGTAGCATCAATTTTTCCGGCAGTTCTGAATTCGCCGGTTTCCACACTCTTCATAACGCCCTGCAATTTCCTCAGTGGACGGGTGATACCTTTTGATATGAAGTTGGTTACCATGCCGACTATGAGAAAAAGTACCAGCCCGATCAGTGCATTCATCAATTGAACATAAGGCCATCCGGTAACAAGGTCGCTGTCAAAGGATACACTGATAACATACCAGCCGGTTCGTTCTGAGTGGGCTATCAGGTAGTTACGGCCGTCTAATCTGAAAAGAGGGTGTTCATTCTCCAACAGTGGAAGTAGAGCATCAATTGGTTCATGCTTCAGATTGCTGTATACAAGCTGCAGGGAGGGATGGTAAATATAATTTCCCATAGAGTCTATAATGAAATCATACCCTTTTTCACCTATCACTAAAGACTCGCATAATTCCTTTATACGATTGAACTTGAGGTCAACTAAAAGAACGCCCTGAGGACTCTTGTCCCGGGGCTTCAGTATCTGTGTGCTCAGGGAAACTACCCAGGAATAGTTCCCGGGGACAAGGTTTTGTACATAAGCAGTGGATGCAACAGTTTTCCCTTCTGCTTTCAGTGCATTCTGATACCAGGGGGAATTACGGTATTCTGAGAACTCAGAAGAATCGGCTCCGTCACCGCTTATAGCTTTACCATCCTGTCTGAAAAGAACAATGGAAGAGATATCGTCCCTGGCCCGGATGTAGGAGGCAAATCGATCCTGCAGAGATTTGCTGGACTTTGATTCCGGGAGTGGAGATTCCAGAAACGCCTGTGCGTCCCTGTCCTCAACAACAGCATCTGAAATTCTCTCCATACTCTCAATGTAGGTGTCAATCTGGTTCACCAGTTCATTTACCAGTAGGCGGTTATTTTCTAAAGTGGAATTTCTGAGAGAATTGATTGTGAAACGAGTAGAAATAATCTGCATCGTCAGAATGGTAGCGAAGAACAACAATGTGAAGATAAGATAGAAACGGGATTCCAGAGTTCCCAGTTTCCCGAATAGTCGGTGCATCAGTTTTCCAGCTCTTTTCTGTATTCAGTTGTCGTGAAACCGGTAATCTTCTTAAAGAGGCTTGAGAAGTATCTGGGATCCTGGTACCCCACACTGTCGGCGATTTCATAGCTCTTCATATCAGTGGATTTCAGCAGTCTTTTTGCCTCATTGATGCGGATTTCAGTGAGATACTCCACAAAGGTTTGCCCGGTTCCTTCTTTGAACAGAGCACTGAATTGACTGTTACTCAGAAACAGTTCTGTGCAGATGTTCTGCAGAGAAAATGACTTATCCGCGAAACGTTCGTTAATGAGACTTCTGGCTTTGTCGATACGGGAGAGAACCGCGTGCTCTCTTCTTTTTCGTACATTCTCCTCAATCCTGTTTATCTGATCCGTAAAATACCGTCTGGCATCGGCCAATCTTGTGAATCTGCGAGGCTCTGCTGTCAGAGAGAGGTTTTCAAAATCATTGTTTTCCCCGAGTCCCATTTCATCAATATAATCCGAGAGATGATACTGGAGCCGTGCCAGATAACCTACGACATCTGTTGATGTCAGGTAGCTTTCCTCAAACATTCTGAAAATATCATCCAGAGCCTGTTGTGCTGTATGCCGAACACCCTCTCTCAGCGCTTTAACAAGATATCTGGCCCGGCTGATAAAGGCTTCCTGAGAAACGCGGTTCTTTTTCCTTACTTCGTTGATTGACTGTATCATGGTAAAGCCCAGAACTCTGGCATGATCGATGGCGTTTCCCGCACCGAGGTAGCTTCTATTAACATCTTCCAGCTTCTCGACGGTTTCTCCGATACCTATTGTTACCGGGGAATCGCTCAAGCTGAGTGCGGTGGAGAAAAGCCGCCCGGATATCTCCCAGGATTTTCTATCAAGATTCTCGCCGTTGTCTCCTTGAAGGAGCATCACAAGAGCTTCATTCCGATTGCTGAAAACCACATCGTATTCAGATATCAATCCTCTGGTTTCCTCTGTCAGAGTAAGCCGGGTAATCTCTTCCCAGTTATCAGGGAGTGATGCGATAACGATCTGGTAGCAGCCTTCTTTATCCCTCCACCCGAAAAATCCACTGCGCCGGTTGATATCCTTGACTGATAGACGTCCTGAAGCCAGACTGTAAAAGAACCTCTCTCTCAATAACGGAAGGCTGCGTTCCAGTAATTCCTGAAGGTGTTCCTGTTCTTCTTCAGCGCTCCTGAGCCGATCCAACTCCTCCCGGGTGCGTTCCAGCACCTCTTTCAGTTCAACGGCGGTTATCGGTTTGAGCAGAAACTCTTTCACCCTATGGTGGACAGCTTCCCTGGCGTACTGGAATTCCTCGAATCCTGTAAGCAGTAATACCTGAATTCTGGGTTGAGTATCGGCAATTTTACCGCTGAGTGTCAGACCGTCCATCAGAGGCATACTGATATCTGAAAGTACGACATCAATTTCGTGATTTTCAATATATTCAAGAGCTGCTAATCCATTGTCAAATGTACCAACCAGATCGAAACCGTTATCCCCCCATGGGATACGGGAGGAAATACCATCACGGACGATATCCTCATCATCGACGAAAATAAGTTTATACATCTTCCTCCCCGGCTCCGTTAACGTTCACCCCTTACATAAGGCTCACCCAGAGTGGCCGGGGCGTTCATCCGTCGCTGACCGGATTTGGACAGACCGTAGATAAACAGTACCAGCAGGGTGGCGACATAAGGCAGCATTGAGAGCAGGTTTGGAGAAATTCCCAGAGGCTGGAGCATGTACTGGAGAACAAAAATACCGCCGAAGAGGTAGGCTCCCAGGAAGGCGCCCCCGGGCTGCCAGAGGGCGAAAATTGTCAGGGCGATAACGATCCATCCCCGGCCTGCGGTTATCCCTTCGTTCCAGGAACCGCTGTAAGCTGTGGAGAGATAGGCTCCGGCCATTCCCGCCAGGCCGCCGCCGGCCATTACGGCAAAATACTTAACCCGGTTCACTTTGATGCCCTGGGATTCGGCGGCTTTGGGATTTTCTCCCACCGACCGCAGGGTAATTCCCATTCCGGTGTGCTTGAGAATAAACCATATAACAATACCGATAACAACCGAGAGATACACATACCAGTCGTGGTTGAATAACAAACCGCCCAGTATCGGAATATCCGAGAGACCGTGAATATCCAGTCGGGGCATGCGGTTCGGCAGAGGGCGCCCGATGTAGGGCTTGCCGAATAAACCGCTCAGTCCCAGGCCCAGCATCGTAATAGCCAGACCGCTGACTACCTGATTCGCCCGAAGGCTGATACTCACAAAACCGTGGAGGCCTGAGAGTATCATTCCGATCAGAATACCGGCCAGCATCCCCAGCCAGGGGTTACCGGTGGTGTAGGTAACGATAAAAGCGGTAACAGCCCCAGCGGACATCACCCCTTCAATCCCCAGGTTCAGAATACCGCCCCTTTCCGATAGTATCTCCCCCAGAGTGGCCAGGAGCAGCGGGGTACCGGCGATAATGGTACGTGTGAGAACAGAAACAATAATATCAAGCATGGACGGTACTCCCGAAGCGGATCCTGACGCGGTGACTGATGAAAAAGTCCCCCATAATGAGGAAAATCAGAATCATTCCATTAAAGACATTTACCGTAGCGGCAGGCATCCCCATAGAAATCTGTATAGCATCCCCGCCGACGATTATACCGGCGAAAAAGAGTCCTGATACAATGGTGAAGGCCGGATTCAGCCGGGCCAGCCAGGCCACGATAATGGCAGTGAACCCGTATCCGGCACTCAATGTTTCCGGGTAACTCAGGTAGTGATGGATAGACATCAGTTCTCCGGCACCGGCCAGTCCGGCCATGCCTCCGGAAACGGCCATCAGCAGCACTGAAGTGCGGAAAAAGTTTATTCCCGCATAACGGGCGGCGTGGGTATTCTCCCCGATAACCCTGATCTCATAACCGAAGCGGCTGCGGTATACCATCCAGCCCAGAATGAGAGCGGCAATCACCGCCAGTACCAGAAGTATCGGTGAGATACGTGTATAATGGAGGTGCTTCAGTATAGCCTGAGCCGGCAGATCGTCGGTGTAGGGGTATCCCCCCTTGGTTTTTCCTTTCCAGGGACCTACCACCAGGTACTTTACAAACTCGGCAGCAATGTAGTTGAGCATCAGGGTTGATATAACCTCGTTGATGCCGAAGCGTACTTTTAATACCGCCGGAACCATACCCCAGAGTGCCCCGCCGATAAAGGCCGAAACAAACATCAGGGGGACAAGAAGAACCGCTGGAAGGTGAGGGCCGACGGTGAGTCCCATCCATGTGGCGAATATAGCGCCTACAAGGAGTTGACTCTCAGCACCGATATTCCAGAATTTCGCTTTAAAGGCCACAGCCAGGCCGCTGCCGATCAGGATAAGGGGTATGGCCTTGGTAATGGTTTCCTTGATGCCGTACCAGCTTCCGAAGGAGCCTTTGAATATGGCAAAAATGGCCACTGCCGGATTCACTCCATTTATGGCGAATATCACACTTACCGCCAGAAGTCCTGTTAACAGCGAACCGAGAAGGATGAGGAGGTTGAGCCCCGCAGTGCTTTTTTCCCGGGGGAGAAGGTCTATCTGCATAACTTATGCCTCCTGTAGGGTGGATCCGGCCATCATCAGCCCAATCTCTTCAACTGTGCAGGAATCCGGAGTTACTTCACCCATGAAGTGACCCTCGAACATCACGGCGATGCGGTCGCAGACCATGAACAGTTCGTCCAGGTCTTCAGAGACTAAAAGCACCGCTCCGCCATGGTCCCGGAGTTCAATAATCTGTTTGCGGACATATTCTGTGGCACCCACATCCAGCCCGTAGGTGGGATGGGCGGCGATAAGAAGATCCGGGTTGCCGGAAATCTCCCGGCCCAGTATGAGCTTCTGAATATTGCCCCCTGAGAGGTTTTTAATACGGGTGTTGATAGACGGGGTATCAACGTGAAAGCC
This sequence comes from Spirochaeta sp. UBA2779, assembly GCA_002352375.1. Taxonomy (GTDB): domain Bacteria; phylum Spirochaetota; class Spirochaetia; order DSM-2461; family DSM-2461; genus UBA2779. The sequence goes on along the minus strand of DEIH01000272.1, from coordinate 279 downwards.
GTTTACAAGCTTCTCGGCATGTTTCTTGATTACAGCGTAATCCATCTGAACCCAATTGCTGAAAGGGGCATCCCGATGCTGTTTGAGTACCGAATTTTCGTAGAGGAGCAGGTTGGGAACAATTCCGTATTTTATTCTTTCTTCGGGAACGTGGGTGATACCCAGAGTGTGGGCCTTACGGGCATCCGCATGGTCCAGGGGCTTTCCCTTCATGAATATGGAACCGGAAAGAGGCTGCCTGAGGCCGGTGATGGTTTCCACCAGCTCCTGCTGACCGTT
>DEIH01000227.1:484-5323 GCA_002352375.1 Spirochaeta sp. UBA2779 | reverse complement strand
ACAACAATAGTGATTGCATCTGTTGCAACCCGGAATTCAATAGCTTCAATCCCGTTAGCCGCCGCTGCTTCTTTCTCTGAGTCTTTGATAGGGCGGCTGGCATCATTGATATCAGTTTTTCCCGGGATGAAAAAGTTCTTAAATCCGCCACCGGTACCGGTTGATTGAATGGGTATTTCAACCTTGGGGTGGATGTGGTTAAATTCTTCTGCAACAGCTACTGAAATGGGGTATACAGTGCTGCTCCCGGCAATCTTGACTGAACCGGATAGCGTTGAACCCTCAGTCTCACTGGATCCGGCGGCATAAACGAGGACAGGCATGGCGATAATCAGCGCTAAAATGATTGTCTTACGAAAATCCATTGTATTCTCCTTATGGTTTTCTTCATTAAACTTGATACAGATAAAAAGCCATCTCGGTTATCTTTTGTTTAGGATTTTGTTAGAAAGATGTTAAATCTATTCTTTTTCCAGTATTAATGGAAAAATCAGGAAGCTTGACGTGAGAAATTAAAACAAGTTTAATCATTCAGCATGAATCTCGCACTTATTGTAAATCCCCATGCAGGTAATAAGCATGGATTAAAAGCTGCCCATCGGGCATCCGGTATTCTGAATGAGAACGGACATGAGGCTCATTTACTGATATCAGAGTTTCCCGGGAATACCATCGATATTGCAGTGTCGATTGATGTAAAAATATTTGACGGGATACTGGCCGTCGGTGGGGACGGCACTCTTTTTGAAGTGATAAACGGACTGCTGAAGAACAAAAAAGAGTTGAAGATTCCCCTGGGGCAGATCCCTGTGGGAACCGGAAATTCCTTCATCAAAGATCTTGGTGTTTTAACGGAGGATGATGCCCTCAAGGCAGTACTTTCAGGTAATTTCAGGGAGATAGATCTGGGAGAGTTCACGTACAGTGGAGGATCTCACCATTTTATAAATCTCCTGGGTACCGGATTTGTCTCCAACGTGGCTTACAGAGCGAGAAAATACAAGCTGCTCGGATCTTTGAGCTACATCCTGGGTGTACTGGAAGAACTTATTGTTTTAAAAGCTGTTGATATCGAGCTTAAAATCGATGGTACCCTGATAAAAAGAAAAGCTGTTTTTACCGAGATCTGTAATTCCCGGTATACCGGGGGCAACATGCTGATGGCCCCGGGAGCGGAGATTGACGATGGTTTACTTGATGTTGTTGTGTTGAACAGAATTTCCAGAAGAAAGATACTCAGCCTCTTTCCTCTGCTGTTCAAGGGTGAGCATGTAGATGATGATGCCGTTGAGGTTTTTAAAGGGAAGGAGATTTCCCTCAGGTGTGAAAAACCTCTGATGCTTACTCCTGATGGTGAAACATTCGGTGATACTCCGATTGATGTCAGAGTGCACCCCGGTAAGATAAAGATGTTCTGCTGATTGCCTATGTATTATCTTACAACTTTCATCGGCTATTTCTCGGCCTTCTTCATACTCCTGATTATCCTTCTGCTGGTACTTATACAGAGTCTGATTGGAAATCAAAAGCTATTTGACCCCCTCATCAAGCTTCTCAGCCGTGCCCTCCCGGCTATCTTCGGTATCAGAGTTGTCCGCTCAGGTTTATCCGGGAAAATAGCCGGGAAACCGGTTATTTTTATGGCAAACCATGTAAATTTCTTCGATGTTTTCATACTTTATGGGCATATTCCTGACTTTATCAGAGCAGTGGAACTGGAAGACCATTTTCACTGGCCGATATGGGGTGCCATCACCCGGAGAATGGGGAATATTCCAATCAGTCATAAAAATACTCAAGATGCCTTAAAAAGTCTTGATGATGCCCACGCTGTTATATCCTGTGGAACCTCAATGGCAATACTGCCGGAAGGGCATAGAACCAGAGACGGGGAGCTGCAGCCCTTTATGCGGGGTCCATTCCGTCTGGCTAAAACGGCGGTGGCGGATATCGTTCCCGTTGTAATGAAAGGCCTGTGGGAGCGGAAAGCAGTAGGTTCATTGCTTGTTCTCCCAGGGAAGGTGGATCTTGTCTTTGGTGAACGAATTCAAGCTGAATCGTTTAAAGAGCTTTCTGATAGAGCTTTGAAGGATAAAGTCAGAGGGGTAATCCTCTCCATGCTGGAATAGTCAGGCTAGTTCCGGCCTTAACAGGGGATTAATCACTATCCGGAATATTCTTACTCTGTTCATTAACCGTTTACATTTGGAGTTTATTTTTTGTTTATATTCTTAAGAGTTCATAAAATGGAGTGACTTCAGTGACCAGAAGATTTAAAATTGTTCTATTCTTAATCATCCCGGTATTAATAATCATCTCAGCTGTTATCTTTTACCTGCTTGCAGGTAGAACCGCTGAGATGGAAGTATCTGCAGAGGATGTTCAACTATCAATAGTAGAGGTTGAAGTTCTCACCAAACGTGAAGGTATTGAGATAAGCGGCAATATAGAACCTGCAGCATCAGCGGATCTGGCTTTCCCTATTGCCGGGTACATTGAAGAAATTTTTGTCTCAGCCGGGGATAGGGTAAGCTCCGGTGAAACTGTTGCCATTCTGGAAGACAGCCAGCAGCGTTTCAATCTTGCCGAAGTGGATGTTGAAATCGATACTGAACTTGTCTCTGGAACCCAGCGGAATCTGGAACTGTTGGATCTTAAACGTCAGATGAAAGCTACCGAGCTTGAGGATACCCGTCTGAAAAGTACTATTTCCGGTGTTGTTACCGAAGTGTATGCCGATACCGGGGATTTTGTTACAGCTCAGCAGGCCGGTTCGGCAGCTGATGTTGTCGTCCGGGTTATCGACCGTTCCTCCATGATGGCCACGGTGGAGGTTGATGAGCTTGATGCTCCCTATCTCTCTCCGGGACAGCGTGTTGAATTTCAATTTGATGCTTATCCCGATCTCCTGGTAAGTGGAAAAGTTTCCATGATTCCAATGGAAGCCCGGGTTACTTCTCAGGGGATTGCGGTTCTGGATACCGAAGTTGTAATTGAGAATCCTCCGGCTGAGATCCTTCCATATTTTACATTTGCCGGTGAGATATACCTTGAGGCCGATGAGGACATACTTCTGATTCCCGCCAATGCGGTTATGAGCAGAGGAGAAAGAACCCTTGCATTTGTTGTTTTATCAGTCGAAGAAGCAGCAGCTGCAAAAGCTGAAAGATCTGCCGGTGGCGGAAGTGGAGGGGGAGTCCCCGGTGGCGGTGCACTCGCGGATATTGTACTTCCCGAGGGGATTGGAGTACTTCCAACACCAGTTACTGTCAGTGATTACAGCTCAACTCAGGTTCAGGTACTCAGCGGTTTGAAAGCTGGTGAAAAGATTCTTATCCTACCGCCGGTCGGGGGCATAGAGGCTGTACCGGATAAAGAATCAGGCGGTACAAATGTTCTTGAACTTCTGGGTCTTCCATCTGGTCCGGGGGGACGTACCCCGGGCAGCGGCGGCGGTAGCCGTTAGCAGGCGGGTGGTTATGAAAAATGTTGAATCTTTGAATTCGGTGCTTCCCGTTATTGAAACCCGGAATGCAGCCCGGCATTACGTGATGGGTGATGTAACGGTAAAAGCTCTTCGGGGAATCGATTTGAGGATAGACCGTGGGGAGATGGTTTCGGTTATGGGGCCCTCAGGCTCGGGGAAATCCACTCTGATGAATCTTATCGGATGTCTGGATACTCCCACATCCGGAACGGTGCTGCTGGATGGGAGTGATATTTCCAAGCTGGATGAACAGGCCTTGGCGAAAGTACGGAACCGGAAGATAGGGTTTATATTTCAGCAGTTCAACCTTCTGGCAAGGATGAACGTGCTGGACAATGTTTCAACGCCTCTGCTTTATGCGGGAGTTTCAGCCAAGCTGCGCAGGGAAAGAGCCTCCCATGTTCTTGAAAAAGTAGGCTTGGCCGACAGAATGAAGCATTTACCCCGGGAGCTCTCGGGAGGTCAGAAACAAAGAGTGGCCATTGCCAGAGCATTGGTGAATGAACCCTCTTTATTGTTGGCTGATGAACCAACCGGCGCCCTGGATCAGGATACCGGTCATCAGATTCTCAACCTTTTCAACGAGCTGCATGATGCCGGGAACACCCTGATACTGGTTACTCACGATCCTGATATCGGGTCCTTTTCCCCGCGATGCATCCGCATCCTGGACGGGAGGATTGAAGAATGACTTTCTATGAGAATCTCAAACTCGCCCTGCAGAATTTTGCCCACAGCAAACTGCGAACATCCCTGTCCGCTCTGGGTATCATCATCGGTGTAATGTCCGTGATTGCCATCACCACCCTTGGGGGCAGTGCTACCGACAGTATTCAGGATTCCATCGTTGGAGCGGGGCTTAATTCCATTACGGTTTTTGCCGGGAGAAGTGCTCCAGAGAGTGTTAATCGAATTTTTGATCTGGAGTTTGCCCATCAAATATCCGCAGAAGTGGATGGTGTTGCTGCAGCGGTCCCTCTGGTGTCTTCAAACTTCACTGTTTCCTATGGAAAAAATCAACTGGAAGGCATCCGGGTGATGGCAGCATCCCCGGAGTATGCCGAAATCTATCAATATTCTGTGGCTTCAGGTGAGTTTTTGAATGATGAAAACGATCGAAGACGGGAGTCTGTAGCGGTTTTGGGAGCTGAAATTGCGGAATCTTTGTTTCCAGGTGGAAATGTCCTGGGACAGAGAGTGAGAATATTCCGGAATCAGGCACGAAGTTTCAAGGTGATCGGAGTAATGGAATCAATGGCAGATTCCATGGGGAACAGTTTTGATTCTCAGGTTTATGTGCCGGTGAGTACCTATGATTCCCGGCTGCAGAAGATTGAGAAAGTTAACAGCTA
>DEIH01000227.1:0-348 GCA_002352375.1 Spirochaeta sp. UBA2779 | reverse complement strand
CTCTTTCTCTCAGGAGTTGCGGCCATCAGCCTCCTGGTGGGAGGTATCGGCATTATGAATATCATGCTGGTATCAGTATCCGAACGGACCCGGGAAATCGGTATACGTAAGGCTCTGGGTGCTACGCCCCGGGTAATCCGCCGTCAGTTTCTTTTCGAGGCAGCTTCTCTAACAACGATTGGAGGAATAATCGGAGTAATCGGCGGGCTGGGCCTGAGCGCTCTGGGTATCAAAGCCCTGGGTTGGTCGTTCTCTCTGAACCTGCCGGCGGTAATCGCTGCAGTACTGTTTTCTACTGTTGTGGGTATCTTCTTCGGTCTATACCCTGCGGCCCGGGCCAGTAAACTC
>DEIH01000232.1 GCA_002352375.1 Spirochaeta sp. UBA2779 | reverse complement strand
AAGTGTTTCTCTAAAATCCGTGGTCAAGACAATCCGAAAATCATCCGATTCCTTTTGTCGATATAAAAGGCTTGTATTAACCCCATCCGAAGTGATTGCCATACGCAATTTACCATCATTATCAGTAAGCCATCCATCAATATTGCCAGGGTTCTTGGCGATCATCTTCATTTTGCCCGTATTGATATTGATACGAAAGGCATCAAAGATGCGTTTATCACGCTTATTCATTCCTATAATCATCTCGTTTTCATTCTCTTCCAGATCATCAATAATTTGAATTCGTACTTGATCAAAAGGGGTTAATTCTTTTAGATTGGAGCCATCAATATCCACTGCATACAGCTTGAAATTCTCATCACCGGCCTTGTCTTGAACAAAGGCGATACGCTTGTTATTCGCCCAAAAGCAGCCGGCGATATCTCTTTTGACAGCGCTAGTAATACGAGTGACCTTTTCGGTGCCGATTTTTTGAATATATACATTCATTCTATGTTTCCATGGCTGCATAAAGGCCAGGTGCCGGCCATTCGGTGATAATTGAAAGGATACTTTCTCAGGATTCTTGAAGAAATCGTTCATCGGGATGAGTGGGGGCAATCCTGTTTCTCCATTTGCCTGATATCCCACAAAGAAATTTAACGCTAAGATAAAAAAAATGCTTAGTAGTATAGATTTTTTCATAATATCTCCCTTTTCAGGAGCATCATCGCCATGAACGGAATAGAACGGTGAATCTGATCTCATCTGATAACCTTTCTAATTTTACAGTTCTCATTCTTAATAAGAATAGTTCACCCACATGAATTGATAAGGTTCGAGTATGATTTCACCGGGAATCTCTTTCTTGCTGATCAAATCAAGTCCTTTTCCCATCTTGAGTGTTTTTCCGTCTATCTTTTGTATGCTATCAGAAACATTATGCAGTGCCAGCATCTTTTTTGTTCCGGATACCCTTAAAATTGAGAAAACGCAATTATTAAGATATAATACATCTTGTCTCGCAGCAGGATGAAATGCTTGTTGCCTCGTCCTTACTTTAATCAGATTTGTAACTTGAGTGAATATCCTGTTCTCTTTTGAATCTTTATCTTCCAACGCCTCAATGATTTTAGCCATATCGAGTTCTGACCGGTTGACGTCTCTTTTTATGCCCGTTCTCGAAACTTTTTTCAAATCGTTTTCCATGCCAAAGAAACTCTGGATGTAAATTCCGGGGATACCGTCTATTGACAATGCCACTGCAATCGAGCATAAATATTTTCTAACGGATAATTCTTCATCATCATCTTTTAAAGCGCTAAACCATGTTGTATTCAGTTCATATGGAATTTCCCTGCCGTCTTTTTCTTTGTATGAAACCAGCCCCCCTTTTTTCTTAACAGTATTAATCATAGACTCTATTTCTCTTTCTGTGAGAATGCCGTCAACAGGAGATAACCCAATCCCGTCATGAGAATCAAGAAAGTTGAATATGAAATCCAGATCTGATTTCACTCTTAAATGAGATGCCCATCTCGATAATTTCTTTACGTTCCCTTTGTAGAATGAAAAAAGTAATAAAGGCGGTAAAGTGAAATCATATATTATATGAGATTCATCATCTCCTCCTCCAAAATAGGACATGTTTTCGTTCTGAGGAAGGTTTACCTCGCTCAGCAGCATAACATAAGGTGCAACGAGCCTTAATATAACCCTAAAAATCTTTAGAATTATGTGTGCCTGTTTTCTATTAACACAATTTGTACCGATTTCCTTCCAGATATAGGCGACAGCATCCAATCTTACAATATCGACCCCTTTGTCTATGTAGAACAGCAATAAATCGATTGCGTCTATCAACACATCCGGATTATGGTAATTCAGATCTATCTGGTCGGAACTGAAGGTGGTCCACACATACCTGTATCCATCCTTTGTCTTGAATCTTGTCAATAATGGAGATGTCCTCGGCCTTGCTATCTTGCGAAGCTCATTTTCGGAGATGGCATTTTCGGATTCGAAAGATATGAAATAATCACGATATTTTGGGTTTCCCCCCAGGAACTCTTTAAACCACCCGCTTTGGGATGATATGTGATTAACCACTTCACCAAACATAAGATCAAAGTTTTCGTGAATCTTTTTAATGTCGTCCCAATCACCCAATTGAGGATTTACTTTTCTGTAATCAATCACAGAGAATCCCCTGTCGGAAGAATAAGGAAAAAATGGGAGGATATGCACGGTGTTGATCGTTCCTTTAAGGTACTTTACCAGAAAGTCGTTGAGTAAACGTAAGTTTTTTTCACCATTAACGATTGAATCTCCGTACGTAATCAGAATGACGTCTTTCTCACTAACCCTCTTCTTTTTCTCTCTGACACCGAAATCCATTAACAGATTTCTAATCCTGTCAAAAGTGTATCCCCCTTTTTTCTTGCCGTATAATAGGGTGAGCTTTTTATGGATTCTTTTAAAAAGCACTTCTCGCTGAGCGGATCGAGGTAAATGTTTAATTTTACTCATAGTTCATGCCTCATAATAAGTTGATTAAAAACAAAATGGCATCCCTGCTTAAATATGATTAAGAGTCCCTAACAATCGCCGCCACCTCTTCTCCGGGCAGGGCCTCCTTCTCCTCCAATTCACAGGCCAGATTATTCGGAACAGGTCTGTTCTCCTGAAAAATTGTCATGACGATATGTGAAAAAACATCCGGAAGCTTGGATTCCTGAGCCATGACCACGCCAAGACGTGCGGTCCCGAACAGGGTAGTGTTGATAGCGGATGCAGTGGAAAGCAGGGCGCCCAAGCGGCGAATTTGCCCGGGAATGGCCCTGCCGCCACTGCAAGGGCATATTCTTTTTCATCTCGTTTACTGCGTTAGGAATAAATTCCTTTAACCCGAGCTTTTCACTTTGTTTTGTCTGTTGGTTCATCTGTTGTCTCACATTGTTGACAAGCATGGCATAAGGGCCTCAGCTTTGAGCGCGTCTGTTCCGGGATATCCATATGGGCTCCTGAATTCATGATTAGACTTTGCTCCATATGGCCCCTGTTTATTTGGATCAGACGCCAAACAATCCGTGAATCAGTACATGCGACGGCGAAAAAGCCAGGCCGCAATACTGAGGGTAACAAAGCCGATGACCGCCAGAGGCCAGAACTGGTCGATGAGCAGGCCAAACGGGGTACCCTCCAGAAAAACACCGCGCAC
>DEIH01000224.1:1736-7678 GCA_002352375.1 Spirochaeta sp. UBA2779 | reverse complement strand
CGGACATATATCCCTGGCCAAAAGTGAACGCAGCTCTCTGGCTGAGTTGGCGGCGGAGCTGTTATGAATGAACGCAGATACACACAGGTAGTTTTACGGGAGCTTAAGAGGCTTGGCGAACTTGCCTCCTCCCGGGAACATGATTCAAGGCTGAAAGAAATCTCAACGAAGCTGAACCGGTGGAAAAAAGGCAGTATGAGTTCAGTTGCAGCTTTAACTGAGATACAACGGTTGTCAGGAGCATCCCCACTGGTATGGGTAGACAAAGCCGACCCCGGTATTCATGCGGCTCATGCCTTTGCCTCAGGTTTCCTTAAAAAGAAGGATTTTTCAGAAAGTGCATGGAAGGCGGTGGAGATTCTGATTACTTTAGCAGAAATTTGATTCGCTCTTCACAGCTCCATATAATGAGTAATTATGGAACGTGTTCGATTCTGCAGGCATTGCGGTGAACTCCTGGAAGATCAGTGGATGCACTGTCCCTGGTGCGGTGCCGATGCACACCGGGGGCATGAAATACTGTGGGAAGCCCTTGTGGATGAGTCTCTGGAAAAGACCGATCAGGAGCTTGTAAAGGGACGTATGGTATTACTGGACGATATTTCGGGAAGACTGAATAATCTTGAATTGGAATTGGATGCTTTTCTTTCAGGAAAGATATAAATATTTACGATTTTTCTCATAGCCGCTTGTTCTTATGTCGATAAAGAATCGATGAAGTCTGCTTTCGCCTTTTTTACTATTCTGATGTCAGTGTTGATATCCCTAACGGCAGGTGAACCGGTTCTTAGTATTTCGGATCTGGCCAATAATGAAAGGTTGCTTGTTACCATTACAGCCGATCAGCCGGGTTGGGATTCCTATACCTCTCTATTTTCAGTAAATCTGAACGATAACGACCGGGTTGAAGCACGGACATTTTTTCCTGAAGTAAGCCGATATTTCTCAGAGACTTCTGAACTTGAACTCCAGAATCGTTTTGGCTTGTATCGGATTTCTCTGAAACCATCATCCGGTAGGGCTGAAATCCATCAAATGCCTTTTCATCCTTTCTTCCCGGAGAATAGACATCCGGTTAATGGGAGAATATTGCCTGTTTCCTCTTCACCAGATGGAAAATGGGTATTGCAGCAGGAGGCTGATGGGCCTGTTAGGGGTAAACTTGTCCTTTACGGCAGTTCCAGTGGTGAACGGCTTGTTATCAGTGAGAGTCATATCCTCTCCTTTCGGGAAAACCCCGCCATGTGGTCTCCGGATTCAAGATATTTTGTTTATTCAGAGAATGGGAGCATCTATTACGTATCTACCCTTCAAATTGAGAACGGGAGGCTGCCAGGCACACAATACCGGGAAATAGGTACAGGTACTCTTTCCAATATGATGTGGACCAGACCTGATGCTTTATACTACCTGCGTGGTACAGAGCTTTTACTACTGAGACCCTCTGAAATATTCACAAAATCTTTTTATTCTGAACCAATTCCTACCGGGGTAGTTTCCGGTGTTCTTCCCATTGAGTTCGATCCGAATTTTGATTCCTACTGGCCTTCTCCCGACGGATCGTCGGTTATCATTTTAAAGGGGAAAAGCAACCTTTTCTATTTCCCGCTGAACGAAACTCAGGAAGCAGTTAATCTGCCCTTTCTTCATCTCTCTAAGGAAAATACGGTGAAGCAGCTGTGGTGGAGATCTGAAGGGGATGTTTTTCTTCTCGCCGGGGAGAGTTTGTATCACTTGGACACAGAAGGGGCAAACTCTTTCAGGAATATGAATGTACCTCAGCTCCGTCGTTTTGTTCCCTCTAATGATCGACATTTTATGGCATTACTTCAGGATAACGGCGTTTCGATACGCAATCCTGATACACTGGAGGAGCTGCGTTTTCTCACTTATCCCGACCCTCGAAACCTGTTCTGGGCAGATAATGCACATATACTGATTATTGGCGGCCGCCGCATCGAACGAATGAGTATCGAAAGCAATGAGAGTGATTTATTAGCTCTATCTCAGGTTGATAATGCGGGTTTTGATTCACAGGAAAACCTCAGAGCCATAAGCGGAGGAATATCATATCGATGGCTGGCAGATTCAAAACGATGGATTGAAACAGCCGATAACAGCTCACAGGCCATAAGAATGCCAAGATATGAATCCCCGGAGAACCGGGTTTTTATGAACGATAACAGTATTATGCTGCGCACTATAAATGGATTCGGTAACCGTATGCTATTTGGAGGAACAGAACCTGCAGATTCCGCTTATACGGCCAGCTCAGATACTGTTTCTTTGAACAATAACGACGAACTGGTTTTTTATCATGGCTCACGCACCCGGGGGAAAACAGTCTCACTGGTTTTTAATGCGATTGACGGAGATTTGGGTTTGGAAGAGGTCCTTTCCACACTCAATGATTACAATTTAAAAGTTACTTTTTTCATTAACGGTGACTTTATACGCCGGCATCCCGGATCAACTCGGATTCTTGCTGAATCGGGACATGAGACCGCTTCATTATTTTACACCTACATGAATATGACCGATCTGCGTTACAGAATTGATAAAAACTTCGTTGTAAAGGGCCTGGGACACAATGAAGACAGTTTCTTTCAAGAAACGGGGAAGGAACTCTCTACTTTCTGGCACGCACCATGGTATGTTATCAGCCCGTCGATACTGGAAGCGACGCAGGAAATGAATTATCTCTATATTGGACGGGATGTGGATCCTCTGGACTGGATTGTCCCTGTTGGTTCTACCGGATCCGGAGATAAGTATATGAGAAGCGCCGATCTGGTTGAGCGTGTGCTTGAAGATGTTCGTCCGGGTTCCATTATTCCGGTACGAATCGGCAGACCGGGGGAACGGGAAGATTATTTCTTTCAGAAACTCGATCTTCTGATTAATGGATTGCTGAACGGCGGTTATGACATTGTTACTGTGGGTGAATTAAAAATGGAATTTCGGGACTAATCAGCATTCTGGATTATCAAGTCGCCTCCCTTGGGAGCCGACACTTAAGAGAGAGGGAGCAAAGCCTAATGAATACAGATCCACTACGAGCTTACAGGCAAACCCGAGTAAAAACGGCTTCACAGGGTCAGCTCATCGTTATGCTCTACAATGAAGGCCTCAAACAGCTGAAAACTGCTGAAAGAGAGTTCCAGTCGAGTCAACCAAAACTGGAACTGGTGCACAATGCCATTGTAAAAACTCAGGATATTATTACAGAGCTGATGGTTTCTCTTGATTTTGAGAAGGGCGGTGATATTGCTCAGAATCTGTTTCATCTATACATGTATTTCAATCAGAAACTGGTGGATGTCAACCTAACAAAAGATGCTTCAAACCTTCATGAAGTATATTCTCTGATGGAATCCCTCAGAGATGCATGGGCTGAGATTGAAAATACCGTACCCCGGCAGGATCATCAGGTTACCGCTGGTGTGAATCTCGCGGGCTGAATCCATGGCCGGTACTCCCATACCCGTTTGGTGGCAGGATATTCACAGGTCTTGTGATAATGCTCTCAAGCATTACGAATCTCTGCTGGACATATTGGAAAAAACATTATCTGCAAACATAAATACGAATCTTGAGTGCTGGACAGCACTTCAGGAGGAGGCCTATTCCGCCTCTGAGCAGATATCCCGTAGTTTTCATCTGGTGAATTCCCGGCGCAGGGATGCAGCCTCAATGGGTTATGTACCGCCTGAGGATAATGATTTGCATCAGCGGAGTTTCAAAGCTTCGGAACGATCAAAAAAACTGAACATGAAACTGCGCGTAAAAATGAAATTGATTGAAACTGATCTCTCAGTCAGGCAGCCCAGGCGGCCTGTTATGAACCTTTACCGCAGTCATACTCCCTCTTACATCGATGTCCGTGTATAATCTTAAAAAGATATGAACAACACTCTCTACCTGCTCGACGGCTACGGTCTGATTTATCGGGCTTATTTTGCCTTTATACATCGTCCATTAACAGATCGGGATGGTAACAATGTATCAGCGGTCCATGGTTTTTTTCGATCTCTTCTGGTTCTTAAGCGGGAGTTTAAAGCGGAGAAGATTGCTGTAGCCATGGATCCTGCCGGCCCCACCTTCCGGCATGAGTCCTACCCTGAATACAAAGCTAACCGGGATCCTGCTCCAGAAGATCTTCATGCCCAGGTTCCGATTATCAGGGATATCCTGAAACTTATGGGGATTCCTGTTTTTCTTGTGAACCGTTACGAGGCCGATGACGTAATGGGATCTATTGCAGAGATTTGCCGGAAACAGGGACGCCTCTGCCGTCTGGTGAGTGCTGATAAAGATCTGATGCAGCTGGTGGATGATAATATTCATCTTATCAGACCTGAGAAGGGCGGTGGCTTCCGGGATATGGGCCCTGCTGATGTACTGGCGGATAAAGGTGTTCGCCCCGATCAGATTGTTGATTTTCTGGCCCTTATCGGTGATGCCTCGGATAATATTCCCGGTGTATCAGGTATCGGCCCGAAAACAGCATCGGCCCTTCTCTCAGAGTGGGAGAATCTTGAAAATTTGTATAAAAATCTGGAGCAGGCGACTAAAGGTTCCAAGCTGGTCAAACTCAAGGAAGGAAGAGAAAAGGCTTTTTTCAGTCAGGATCTGGTTACCATCAGGATTAACTTACCCCTGAGTGATGAACTTTCAGCAATGGAGGGGATGACTGCGGATTACAGCTCTGCGGCACAGATGTTCCGGGAACGTGATATGCGCAGCCTGGCTGAAGAAGTTACCGCTCTTGCCGGAGGTGATACTCAAACGGCAGTTGAAAACCTAAGTTCGGAGTCTGAATTTGTTGTACCTGCGGCAGAGGTGAGAAAAGTAACCTACAAGTCCATACTTACTGAAAACGAGATGCTGGATTGGGGACTGAAGATAAAAGATAAAGGTATTGTTGCTCTGGATACGGAAACTGACAGCCTCGATCCTATGCGGGCGAATCTTGTTGGACTTTCAATTTCACTGGCGGCAGGAGAAGCGGCATACCTCCCGATACGCTGCCCGAATGTAATATGTCTAACTGCTGAATCGGTAATCAGATGGCTGAACGGGCTATTCTCTGATGGGAATATCAGGATAATCGGACAGAACTTCAAATACGATATGAAAGTGCTGCGCCGGGCCGGGGTGATTCTAGGTGGTGCCTGGTTTGACACCATGATTGCAGCATGGATACTGGATGCCTCATCCCCGGTGGGAATGGATGCCCTGGCCGACCGCTACCTCGGGGTTAAAACCGTTAAGTTCAAGGACGTGGTTTCCAAAGGCTCAACGTTTGCCGATGTGCCTCTTGAACAGGCTGTTGATTATGCCGCCGAAGATGCTGATATCACCTGGCGTCTTTACGAGCTGTTTTCTTCGAAACTGGAAGATGACAAGCAGCGTCAGACCATCTTCCGGGATATGGAGATGCCACTGCAGCCCATACTGGCCGGTATGGAGATTGAAGGTATCGGATTGGATATTTTTGAGCTGGAAGCTTATGGGGAGGAATTGAGAAGGGGTATAGATGCTCTTGTAAAGGAGATTCACAGTCTTTGCGGTCATGAGTTTAATATCGCTTCCCCGAAGCAGTTGCAGAAAGTTCTTTTTGAGGAACGGGGGCTGACACCCGGGAAAAAAACAAAAACCGGATTTTCCACTGATAATTCGGTGCTTACCGATCTGGCAAAGGAAGATCCTGTCCCTGAGAAGATTCTCCTTTACCGGTCTCTGGCCAAGCTCAAATCCACCTACGTTGATGTTCTGCCACAGCTTGTTCACCCGAAAGATGGACGTATTCATACAAGTTACTCTCAGACCGGTGCTGCCACAGGCCGGCTTTCCAGCAATAATCCCAACCTGCAGAACATTCCGGTAAGGGATGAGAATGGACGGCGTATCAGAACCGCTTTTAAAAGCCGGCCGGGGTA
>DEIH01000224.1:0-1606 GCA_002352375.1 Spirochaeta sp. UBA2779 | reverse complement strand
GTTAACTTCGGGGTGATGTACGGGATGAGTGCTTTCAGACTGTCCAACGATCTGGGAATCAGCCGAAAAGAAGCCAAGCACTTCATTGATGCCTATTTCACCACTTACCGGGGAGTCAAAATGTTTATTGAGGAAGCGGTAAGCCTGGCTGAAAAGGATGGCGGAGTTCGTACTCTTTACGGCCGGTTCCGTCCCCTGCCTGGAATTAACAGCCGTAACCGGGTAGAGAAAGCCGCTGCTGAGAGAGCTGCAGTGAACTCCAGGATACAGGGTACTGCCGCTGATATACTTAAAAAAGCCATGATACAGGTAGATGCCTTGTTATCAGGGCGATTTCCCGATGCCCGGATACTGCTGCAGGTTCATGATGAACTTCTTGTTGAAGTTCTTGAAAATGATGCCCCTGATTTATCTGAGTTTCTCAAAGAAAACATGGAATCGGCTGTGAAGTTGTCTGTTCCTCTGCGTACCGGTGTTGAGACAGGCACTTCCTGGGGAGATATTCATTAGTAATGCTGCTGATCGGGATTTCCGGTAAAACCGGCTCGGGTAAGAACTATGTAGCCTCTTTTCTGGAAAAAAGGGGTTTCAGGTCGCTGGATCTGGACCTTGTAGCCCACAATGTTCTGGATACTCTCTTTGATACTATTGAACAGAAGCTGGGCCCGGGACTGCTGATTGATGGGAAGATAAATAGAAAAGAGCTGGGACACCGGGTATTCTCCGATGAGAAGCTGCTCAGAGAGTTGGAGAATATCACCTATCCTGAGATTGAAAAAGAAACCAGAAAATGGCTTGCTGAAGATCCGGACGTTTCTTCAGTAATTCATGCTGTGAATCTCTATAAAACCTCTCTGGTAAAAGATTGTGACGCGGTTCTCTGGATAAAAGCATCCTCTTTTCAGCGTCGGCGGAGGGTTATTTCCAGAGATAAACGGCCCTGGAAAGAGCTGAAAGGAAGATTCCGCAGCCAGAAAGGACTCAATTCTAAACTTTTCTCCCAATGCGCCGAAATCTATAGCGTGAGGAACTCGGGAAACGATGCGTCTCTAACAGCATCGCTGGACCGTATCCTCCGACGTCTGGAAGGATTGGGAGGGAAAAATGAGCACTGAAAATACCAGAAACCCCGCATTGGTGGTTGTTCTCAGCATACTTGGTATACTTGCTATAACTCTGATAACCGGATTGTTTTTAATGCAGAAGCAGGATAATCCCGGTATGGCCCCTGGAATTGTACTCTCATCCCGGCAGGAAACCACTGCTGCCGATGAGTTCGATCCTATCAGCTGGGCCCGGGAGGGAGCCGAATATCCTCCCCTTCAGGAATCCGCAGATAACGCAACTGAGTTTGTTACCGATTACACAGGAAAAGGTGTAATACCCGACAGTAAACCGGCTGAACCTGTTATTACAAAGCAGCCTGTGGCGGTGAGCCCGCCGCCTGAAACTGTCACGGCAGTTGAACCAGCATTCAGAGAGGTTCGGGAAAATGCCTACTGGGTTCAGGTAATTGCATCTAAAAGTGTTTCCACCGCTGAAGCCATCAGAGACAGCTTAGCCGAGAAGGGACTTCCTGCACATGTGATGACACAGGATACCGGAA
>DEIH01000139.1 GCA_002352375.1 Spirochaeta sp. UBA2779 | reverse complement strand
ACAAACCGGCAGACAGAAGTTCTCGATTTTCTCAAATCATTTTTGAGCGGTCATAAATACCCTCCTACCATCAGGGAAGTTGCCGGTCATTTCGGTATATCGGTAAAAGGTGCTTACGACCATGTTAAAGCCCTGGAGAAAAAAGGCCTGATCGCCTGTGATAACAATCGTTCCCGGGCAATAGAGATTCTTGAAACTCATGCAGATTCAGATAACAGCCAGGTTCAAGTGCCTCTTCTGGGGCATGTTGCCGCAGGTATGCCCCTTTTTGCCGAAGAGAATTTTGAGGGAAACATTCCCATATCGGCGATGTTGGTGGGGAACGGGAAAGTTTTTGCTCTCCGGGTTGAAGGTGAAAGCATGATTGGTGCTGGTATTATGGACGGGGATATAGCGGTTTTTTCTCAGCAGGCCCAGGTGGAAAACGGTCAGATTGTAGTGGCTATGGTGGATGAAGCAGTTACTTTAAAGCGTTTTTACAAAGAGAAAAACCGGGTTCGCCTCCAAGCGGAAAATCCGGCTTTTCCTCCCATCTACACCGCGGATGTCCGTATTCTGGGTCGTCTTGTCAGCATAATTCGCTCCTACTAAGCGGGAAAAGTGATGCCGCGAAAAATTCTTCCAGTTTACTTTTTTCCAGGTCCGGAAGTCGGCAGAAAGCGTGAGCGTCTGGAGGCTTTAACAAAGGCTCTGGAGATGAAGGATGGGACGCCTCCCGAGGTTCACCGTTTTTATCCCTATGATAGTGAAACTTCAGAAATTATTTCAATTATAATGAACGGCTCTCTATTTTCTTCCAGACGTCTTGTAATTCTTTCCGATGCTCATGCACTTAAAGCCGCTGATATTAAAATCTTTAAAGAATATTTAGCCGCGCCTTCTCCGGAAGCCACATTGGTTTTTACATCGGATGAAGGGCCTGGATCCAGAAACTATCCCCGTTCTCTGGCGGATGCTTTGCCAAAAAATGCGGTGGAAGTGTTTTGGGAGATGTTTGAACGGGATAAAAGAGGCTGGGTAATGAAGTTTTTCCAGGAGAAAGGTCTTCGGGCTGATAACTCGGCGATAGACCTTCTCCTCGACGTTACCGAAGGAACCACCGATGCTCTCCGTGAAGCCTGCGACTTACTCGCATTTTCTGTAGACTCCGGGCATATTATCGGTGAAAGAGAAATAGACCGGGTGCTGGAGCATGGGCGGGACGAAACGGTCTACAGCCTGTTCGACAGATTCTGCCGAAGGGATATAAACGGGGTTTTGGAATCTTACCGGAAAATGCTTCATTCGGACCCGGGTCTTGTGGATAGAATCTTATCTTTGCTGGCCGAACCTTTAACCCGTCTAGGTGAGTTCTCTGTCCTTATCGGCCGGGGCTTGCAGTCGGCTGATGCTGCAAAAGAGTTAAAGCTCCGGGGGGGTAAAAGAGCGGTTAGAGCCTATAATGACGGTGCTCACCGATTCAGTACAAACGAATTGAGATTGGCCCTCAGGCAATTGATTAATCTGGAATCGTGGCTTAGAAATGCTCCGAGGGAACTTAGATCCGGGAAGACAGAACTATGGTTCTGTCATGTTCTCAGCAGATCCAATCGTTCTTAACCTTCTGTTTTTTCCGCAGGTTCTTCCGGTTCGTAATAAAGAATTCTGATGGTTTCTGTTTTTACCCTGTGGCGAATCTTCATGTATAGTGTTTCATTAGCTTGATCGTAGTACCAGCCGGCATAGTAACGCTGGAAGTTGGGATCTCCATTCCACCTGATTCCATTCATGTAAAGAACATTAAAGCTCTTGATTCCCTTGATAGCCAGGTGATGAATCGAACCTGGGGGGAAATCCATCGAGATAGTTGTTTCTCTGGGTGTACTTCTCAACGTAAACCTTTCGGCACCGGTGAGGGCCCAGGATCCGGCTCCCAGCTCTTTTGCAAGGGAAATATGCCTGGGATAGGCAACAGGATCGGCAATGAGGGGAAAAAGTTGTTCCGGAGGGATAGAACCTTCTTTTGTAACAGCGCCGTCCGCTTTAAAAAAGAGTTTTTCAGGAAGGGCTCCATTTCCCAGGGAATAGCTCAAAGCGGAGAGAATCAGTTGTCTGCCTACTGCCTGGTACAGATTGTCGTTGTTTTTCTGGGCTTCCTTCATTAGAAGGACACCTGAGGAGACTGAGAGGTTCAGGTTGATGGAACCATCATTTTCAATCAGCCACAAACCGTCTTTAACCCAGAATACTCGAGGAATAATAAAGGTATCGAAAAAAAACTTTCTCAACTCAGGATCGTTTATAGGATCGTCCAGTGAGAGTTCTTCGGCTTCTGAGAGTATTCTCAGTCTGTCGATTATCTCTGAATTGACAGATTCTGCTGTAGGTGTTTTACGGGTATAATCAATCAGTAGTTCTGCTTCTGCTGAGAAACCCGAATCAAGCAGGGCTGTCAGGGCCTGCTCAGCAGCGAAATCCGGGGATTCCTTTTTCATCTGTGCAATCAGGCTTCTGGCCTCTGTTCCGAATTGCTGCCGGTGTACCCGGCTTTGATTGATGATGTTCCCCAGATAGGGACTGGGCAGCCATCCGATTTCTTTTGGGACTCTTTCGCCCAGAGATGACAGAGACGCCATAGCTGTAGTCAGCTGATTCATTTCTACAGCATCAGCCAGGACTGCAGCTGCTAAGGTGTCGCTCCATTGAGTTGAAGTTTTTATTTCCAGTTTTGATTCCCATCCGCTTCGGGATGTTGAGATCCATGCTTTAACAGCTCCGTCGTAAGCTGCAGGAGTTGGTGCTGAACCCTGCTTGAACCACTCTAGTGCGTCCAGTCCGCCGCCTCGATGATCATCCCTTACTTCAAGAATCGGATCGGCCTTGTTCAGTACTACCAGGTTGAGGCGTTCATGTTCAGAATCCCAGGTTGAATCGCTGGGAAGAGATGCAATGTACTCCATTTCCGGTGTTATCATGCTCAGGGTTCCGGGCTGGTTAGGATTTATTGTGAATTCTACTTTTTCACCGGGTTTAAAAGGAAACTCAAGTGAACGGACCGGAGGCTCTGTGACAGGTATTTCCGGAATAATGGAGATGCTTCCTTCCTGGGTGTTTGCCAGTAACCTGAGAGCGGCACCTTCATTGAAAGTTATTATTACAGAGTTTTCATTTGATTCCCAATGAGTGATGTCCAGATAGTGCCGTATCCCGTCATCTGTAACGAGTATTGCTTTATCCTTTTTACGAAATGAGAGGTTAAACCCATTGGTATTGATTTTCAGTTGCCTGATCTGGGGTTCAGATAGTGTGGTTCCAATGCTGGAACGCCCTTTGACGGTAATCCCGCTTACTACGGTGCTGAAACTCTCCACTCTGGTGAAATGAACGGTGAGAAATCCGATTGCCAGTATTACATAGACTGATACAAAAAAATTACGGCCGGGATACATTCGATTCATGGGGTTCTATGATACCGATCCCGGCAGTACGGGACAAGGTTGCCCGGGTGTAGACGGGTCGGCTATTATGATCGAATGGTTCGATATTATGAGAATATTATAATTTCTTTCTTACTTGCTCTGACACTGCTTCTTTTCTCCTGTAATACTTCCACAAACTCCAGTGGAAGCAATTATGTGGCCGAAGATTCACCTGTGGCTGAACAGACTGAACAGCCCGAGTTGGAGTCACATCCTGAGAATGCAGCTGCGGTTCTGGACTTATTATATACTCAAACTGGAGATTCCCAGGAAGCCCTGGCTGCATTGGAAGAGGCCGGAGTTGATTCCATGGATGATGAATCCTGTCTTGTGTACGCCATTCTTCTGAGAGATCAGGGACGTCTGGACGAATCTCGAAAAGAGCTTCAGTTCCTTGTGGATAAAGACTCCGATAACGCTGAAGCCTGGTACAATCTGGCTTTGCTGGAGTATGCCGCCGGGAATAATGAGGCGAGAAACTCAGCTTTGGATTCTGCTGTCTCCGCTGATAAAACAATGGCTGATGCATATGCTTTCAAGGGTAATCTTGCTCTTGGGGAATCGGATTGGGATAAGGCTGAAGTAAATCTTAAGAAGGCTTTGGAACTCAAACCTGATTCTGTTGAGTCTCTGACGGGTCTGGCCTGGGTAATGGCCAAGACTGAACGTCTTGATGATGCATTGCCCCTGCTGGATAAAGCCGTGGAAATAGACCCTGAGTTTGTATATGCAAGGGTGGATCGGTCCAGGGTGAATGTTGCTTTAAGAAACTATAACGATGCGGAAAAAGATCTCAGTTTTGCTATCTCCAGAGAGCCGGATGTTCAATGGCATTATCTGGATAGGGCCAGAATCAGACTCAGATATTTTCAGGATTATGAAGGAGCTCTGGAAGATCTGAATAATGTGGAACGCCTCGATCCTGATAACTTCTTTGCAATGGTATATCTTGCCGGACTTCACGACGATCTGCGTCATTTTAAGCTGGCAGAAAATTACTACCAGAGGGTTGTAGCTTTACGGTCTGATTATATATGGGCTTATATGCCTTTGGGGAAATTCGCCTGGATGGAAGGACGATTTGAAGACGCTTCAATGTGGTTTTTAAAAGCGGCGGCTGAAGATGCCGAAGACTTCAGATTTCTGTTGATGGCAGGATTATCCCAGCTGCGTTCCGGGAATACCCTTGAAGCGGATAAATTATTTTCCGAAACCCTGAGAATGTTCGATCGTGGGGAATCGGCTTATGAAGTGGTGAGGTTCTGTGCTGAACGCAGTTCGGATTACTATGCGATTAATGCTTTGAACAAAGAACAGAATGAAGCTCTGGGTGAAAGACTGTGGTTTTATCTTGGAGCTATTTATGAATATGAAAAAAATGAAATTGGTGCAGCTGCTGTATATACGCGAATTGCTGACAGGAAAGGTGAGATGGAATACGATCTAGCCTGGGCTGCACTGAATGGGATGGACGGCTGAAAATGGGACAATTCAACATCGATAAAATTTCCGATACCCGAACCCGGGTAACCCTTGATTCTCGGGAGATTATACTTCTTGGCACCGCACATGTTTCAGCTGAGAGTCTGGAAGAAGTGAAAGAGTCCATTCTCTCCGAATCGCCGGACCATGTCTGTGTGGAGATGGATGAGGGGCGGCTTAAGAATCTGGAGGAAGGTAAGCGCTGGTCGGCCACAGATCTGAAGAATGTCCTGAAGAAAGGTCAGGGCTTCATGATGATGGCCAACCTGGCTCTGGCCTCTTTCCAGCGGCGTATGGGGGTTGATACTGGAGTTCAGCCCGGTGCTGAGATGAAGGCCGCTGTGGATGCGGCCAGGGAAGGGCAAATTCCCTTTTCCTGCAGTGACAGGTCTATTCAGGTTACTCTGAGTCGGGCCTGGAAGCTTAGTGGTCCCTGGTCGAAACTCAAGCTGATTTCGTCACTTGTTGCCTCAGTTGTTACCAACGAATCGGCCAGTCCAGAAGAGATTGAAAACCTGAAGAAGTCTGATGCCATGCAGGGAATGATGAAGGAGCTTGCCGAATACCTGCCGGCGGTGAAATCTGTTCTTATTGATGAGCGGGATTTTTTCCTGGCTTCGAAAATTTATACTTCACCGGGTAAAAAGACCCTTGCCGTTGTGGGAGCCGCTCATGTACCGGGTATAGTTGAGCTGCTCCGGGAGCTGGAGGCTGGTACCCGCCCCAGTTCTACCGCCTCGATAGAGTCAGTACCCCCCAATAAATGGTTTTCAAAGGTTCTGCCATGGATAATACCTGCAGCAATACTCGGGCTTTTTGTTTTCGGAACCTTCCGGTCCGGGATTGATAAAGTGCTGGAAATGAGTAAAATCTGGATTCTTGCCAACGGTGTGCTGGCATCTCTGGGAGCTCTGGCCGCTCTGGCTCATCCCCTTACCATACTTATCAGTTTTATCGGTGCCCCCATCACCTCTCTGAATCCGACAATCGGTGTGGGGATGGTGGCCGGTCTTCTGGAATATGTATTCAGAACACCTCGAGTACAGGATATGGAAAATCTCAACAGCGATATTCTATCCTTCAAGGGCTGGTATCGGAACCGGGTAACCCGAATTTTACTGGTGTTCTTTTTAAGCTCGGTGGGAAGCAGTGTAGGGACTTTTATCGCGATTCCCTGGTTAACAAAAATTGCCGGGAGCTGATGTTATCCGGCACGCAGTGTGACC
>DEIH01000243.1:26220-28415 GCA_002352375.1 Spirochaeta sp. UBA2779 | reverse complement strand
AGATACTGTCTTTCATCAGATAACATTCTGGTCTTTTTCCTTGATAAGAGCCAGACAAGAACTATGCTGCAGACCGACCATTCCAAATAAGAGCATTTATATATCCCTTCCTTCTTCTGCCGACTTAATCACATCGATCAATACCTTACGTAAGTTCTCCAGCTCCTGTTCGGTAGACTTTCCTTTGATGAGTTTTAATGCAAATCGGGATACAGCAGCCTGATTTTTTCTTAACCACTGCCGCGTTTTCGGGAGAGTACTCAGCTGCTGCCCGGGATCAGCTTTTTCCCGTTTTGCATGGGCCCAGCGACTGACGGTCTCCAGATATAAAAGCGCCCGATCTACCAGAATGAAGGCCATCTGAATCCCCTTAGGGGGTCCCATTTCAATATACCTGCGACCCAGCTGCTGATTTATCCCGGCAACCCGTACCTTCACTTGAGAAAGAGCCCGGCTTCCCGCTAGCCCTGATACTCCGGCGAGTACGGCCCCTCCGGCCATAAAGATGCCAAATGTAATCTCACCTAGAGCCAGATCTACCGCCGCACCTGCAGCGGCGCCGGCCAGGGCTGAAACTGTTGCCAGCTGTTTCTTGCTAAGACCGAGTACACGCCATGTTTCTCTGGCAAACAGATCGTGAATCATCAGATCGTTGTTGTTCAGCTCCATTTCAAAATGCCGGTGACGAAACTCCTCCCGGAGTTCTTTGTGAGCTCTCTTTTCTCTTACTCTCAACCACTCCGTATAAGAGGGCATCATGGAAAGCTGGACATCCTCGGGTTTTTCACCGTCTTTCAATGGGGCTTTGATGGTTTTTGACATACAGTCGGCAACCAGGCTGCAGATAATATCCACTGCCTTTGAAAAACGGCCTTCACGGTCGATATTAAGTGCTCTTATCACACTTTCCAGAGTTTCTTCCCAATGCTGACCTGTTAAGCGTAGAGCCGATAACAGCCTGATCCGTTCATCAAAGGCCGCCTCTCTGGCATTAAACCGCCGGACGGCGTTGAAATGACGGTTCAGCGCGGCTCTCCACTGCTCTTCAAACTCAGAATCATCCCCCTTGCTGTTCAATACGGCCATTCTGGTTTTACCCAGCCGCCGGAGTATTTCCATTTCAGCTAAGTCGTCGGACCCGATGGGTTTTCCCGCATCAATTACGTAGAGAACGCCATGGGTTTCGGCAATTGCTTGAAGAATACGGCCATCATGAATATAGGCGGATCGGCCTGAAAAATCGCGGTTAAAGGAATCCGATATGGTTTGTGCATCCTCGTTAACCGGTCTTTTTGAAAGCCACTTCAATGTTTTTCTTGGAACCTGAAAACCCGGGGTATCGACAAAACGCAGCAGGGGTTTATGGTCCAGCTCCACAGTGTATTCAACGGCATACTCGGTTTCTCCGGGTGTGGAACTGATTCGTATATCGTCCCTTTCGGTAAGGGTGGAAACCACCGACGACTTACCTTCATTCGGATGCCCTACAACCGCAAAAGAGAGAACCTCAGGATATTCGGTATTCATCGGCCCCAGCCTTTCATATCCAGAAACTCACAATTCGGCATCAGGCGCCTCCATTGCATAAAGGTATCTTTATCCCGATTCTCTATCTCAAAACCTCTGTTCGGACGACCTGCTAATGCAATAAGAAGCGGTGAATTCCCGGGCATCAGAGATTGGATAAATTCGATATAAAGTCCCGCTGCTGCAGTGTATGGGCGCCAACCTTCAAACACCAGTATCAGGCCCGTTTTCCCGCTACTCTTCCCGAGAGTGGAACTGAGAATCTGAGTATCTTCATCTTCATCCAGATTCACCATAATAATTCCTCCGGAAGAGGTCCCCCACTGATTGAAAAGAGATTTTTTCCAGGTTTCCTCAGCCATCAGATCGGTACGCTCAGCAGGTATTAAGGTTTTAAAAATCGCTGCGCTAAGTTCTGATACCGGGAAAAAACCCGAATCATAAGAAACCTCTTTCTCCCGGGATGGTTCACCACCAGCCGTGTCTATCCGGGGTGTTTTCATCATCAGCATTAGCTTATGACTCTTACTGTCTGAAAAAGGAAGGCTTCTGAGAATAATCTGCCTCCTGATAGCACTGAATAGGAAAAACAGCAGCCGGGGCAGAACACCGTAGAAGAGAATCGCCAGGCAGATATAAGGCCACCAGACCACCAGATCGGCATTGTC
>DEIH01000243.1:0-26176 GCA_002352375.1 Spirochaeta sp. UBA2779 | reverse complement strand
AGAATTACCCGGCTCCCATCTATCTGAGATAAAGTCGGTGGCGGAAAAAGAGCCCTCCAGGGCCGGGAAAGAGAAAAAATGAAATTGTAAAGACTCTGAGTACTTAAATTTAATGTGGTTTGCCAGGCAAAGGCCACATCCTGCACAACTCCCCGCCACAGGACAGCTGAGAATATCCCCAGATGAAAGCCCAGAGCACGTAATTGAACCGGATGCGAGACTGACCAGCGCAGTAGACTGCGGTAAATGACCGATCTGCCACGAAAACGTGAGATTCCACCGATAACAGCATCGGCATGTTCCCGGTCCATAAGCCCCACACGTCTGGAAAAATCCACCGATCCCCGGACAAACCTCATCAGCCGGTCTCTCATTTTCCGGGAACGATTCCCCCCGAAGGGGAAAGCATTCAGAATCAGGGCGAGAGAGGTCAATAAAAAAGGGATACCAACCAGTACTGTCAAGGCCATAAACAGGTTTACAGGGTTGCTTCCGGCATATGAAAGAACACCCCAGCCCAGCCCGCTCCCAGTGAGATAACCGAATAGCAGAAGAATAACGGCCGTGATGCGGTAGAGGCGATTTACCGTTTTTCCCGGAAGTACTGCGGTTGCAAAACTTCGCCTGGATTTCAGCCAGGAAAACAATATCCGGCGTGGGGTTACCCTGCCTCTGTAATTCAGGAACCAGGTTCTTAAGGTTTCAGAAGAGGAGAGGGTGTCTAATTCCTCCCCGAGAAACAGCTCATAATCAAGAACGTCCCCCAGGGTCCAGTTGAATCTCATTCCTGCAGTGCCTCTTTACTATTGGTTCTTGATAATCTGATAAATCTGACTTTCCGATGATTCAATTATTTTCTTTTTCCGTTCATTGTTGGTTAAGAGCTTTGTAATTGCCGCAAGAAACTGAATATGGGGAACAGGGTCTGATGATGGGGAGAGAATCAGAACAATGATATACACCGGGTTGTTATCCATGGCCTGAAAGTCGACGCCGTCTTTTTTTACGGCAATTACGGCCTGAATTTTGTTTATTCCCTGAATCTTGGCATGAGGTAAAGCGATACCATCCCCGATTCCGGTGGTCATAGTTTCCTCTCTCTCCAGAAGGGCCTTATAGGCCTCATCGAAATCAGGGATAACACCTTTACGGTCCAGAATGTTCAGCAGTTCTTTAATCACTTCATTTTTCTCTGAACTCTTTATATCAGTAGTTATCTGATTTGCAGGGATGTACTTCAGGACATTGATTTCGGGTTTTGAATTATCATCGACATAATCAATATCGTCAGATGCAGAGACTTCCACCAGTTTGTTCAGCTCTTCGGGTTTAACGATATCACCCACTTCCCGGAGAGATTTATCAAACTCAAGAAGGGTTTCGTAGAGAATGGTATGAAGGTAGTTTGTATCATTCTTCTTATGACTGAAACTAATATCTTTTCCTTCTTTGGATGTCAGAAAAATGATATCCTGTTTTTTCAGAATAAAGGCATTTGGATTTTCACTCTCTTTATCCCGGGAATTAAAGAAACCTTCCTCAGAAAAAATATCCAGAAGACGGTCCATCACCAATGTTGCCAGGTATTCATTCCCGAAGGAATACTTCGATGAGACGATGTTCTTTACCCCTTCCAGCTCATTCTTTTCCGGTCTTATACCCAAAAGACCCATGAAATACTTAATGGTGGTACCTTGAAACAACAAAGTAAAAAGGATGAATCCGAATGTAAGATGAAGTATTACCGCCCGCCCGGGATAAGAGGATGGTATTGAGAACACAAGAGCAACGGGAACAGCCCCCCGTAGTCCTCCCCATAGCAGGATAGCCTGATAGGATTTGGAGATTCTCCTTTTACTTCCGGCAAACCGGTTGTACAAAGGAATCAGGATGTAAATAACACATACCCTGGCAATAACAATTACAGGTATTGATATCAGGATAATCCAGAAAAAGTGCCGAATCGACTGTGATGTATTAAAGATACTGAATTCGGTGAACCCGAGGAGCAGAAAGACAAAGCTGTTGGCAATAAAAGAAAAGAATTCCCAGAAATGATGCAGGCTGAACCTGTTTCGTCTGCGGATTGTATAATCTGAAGTTGCCGTAAAAACCAACCCGGCTGTTAATGTGGAGATTACCCCGGAGACGTTCAGCCGTTCGGCAAGAATAAAGGAAATATACGCGGTAATCAGAGTTACGGTGAACTGCAGTATCATATCACCTTTTCTGATTTTCAGCATCAGACTGCCCAGAAGACCCACAATACCGCCTATCAGTATCCCCCCGAAAAGAACGACAACAAAAGACAACAATCCCGGCCAGAAGTTCTGAACAATGTCCTGATAACTGTGAATCTGCTTCTCCAGAATAATTGTGAATAACACAATTGCTGTGGCATCATTGAAGATACTCTCACCGTCAATCAGGGTAAGAAGTCTCTTGGGAGCTTTAATCTCGTTGAACAGGGCTATTACCGCCACCGGATCGGTAGCTGAGATAAGGGCACCGAATAAAAGAGCCCCTCCCAGGGCCAGGGATGAGAACAGCGGTAGAGAAGCGCCTATTACGGCTGTGGATATAATGATACCGAAACAGGCCAGTAGTAGAATTGGAATCAGATTTTTATACAGCAGTTTGATATCAATATTAATTGCCGCATCAAAAATAAGTGTCGGTAGGATAAGGAACAGAATAAGGTCCGGTGAGAGTGAGAGCTGCCGCATTGGTGTGAGAATCTGAAGATACTGAGCTGTCAGAGCCCAGAGGCCTCCGATAACAACAAGACCGATAGTATAGGGAAATCTGACTTTTTTAAGGAATATCGATGATAGAACGGCAACTGTCAGCAGGCTGATTGTAATAATAACACCGATTTCGACACTTTGATCCATTTTAAGTTCACTTATCTCCGTTCTAGTCTTATTATCTGTGTGAATTATGCACCGTTAAGGAAACTCAATAAAGGGTCGATAGTGGCACAACATATCAGGTGGGGGACACTATTCATTAATTTCAGTATGGTATCCTCATGTTCATCATCGATCCGCACATACATACAGCTGAAGTCAGCCCCTGCGGTAAGGTTAATGCATCCCGGCTCGTTTCGCTCTACAAAAAAGCCGGCTACCATGGATTAATTGTCACCGATCATTTATCAACCTACTGCCCGATATTCCAGAAATCCAAACCCTGGAGAGAAAAAATAGATCTATTCTTTGCCGGTTATGAATTGATTAAGAAGATTGGGGAATCTGCCGGGTTGGTAATTCTCCCTGGTTTTGAATTAACCTTCAATGAGGCTCCCAACGATTATCTGGTATACGGTATCGATAAGAATTGGCTGTACAGCCACGAAAGACTCCTTGATTCATCTATAGAAGTTTTCTCCAGAGAAATTTCCGGAACAGGTGCCCTGATTATCCAGGCCCACCCTTTCAGAAAACGGCTTATCCCCAGAGAGAAACCGCACATACACGGGATTGAAGTGTATAACGGCAACCCCAGGCATGATTCTCAAAATAACAAAGCCGAAGAATATGCGAAATCCCGCTCTATGCTCATCTCCAGCGGTTCGGATTTTCACCAGGAAGTTGACTGCTGCCGGGGCGGTATGAGATTCAGTAAGCCGATTCTAAGCATTGAAGATTTTATTGCCGGAATAAAAAATGGTAAACCGGGGTTGATACAAACTGCATGAGATTGAATATCAGAAGTACAGCCTCACCAGGAATTCCGGCTTATGCTGCAATAATTATTTCAGTGTTCCTCTGGGGCGGTTCTTTTGCTGCGACACGTCTGGGGCTTGGGGAACTCGGGGTTTTCAGTTTGATGAGCCTCCGTTTTTTAACTGCAGGGGTTTTATTAGCTCCTTTTCTCCCCCGATTTATCAGATCGCTCCGTAAATCCTTCAGGAAAGGTGATGGAAAACCGCTTCTTATCATGGTGCTGCTTCAGCCCTGCCTGTACTTTCTTTTCGAATCCAATGCCCTTCGGTTCACCACAGCGTCTCAGGCTGGTGTTATCTCTGCAACAGTCCCGCTGTTAACCGCTCTTGGGGCCTGGATGATACTGAAAGAAGCCGTAAGTAAGCGGATTATTGCTGGTATGGTTATTGCCGTTGGAGGGATAATCGTTATTACCCTGGGCGGTTCACCGGACTCCGGTGCTCAAAAGCCTCTTCTGGGTAATCTTCTTGAGTTATTTGCAATGACCTCTGCCGCAGGTTACCTGATAGCCGTTCGCAAACTCAGCAGCCGTTACGATACCTGGCTCCTTTCAGCTCTTCAGATTTATACGGGTATGATTTTTTTCTCTCCGGGGTTAATCATAACTTTTCAATCAGGGATATCCGTAACTGAACTGCCCTTGCTATCGATAATATACCTGGGAGCAGCCTCATCAGTGGCTGCATTCGGCCTGTTCAACTGGGGAATGAAGTATGTACCGGCAGCAACTGCTTCGTCCTTTATCAACCTGATACCGGTTGTGGCGGCCTTCGGTGCCTGGCTTGTTCTGGGGGAAATACTGAGCGGATTACAAACCGTTGGAGCGGGGGTTGTATTGGCAGGGGTACTTATCAGCCAATGAATCATTCTTGTTTTTAGTAAAAAATCCGCCCTCAGATGTCTACTGCAGGGTATCTGATGGCGTGTGAAGACTTTCATGGGCCATGGCGAGATTTGCAGGAAATATCTCACTGAAGGGGTTTTCCAGGCATGCCGAACGGAAGGCCTCAAGTGCCTGAAGAGGCAAACCAGAAGCCATCAGTGACAGTCCGAGGACATTCTGCCACTCAGCCTGCTCCCCGCCCAGAGCAAGGGCACGCTGCAGATAAACCACAGCCTCTTCAAAATATCCTGATGCGTAGGCGCAGATTCCTGTATTCGCAGCGTATTCGGGACTGTGAGGAGCTTTATCCGCAGCCTGGCGGAATGCTTCAAGGGCCTTTTCCCACTGATATTCAAGATAATACCAGTACCCGATATCAGCATGAAACCGGGATATGCCGGGATGTAAACTGACGGCGGCATCAAGATGAATTTTTGACTGGAACCGAAGGCTGGAATCAAGTAACTCCAGTCTTCCCAGAAGGTTCATTGACTCCGGATTACCGGTTTCCTTTTTCAGGAGTTCCCCGGCTTTCTCCCGACGGCCTGCAGCCAGCAGTGCAGCGGCAAAACCCGCCCTGACGTTGGAGTTATCCGGCTCCAGATGCCGGACACCTTCCCATGCATTCAGGGCCAGAAGCCGCCATTTATCACCTTCAATAGTACGAACCCGGGCAACGAGACTCTCAACATCAAACATACCCGGATTGTCCAGGGATACTACCGGTGGGGAAGTTACAGGTTCTTCTTTCTCTGCCTGAAGAGTGCAGAATCCTGCCATCCGTTCCAATACCCAGGCGGCATTTTCCGTATTGAGAAGGATATCTCTGTACAATCTTTCCCCGGCTTCTGCATCTCCCAGAGCCCCCAGAAGATCGGCTTTATCGGCCAGTATTCCCGAATCTGAAGGTTTTATCAACAAAGCTCTTTCAAGAGCTTCAAGTGCTGATTTTTCATCAGCCAATTCCAGGAAGCAGGAATATTCACCATAGGGAAGACTCTCGTCCGACAGATCTATCTCCCCGGCACGGCGATAGAAGTCTATGGATTCTTCCAATCGGCGCTCCCGGTAAAGCCACCAGGCATAATCCCGCTGAAAATCGCTATTCCCGCTTCCATTTGCAGCAGCTATACGGTAGTGCTCTCCAGAATTCTCCCAGTCGTTTGCTGAAAAATCACTCCCCTCAGAGCTGTAAGATTTTTCATCCTCAAGCCGGGCCAAAGAGTTAAAGGCAAAGGCATCTTCATTGGAATTACTCCCCCCTTCCACAGCTTTACTCAATAAATCCCAGGCTTCAGTCAACTTCCCGGACTGTCTCAAAGCATCCCCCAGATTTCCCATGAAGACTGTATTTTCCGGCATTGCCGACACAGCCCGGCGATAAGCTGTAATGGCCGATTCCAGAGATTCTGTTTTCATGGATCCGGCCTCTTCATCCCATCCTATTTCCATAAAGTGCACACCAAACTGATTCCAGAGACGCGGGTTATCAGACTTATATTCCAGAGCCAGGCGCAATGAGGCTTCAGCCAGATCCGGAGAGCCCGCAGATCTGAAAAACCAGACCGCGTCTTCCAGAAGATCCAGATCGTCTGGTTTCAATCTCAATGATTTCCGGTATAACTCCAGAGCTTCGGTAACACAACCTTCATTCAGAAGCTTTTCTGTGAGTCTCTTCAATAAAGAAAGATTTTCCGGTTGATGACTCAAGCCCGAGAGAAGAATAGATTCCTCATCTTCAAATCTGCCGGCCGACGCAGCCATGTCCGAAGCATTCAGTATCCAGTTGATATATTCCGGCTCATCCGCCTCTACATTTGATGCCGCTTCGATAAATAATCTCATGGATTCTTCAGGGTTAAGAGTTCTCCTGAAACCTCCCCATGCAGCTTTCACACCCGGATTATCCGGAAACTTAACCGAAATAAAGTTCAGAATCGCTTCCGCTTCATTCAGGAACCCCGCTAAAGTAAAATCTCCTGCCAGTCCTACCAGATTGATTGATTCCTCCAGTGGATATTTCTGAATCAATTCAGCTGTCAGCCCGGGAATACGCGATTCCAACTCTTCAGCCCTCTCAGGCTCCCCGATTATCTCCAGAGCCATGGATTGAAGGATGCCCAGCAAATCTCCAGAAAATCGCTGCTCTTTCCCGAGAAGCCGGTCCCATTCAACACGGGCTCTCCCGGCGGCTGCAGATCTGGCTGGATATGATAGATCCGGAGAAACCGCCAAATCATTCCAGCAGATTGCAATCCAACGCCGGAATTCCTCTTCATTCAGACTCAGTGCCAGGCCGCCGAGAAAAGTACTCACTGCCCGGGCAGGGCGGCCGGAATCCCGTTCGGTAATACCCAGGGCCAGACGGCAGGAAGGATTCAGGGGGCTGAGGGTTACAGCTTTCAAAAAGGCATCCTGAGCAGCTTCCAGCCAGGTATTTTGAAAAGGATCGGTACTTCCCTTCCATGCATTCTGGTACAAGGATCCCAGGCGCATCCAGGAATCTGTACATCGATCGTCCAGAACTAAAGCGGTTCTCCAGGACATATGAGCTGATTCGGAATCTTCGGGAAGCAGCAAATCACCTTCAGCAATAAACCCTCTGGGGTCCGAAGGCCTCAAACGTTTGTATTCGGCTATTTGAGCTATCAGAATATCCCGGATAGCATCCCGGGGATTCTTCTGCCAATTCTCAATATCATCCTGAATCAGCATGATACGTGCTTCAAGAACCCCCTTAACAGCAAGAGCAGCAAATTGAGTTCTGGCCTTCTCCCGGGAGTCCAGATGAAGAAAAACAAGGGCTCTGATAAAGCTGATACCATCACTGTTTCCACTGCGTGATAAATGACGCATTGATTTTTTTAGAAACCTGCGGCGGTTCACATCATCTGTTCCAGGAATCCCGGAAAGGAAAAGCCAGGCTCCGGCAGCAGCTTGATGTGCCGATACACCTCTCAGCCGCTCCAGATATCGCAGACGTTTTACAGCTGCAGGAATTCCGTCAATCAGAGCTTGAATTCGCACCAGACCGGCCAGGGCCTCCAGGGAAGTGGACGGGTAATCAGAGGCCCTCCTGAAATCATTTGCAGCTTCATCGAGAACTTCGGGTGACGGGTTTTCAGGATTCTCCGCCAAAGCACGATAGACACGGAGTCTGCCTCTGTTTAACAACCCGTCGGCCGAATCATCCCAATCATCCGCAGTGAGAGTTTCTTTCAATGAATCAAGGCGTGAAAACCGCATAGCCAGCATAAATAGCGATGCGAGTTCTTCCGGTTTTTTACTCAGAGCCGAAATTGCCTCATCAGGATCTCCGGTGAAGGCTGATTCAGGAATATCGGGAAGAAAACCGAAATAGCGCCAGAGATTAAACCGGTTCAAGCCTTATATCCAGATCCCTTTCATGGGCAAGGTTTTCCAAATGTTCCCGAAAATCAGCCACATGTTGAGAGGCTGGAAGTATTACCAGTGCTTTCATTCTGAATACCGGTGTCCCGGTCCATGGAGCGGTGGAAGAGGAAGTGTCCAGATCTTCAATTGTGATACCGAGGGACCTGATTTCCCGGGTGATGGAATGCATTATACCCGGACTGTCCAGAGATGAGGATTCAACTGTATATGGACGGCCGCCTTCAATGGGATGAGGAGCCGAGGTAGTGGTGGTACAGAGTTGGATACCTATCTCTTCAGATTGAGCTGGAGCTTCTCCGGCAATTTTTTGAACTACCGCGGCATTTCCACTAACCAGAATGATAACGGCAAACTCGCCGCCGAGAACAGTCATTTTACTGCTTTCCACATTCCCCCCGGCATTCTCAATCCACGATACGATATCATCAGCCAGACCGACACGATCATGACCCATTGCCGAAACTGCAATGTATTTTTCAGGCATATTCCTACTCCTCATCCCGCCGATTACGGCGATGTTTCCTTCCGCGGGCCAGAGAAAGACTTCCAAACCCGGAAACCACAGCAATATAGAAACCGAAATCATACCACCAACCGGTATTGAAGGTTTCGTAAACACGTATGGATTTGTTGAACAATCCGATAATCAGTGAAAGAGGAGCAATCCATCCATGCCAGATACCGGAAAAGAAACCGGCTTTCTCCACTGAAGAATAACTGCCGCTCCCGGGAGCACAGGCCGTTAATACAAATAAACATGCTGAAATAATAAAAAGCAGAAGAACTGTTTTTTTTGCCATCGGAAACCTCCAAAAAAGTATACTCTGACAGTAGTGTATCATAATAGAGCGATGGCCCGGCAAAAACGCTACTACACCTTAGCTTCTCTTCTGGACGCCCAACCGAAGGGATTGGTAAAGGATTCAAGACACCGGCTGCTTTGGGATCATTTTATGTCTTCGGAAAAACTGCAAAAACTGAGAATCAGTCGGAGATGTTACAGACTGCTGGACAGGGCCAGAATTAAACCGGGAAATCTGGCATCCTTCTATAGAACCTACAAGATCCCGAGGGATGCCTTCTTCCCTCTTTTTCTTGCCGTTAAGAGTAAGTGGATTGAGGACAGGCAGAGCTGGAAAGAGAGGAGAATAAAGAGAATAGAAATAGTCATGGAGAAGCTTCCCCGCCGACGAAAAAAAGAAATGGAGAGACTGAAAATACTGGAAAAGGCTCTGAATCCCGCAGGCAAAGCCCCCCTGTGGAAACTCTTCATATCTCCATCAACAATAAAACGATCCGAGGAAATATTAATTCAAAGTGACATTGAATGGCTGAATCTTTACAGCCGTTATCTTGGAGGTTTAACAGAACGATACCACAACTTTTCCAATTCCAAAGCGCTGAGAGTTGAAGCTCTTCTGTTGCTGGGTTTTGAGTTAACAGAAACCGGATATAAGCCGGGGGAAAGGGAAATCAACGAACATTTCCGGACGTTGTCCAAAACGCACCATCCTGATAGGGGTGGAAATTCCGTGGTGTTCAGAAGGCTTAAAACTGCCCGGGATGTTCTGCTCTAAAGTATTGCCTTATTACACTTGCCTGATTTCCACTGAACTACCATTATTCAAAGATATGATTCATTACAACTCCGATAGCCGATCTTTCCACTTGCGAACTGGAAATACAAGTTATATATTCTCCATCAGCGAAACCGGCCACCCGAACGGACTGTACTACGGCCCTTTTTTAAAAACCCTGGAGCTTTCTGAAAATCTCCTGCCCCGGGAACATCTACCTTACGCCAATCAAACCGTTTATTCACCGGCCCATTCCCAAAGGGTTCTGGATACCAGCCGGCTTGAATACTCCGGTCCCGGAAAAGGGGACTACCGGGATCCTTCCTGCTTGCCCGTATACTCAAACGGCGACCGCAACTTTGATTTCATCTATAAATCTCACAGGATAATTCCTGATAAACCGGCATTGGAGGGGTTGCCATCGGCTTCAGCTACAGCCGGGAATGCCGAAATCGCCACCCTGGAACTGGAACTTGAAGATGCTCTTTATCAAGTAAGACTCACCTTGTCCTATACCCCTCTGAAGGATTGTGATGTTATCTGCCGGAATGCCCGGTTCCACAACGATTCAGGCTCATCTGTTGTTCTGGAAAAAATAATGAGTGCCACTTTGGATCTGGAACTCCCCGGGGGATGGGGAGTTATCACCCTGGATGGAGCCTGGATTCGGGAAAGACACATCCACCGCCGGAGCATAAATCCGGGTAAAACAGAAGTATCATCCCGCAAAGGGGCCAGCTCTTCAGACCATTCCCCCTATATCGCCCTCTGCGCACCGGAATCCACAGCCAAGCAGGGGAACATCTATGGCGTATCCCTTTTATATTCAGGAAATCACAGCATGGCAGTAGAGCAGTCACCCCACTCCCTCACCCGGATACAGGCTGGAATAAATCCTGAGGGATTCCGTTTTGTACTTGAACCCGGAGAATCCTTTCAGACACCCGAGGCAGCACTCAGCTTTTCGCAAGACGGGCTGAACGGGTTGAGCGTGAACTTCCATAACCTGATAAACCGCCACATCATCAATCCCAGGTGGCAGAACAACCCCCGGCCTGTCCTGGTGAACAACTGGGAGGCCACTTATCTGGATTTCACAGAAAAGAAACTCACCACACTGGCCGCCGATGCAGCCGCCGCTGGAATAGAACTTTTTGTGCTGGACGACGGCTGGTTTGGAAAACGGGATACCGATGATAATTCGCTGGGTGACTGGTTTGCCCATAAAAAGAAACTTCCAGACGGCCTTGGACACCTGGCGGATAAGATTCGATCCAAAGGAATTGAGTTCGGTATATGGGTTGAACCGGAAATGATAAGCGAAGACTCAGAGCTCTTTCGTTCCCATCCTCAATGGATGGTCCACTCTCCCGGGCGCATTCCATCTCCCGGGAGAAATCAATTTTTTATCGACATGGTAAATCCTGCAGTTCGGGATTATCTCTTCGAGGTTCTTTCTGAAGTGTTTAACGAGGCTCGAGTATCTTATGTGAAGTGGGATATGAACCGGAATTTCTCTGATATTTACAGCCCCTTACTCTCTGCAGAACATCAGGGCGAGTTTGCCCATCGTTATATTCTTGGTTTGTATGACCTCTTGCGCCGTATCACCGATGCTTTTCCCGATGTCCTTTTCGAAGCCTGCGCCGCCGGGGGTAACCGCTTTGACATGGGAATGCTTGCCTTCATGCCTCAGGTTTGGACCAGTGATAATTCGGATGCCGGTGAACGCCTGAACATACAGGAAGGAACCTCCATGTTCGCCCCCGCATCAACTATGGGGGCCCATGTCAGTGATATTCCCAATCACCAGACCCTCAGACACACACCGATAGAAACCAGATTCAACGTAGCTGCCTTCGGAGTTCTGGGATATGAGCTTGACTTTACCACCATGAAGCCCTTTGAGCGAAAAGTGATAAAGAAACAGGTTGCCTTCTACAAGGAACACCGCCTGCTCCTGCAGTTCGGAAAATTCTATCAGCTTGAACATCCTGAAACATCTAATGGCACTGCCTGGTTTGTTGTATCTGAAAATAGGAAAGTGGCCATTCTGGGTGTCTACCAGAAACTCTCAAAGCCCAACCCTCCTTCCTTGAGGATTCTCCTTGACGGGATTAATCCCGATCTTATCTACGAAGTAACCGGCAGGAACCAATTCATGGATATCCAGGACATGGGCTCTCTGGCAACCCGGGCTCTACCGGTAAAAATCAACCCAGAGGGAAAAGTCTTCGAAACCCTGGCCGATCACTATCTCTATCCTCTGGAAAGTTTCCGAACCCGGGCAGGAGGAGATGAACTGATGCAGGCCGGACTCTGCCTACCCCAGCGCTTTCACGGAGGGGGATTTGATAATACCGTCAGCATCACTGGAGATTTCGCATCCAGACTTTATCTGCTGAAAGCTGTGTAGAAAATCTCTTATCAGGAGTCTCCCGGACTTTCCCGAAGGTTTCCCGGACTTTTTCCACAGTCTCGTCTATATCCGCCTCTTTGTGAGCCAATGAAAAAACCGATTGTAATGAAAAGAGGTGTGGTTTTTTTTAATGAACGTTTTTTAACTGGATTTTTCGGATTCGGAAAGAAGGATACTTCGCCGGGTTTCATAGGGGTAAGCCGTAGAGTTACAGATTATCCAACCCTTCTTCGGCCAGGAAATCCTTATATGTTACAATTTCAATCCCGGCATCCCGGGCCTTTTTGAGCTTAGTGGAAGTTCCCAAGGAGTTGTCGCACACCACCTTCACCGTATCCTTCGTTACGGCTCCGGCCACCGTCCAGCCTTTTTCTTCCAGGGCGGAAACCAGGGTCTTACGGGGAACAGGCGCTTTTCCTGTAAGGCAGAGAACACCCCTGCGCTCACTGCCGGGTACGGTTTCCCGAACTTCTACCACGGTAAGAAGCTGATTTAAAAACTCAATATTTCCAGGCTCTGCTTTCCAATCGACAATTCTTTTCCCGATAACGTAGGATTCATCATCAAAAGAAAGAAAATCCTCCAAGGTGCTGATTCCCAGCCGGGAAAGGGCCTTTTTCTGCACCATAGGGATACCCAGTCGGGAGATAAGTTCAGGAGCTGTAAGTACCTTTGCCGATGCCACCTGTTCAAGAAAGTTCCTGATTTTCTTTTCGCCGAAACCCTCCATTCCGTCAAAATCAGCGGCTTCAAGGGTGTAAAGATTATGGATAGTACGCAGCTTTCCGGCATCGTAGAGAGCTTCCAGGGATTTAAGAGCCACCTGATCCATTTCAGCCTGCCGCACCCAGAAGAGTATGGACTGCAGCACCCTGTCCCGGCATTCAGGGTTCGGGCAGGCGATGTGCACCCCCCGTTCCACAGGAATAGAAGCGCAGGAGGGACAAACCTCCGGCCAGAGGCTTACATCTTTAAAATCATCAGCCCGGCCATCGGCTGAGGTATTGGACCGCACATAGGGAATTACATCGTTGGCCCGTTCCACCAGAATATTATCCCCCCGGGAGAGTTTCAGACGCCGGACATTATCGGCATTGTGCAGGCTGGCCCGTCCCAGTGTGGCCCCTCCCATCTTAACCGGTTCAAATACGGCCACTGGAGTGAGATTGCCCTGCCGGCTAAGCTGCCAGATGATATTTTTAAGCGCAGTTAACGCCCCCTGGGAAGGCGGTTTGAAGGCCAGGGCATAATGATGATGATGATCTACCACCCATCTTTCATCGATTTCATTATGAAGGTGGTTATTATCAACCACGATAATCAGGCCGTCGGTTTCGTAGTTCCATTCATCCCGGAAGCGGCTGATATACTCATCGTACACTTCTCCGATCTGCCGCATCAGATCTCCGGCGGTCAGCTTCCATTTTTCAAAGGTATAAAAGCCCTTTTCTTTGAGAAGGTCTATCGTTCCCGATTCGGAAAATAAGCGCTCATCAGGGTGCCGTGTGTCGCCGCCGTCCACGGAATTCCCACCGGATGACTCGGGCCAGACAATCTGATAGGCCAGAAAACGTACATAGTGCAGATCATTCCGGTCGTCTTTACGATTAATCAGGCCTACACAGTTATTCCGAAGGGGCTTCCCTCGGGTATCGTAATCTGTATCTTTGGGAAGATGCAGTTCTCCCCGGATTTCCACCGAGCTGTAAGTGAACGAAATGGTGGGGGGGATATCGTCAACAAAGGGCGCAATATGACTGATGTCCCCGCCAACCACACCATCTCCCCGGGTGGCAGCATAAACGAGTCGGCCTTCTATGTAGTAGAGACTGGCAGAGAGTCCATCAATCTTGGGTTGAACCGTCAAAGCCGTTCCTGGGGCAAGGTTCAGCCGGAGAAGCCATTTTTCCACTTCTTCCAGTTTTTTCGCCTTACCCATGGAGAGCATGGGAACCTTATGACGGATTTTTCCGATATTACCGATGTCGGACTCGTTGAAAATACCCACCGAAGAGAAATAAGAGTGGTTCGGATCCAGAGCTCGAAGATCTTCCTCCAGAGCATCAAACTCCGCATCACCGATTATCGGTTTATCCGTATTGTAGTAGGCTTCCCTGGCCTCAATGAGCCGGGTAACAATTATATTTGTATCAGATTTCATGTGAATTTCCTGCTGAATAGCCTGACTAAATGATTCTGAGCAGTACCCGTTTGCTGATAGTAATCAGATCTCCTGAAGAGGCATCGGATTTCCTCTGGAGAAAACGTTTCTCCAGAAGACGTGTCAGTGCTTCTTCAGCCTGCTGCTCCGGAACACCCAGATGCCGGGATGCCCAGCTACAAATTTCCGGACCGCTGAAAGCAACATAATCCCCAGACGGAAGTTCTCCCTGGCTCTTGAAGAACTCTCCAATGCCCAGAAAAACTTGTTTATCCACATCCGATCCCATCACCTCTTCGATAAGGGTGTCGGCACTCCGCAGCCGTGAAGAAAGAGTTTTAATCATCTTCACAGCAAAATCAGAATTTTTCTGCACCAGATCGTAAAAAGCCGCTTCATCCAGGCGTAGAAGACGGCAGTCAGAGCAGGCAATAGCGGTGGCAGAGCGCCCCTTACCCTCTACAACGGCCATTTCACCGAAGATATCCCCTTTTTTCAGGGTAATCATGGTCCGGGTGGTTTTCTCACCGGTACGTTTACGGATTTCCACATTGC
Source organism: Spirochaeta sp. UBA2779 (assembly GCA_002352375.1). GTDB lineage: Bacteria > Spirochaetota > Spirochaetia > DSM-2461 > DSM-2461 > UBA2779. The sequence goes on along the minus strand of DEIH01000243.1, from coordinate 11,439 downwards.
CGTCCAGAATAACGTACATGTGTTTTCCCATATCACCTTCACGAAAGATAATCTCATGATTTCCCAGAGACTGGACATTGCGGCTGTAGATTGTTTTATCAATCTTCACACAGGCAGTTTAACCCAAAGTACTCAGGAACTCAAAGGGAGCATTATAAGTCCTTTCGGGATTTTCGCCGGGATAACTCTCGTTTATGATGCTCATATGAAAGAAAATCCCGCTCATAATACAACAGAAGCTGTTAAACTTCTTGATGAAGGTGCGACAATCCCTTTTATCGCCCGTTACCGTAAAGAGATAACAGGAAATATGGATGAGGTTCAGCTCATTGCCCTGCGGGATAAAGTTCATGCTCAAAGGGAGCTGGATGCCCGGCAGAATGTGATTTTCAAGTCACTTTCGGAACGTAACCTCCTCACGGCAGAGCTTGAAAAAGCCCTCCGGAGTGCCGTTACGAAAACCGCATTAGAAGATATTTACCTCCCCCTCCGCCCCAAACGGCGAACCCGGGCTATGGCGGCAAAAGAGAGCGGATTTGAATCTCTTGCAAAACAGATATTCAAGAATCAGGATGGCCGGCCGGATACCGCGGAATACGGGAATCCTGAAGAAGCTCTCTCGGGAGCCAGAGACATACTTGCCGAAGACTTCAGTGAAGATGCCGGATACCGCTCAGCTCTGAGAAAAATGAGTCGGAACCAGGGATGTCTCACAGCAAAGGTGATTGCAAAAAAAGCAAAGGATGAAGGGGCGGCGGTTTACAGAGATTACTTCGATTACTCAGAAAAAATATCCCGGGTACCCTCTCACCGCATTCTCGCTGTACTTAGAGGAGGCAAAGAAGGCTACTTGAGAGTTAAAGCCCGGCTGGAGGAAGAAAAAGCCGTTGAATGGCTGGAACGTAGAATTGTCAAAGGCCGGGGAGCCTGTGTTGAACAGATAAAACTAGCCATAAAAGACGGATGGAACCGTCTGATGGCTCCCGGCCTGGAAACCGATCTTTTAAAAGAACTCAAAGAAAGAGCCGATGCTGCAGCCATCAAAGTATTTACCCGGAATCTTGAAGACATGCTCCTCTCCCCGCCTCTTGGAACCAGAGCTCTTATCGCTGTTGATCCGGGATACCGGACCGGAGGAAAAGTTGTCGCTTTGGATTCCCTCGGTAAACTTCAAGACCATGGGGTTATTCACCCCGAGGGTTCTGAAAACGCCAGACAGGCTGCTGCTGAGATGCTGACAAAACTATCTAAAAAAAACCGGACGGAAATTTTTGCTGTGGGAAATGGAACAGCCGGCCGGGAAACCCTGGAGTTTATTCAGAAAAGCTTTCCCGGGAAAACGGTTATCTCAGTGGATGAACGGGGCGCTTCGGTTTACTCGGCTTCAAAGGAAGCCCGTAGAGAATTGGGAGATGTGGATATCACCGTCCGGGGTGCGGTTTCCATCGGCCGTCGGCTTCAGGACCCACTGGCGGAGCTGGTGAAGATTGAACCTGAAGCCATTGGAATTGGGCAGTACCAACACGATGTGGATGCCAAAGCTCTCTCCCTGTCTCTGGATGATACGGTAAAATCGGCGGTGAATGCCGTAGGAGTTGAACTGAACTCCGCCAGTGCCGCTCTACTCTCCCGGGTTTCAGGACTGGGCATGGGACTTGCCCAGAGTATCGTAATATACAGGGAGGACAACGGTCCTTATTCAAAACGTTCCCAACTTCTCAAAGTACCTCGGCTGGGTGCAAGAGCTTTTCAGCAGGCTGCCGGTTTTCTCCGCATCAGGGAGGCGTCCAACCCACTGGATTCCAGTGCCGTTCATCCCGAGCGCTACTCCCTTGTAAATAAAATGGCAGCAGATCTGAATGTGAGTGTTGCCGAACTCATCGGTTCCGGCCCGAAACCTGAAGCCTTGAGAAAGCAGATCCATCTGGATAATTATATTTCAGAATCAGAGGGAGCCGGACTCCCCACCCTGAAAGATATAGTAACTGAACTGGCCAAACCGGGGAGAGACCCCCGGGGCACCTTTGAGCTGTTCAGTTTTGATGAACGCATCCACTCTATGGATGATGTTGAGAAAGGGATGGTTCTCCCGGGTATTGTTACCAACATTACCGCCTTCGGCGCCTTTGTAGATGTGGGAGCCCACCGGGACGGTCTGGTGCATATCAGCCAGATTGCCGTCCGTTACGTTTCCGATCCTTCAGAATTGCTCTCGGTAAACCAGCAGGTAACAGTTAAGGTGATGGAAATTGATTATAAACGGGGACGTCTGGGACTCTCTATTAAAGAAGCCGGCTGATCCGGAGGATTAATAGGGGCCGAAACCGATTTTCACCGCTATAGCCAGAAATAAAGCAGCAAAGCCGGCCATGATGGCCTGCGCTTTTATACTCCATCTCACCCAGGTACCCCAGCCAACCTTTGTAAAACTCAGCCCGATCAGCAAAAGGGCATTGGTAGGATAGAGAATATTACTGAAACCATCCCCCAGACTGAAGGCGAAAACGGTGGTTTGCCGGGTTATACCGCTCATTTCCGCCAGGGGAATAAGTATAGGCATCATCAGAAAGGCCTTTGCCGAGGCACTGGATACAAAGAAATTCATCAGCAGGGTAACTGAAAATATCAGATAAACCGCCGAATATGGTCCCGAATCCCGGATTATTTCACCGGCCCGATAGAGAATGGTATCCATAACTTTTCCCCTGGTCATGATATGAGGCACAGCCATGGCCATAACGATGAGTATCAAACCCGGGAGGATGTTCAGCATTCCCCCGAAGAAAACCTTCGCCAGAGCTACCCTTCGAAGACCGGCAAAATGCCCGGCTCCCAGGCCGGCGGCCAGAAAAACCAGGGCCAGCAGAGGAAAGGATAAATCCGAAGCCCCGGGCCAGATACCCGTTGCAGTCAGTGTAGAGGCCCCGAGCATGAGCAGAATACCGAACCCCATGGAATAGCCGAACCAGAGTATAGCCCGGGTCATCTCGGGCTTCATTGCCTCTTCTCTACCCGAAAGAACCTGCTCCCTGTCAAACTGTTCTTTTAGACCGACATCGGCTTTAAAAGAAAGAGATTTCTCAGGGTTCTTTTCAATCCTTTTCGCATAAAGCGCCGTTAATCCGAAGGCAACGATGTAGGCAATCAGAAGAAAAGGGATACGGAGCCAGGCTCCCGAGTTTACCGGAAGTTCTGCAATCTTCTGGGGAACCTGAACGGTAAAGGGGTTTGTTACAGCGGCAGCAAAACCGAATCCCATTGCCAGTAGACTCATTCCCAGACCGGTGAGAGAATCCCACCCCAGAGTAATGGCCAGGGGCACGATGAAGATAACAATGGGCAGCAGTCCCTCATAAAGACCGACAAAAGACGAGAGAAGCATGATAACGGCGATTACCATGGCCATCAGCAGGTACTTCCGCTCAGAAAACTTATCAACAGCTCTTACCAGAATGGATTCCATTACACCGACATTTTCAATAATAGTGAACGAACCCCCGACAAAAAACAAAAATGCGGCGATTACAGCTACAGTCAGACCGTTTTCCCCCCAGAAAACTTCAATCGGTGCGGTAAACCAACGCCAGATTGGCAGAGTTTCTCGAACCCGCACCGCTTCATCCACATTCAAATAGGAAAAAGAATCCTTAACAACCGAGGTTCTCCCATCGACACTGATACGCTGATATTCCCCTGCAGGCAGGGTTCTGGTAAGTATCCCGGATACAACTATGAGCAGCAGCAGAATCACGCCTGCCAGGGTAAATGCCCGGGCTCCGATTTTAATACTGGATTTCCTGGTATTTTTCACTTTATCAGTACTCATTCAGAATCGCCATCAGGAAGGTTTTTGATAATTCCCTCAAGAAAGTCTACCGCTTTACCCCATGCGGCAAGGGAAACTGATTCATTCGGTGCATGCACACATTCCATTTCACTCCGACTGACTTCCATGGGTATGAACCGGTAAATACGGCGGGATAGAGGAGCATACCATCTTGAATCTGTAAGGGCGGTCATCAGATAGGGTGCAACAATAACATCACCCCAGGTTTCTTCAGCCTGTTTCTTCAGAAGGTTCCAGAACACTCCGGATATGGGGCTGGTTTGAACAGGTTCAAAAGCCGAACCTTCAACTGTCTCAACGGTAACTTTACCGGGTACCAGTCTGGATATAATTCTTTCTATCCGGGCAATAATAGAGGCCGAAGAATCACCATGAAGTATCCTCATATTCACGAAAGCTTCGGCAGTTTCAGGCAGTACATTATCTCTCTCACCCCCATGGATTACCGTCGGTGCCAGTGTGGTTCTCACCATACCGGCCATACCTGGATTCCCGGCCAGCAGCTTAAGAATAACCCGACGGAAGAGTCTGTTGTGTGTCAGCACAAAACCCTTCATTCCCCGGATGGNNGGCTTCCAGAGCACTCACCGCATCACTGAGCAGGCCGATGGCGCTGTGCTTTGGAGGGGCCGAGGAATGACCGGGCATACCTTCAGATGTGAGCTTGAGAGTGATATAGCCCTTCTCCGCCGCCCCTATCAGGGCAATCGGTCTGCGGGTGAAAGTCTCCATCTGATCTGTTGCAACAGCACCTCCCTCGTCAAGAATAAAAGCAAAACTCAGCCCCCGTTCCGCAAAAACTGCCGATATTTTACCGGCTCCCCGTCTACCGGTGGTTTCCTCATCACCGCCAAAGGCCAGGTAAAGAGTTCTTACTGGTTGAAAACCGGCAGCAGCCAGTCGATCAGCCGCTTCCATCCAGGCCGCCAGCATTCCTTTGTCATCCAGAGTTCCCCTGCCGTAAATACGCCCGTTGGAGATTTCTCCGGAAAACGGCGGTCGCTTCCAGCTTTCCGGATTTCCTGTTGGAACCACATCGTAATGAGCCATTCCCAGAACAGGTTCCAGCGAAGCATTTATCCCTTGCCAGCGATAGACAATAGAGCGGTTTCCAATAAACTCCCGTTCCATTACTTTGTGTGCTGAAGGGTAGAGCTCTGCAAGCCGCTGAGGAAATTTATCGATTACCGAAGAATCCTCATCTTCGGGATTGTGTGAAGAAACTGTTTGTAATTTTACAAGTTCAGCAAAACGTTCAGGTGCATTCATGAAGGTGATTATACATGGGATTCAGTAAGAGGGTGTTCCCGGCTCTTCATCCCGGAGAATTCGGTAGAAAGTTAAATCACCATCCCCCGGCACCAGGGGAACAGGAGAAGGGTGCTTATCACGCCAGTCTTCTGCACTGTCACTGCCGCCGCTGTTCAAAACAGGAGACCACGCATTGATAAGCTCCGGAACCATATCTACTGTAGGCTGGGTACTGTAAATCAAGGGCTTTCTCATCCGGCCGGCCAGCAGACGGGCTACCGGGTAATTTCTACTGCCACCAGAGGGATTACCGACTTCTCGCCCGGTTCTCCGGTCTCTGAGAAAAGCGGCAGCACTCCACTCAAGAGCAGTCCGCCCGGCTTTGTCCATTGCACCCCCATTACTGAGGGGTAAAAGTTTCTCCACAGCATAAAGATCTCCCAACCAGGAAGCCATCATCAGCAGGGTAATTCCCTCCTCGTCACTTCCATGAGAAAAACCTGCTTGCAGCAGTATATCAAGAATCAGGTGCTTCTGATTTCCTACGGCAAAATACAGCGCAGTCCGGGAGAGATTTTCCCTGCTTTGTTCTTTCTGATTCTCAGTTCTTTCCAGCAACAATTTCAGGACTTCTGATTTCCCGGCCGCCGCCGCATAACACAGAGCATTACGGCCATAGATATCTTTTATCAGAGGATCGGCGCCACGCTGAAGCAGCAGAGTGGCAGCAGGAATATCCCCATACCAGGCAGCAGACATCAAAGATGTTACATTCCGGGCATTCCGGCTGTCCGCCGATTGCCCATTGTCAAGTTCTTCCCGAAGTTTCCTCCAGTCAACTGCCCCTGTTTCAGTGGCAAAATCCTTTAAAAGAGCCGTATCACGCCAGATTCTGGCATCAAGAGGAACCCTCAGCTCCGGCAGCCTGAGAGGGTCGGGTGAGTTTTCTGCTGAATCTCTAATCAGAAATGGAGATGCACCGCCATCAACAAGGATTCGGGCAATACCGTACTCTCCCCTATCAAGTGCGAGAGAAAGGGCAGAGACTGCAACTGAATCAGTAGAATCCGCAATCAGATTTGGATTGGCATCCCGGGAAAGAAGAAGGACAACCAGATCCTGCCGGGACTTCTTTACAGATACCATCAATGAGGTAAGGTTGTCCGATCCTGGTTTATCCGGGTCTGCTCCGGCATCCAGAATTTTTGTGATTAATTCATTCCTGCCGGATTTTACGGCATATATTAGTGCTGTCTCGGCTCTTGAATCAGGCTGTTCAAGGTTCGCCCCCCGAAGCAGTAGAGAGTCAATCAGACTCATATCATTTTTTGATACCGCAGTCGCCAATTCTCCGGGAGCCGGGGCTTTCTGAGAAAAAACCGGCGAACTAATGAGAAGCATTGCAATAATCAGCAGGTAGAATCTAAAAACCATCAGATAAATTATCGGCATTTCTCGTAATTAATCCGCGAGGTTTGCTATAATTGTTTTATGACCATTAAAAAACAACCCTTCGGAACAACTCCTGATGGAGATACTGCGACTCTATGGACCATTGAAAATACCTCAGGACTCAGCCTGGGTATCTGTGATTGGGGAGCAACAATTGTTTCGGTTAAACAGCCGGATAAAACAGGCCGGCTTGATGAAATCATCCTGGGATTTGATGATGCATCCCGTTATATCAGCACTGAGGGCTATCTGGGAGCCACTTGTGGCAGATTCGCCAACAGAATTGCATCCGGGAAGTTCTCTCTCGGAGGAAAAAAGTATCAATTAAACTGTAATGATGGTCTAAATCATCTGCATGGTGGTGAGAAGGGCTACAACGCCAGAACATGGGAAGCGGCACCCTACAGTGAAGGGAATAGAAGTGGTGTTGTTTTCACCCTTATCAGTCCCGATGGGGAAGAGAATTATCCAGGTGAGTTTAAGGTAAGTGCCGATTATGCCCTGGATGAACAGGGACGACTTTTTATGGATTTTAAAGGCGTTTCTAATAAACCCACCATAATCAATATCACCAACCACGCCTACTGGAACCTTGCCGGTGCAGGCTCCGGATCTATTCTGAATCATCTGCTGAAAGTTCACGCTTCAGGATACCTGCCGGTTGATGAAACAGCTATCCCGACAGGAGAAATCCACAGTGTGGAGGGAACAGCCTTCGACTTCAGGAAAGTGAAACCCATATCCAGAGAGTTCGATCATTGTATGGTTATTGACGGGGAAAATGGAGTGTTGAGAGTTGCCGTAGAAGTTCAGGATCCGGTAAGCGGAAGAAAACTTACCCTTTATACAGACCGGCCGGGGGTACAGCTTTACACCGGGAATTTTCTTCAGGGCACCCCTTTCCCGAAAAATAGCGGTTTCTGCCTGGAACCTCAGGATTTTCCCGATGCACCCAACCATCCGGAGTTCCCCCCGGTGGTACTCCAGCCCGGGGAAACATACCATCACAGATCGATGATAGAGTTTTCAAACCGGTAGTGTATCAAACTTTAAACCGTCGGACCTCTCCATCAAGGGAAATCATGGATTCAATATTTTCAGCACCCGGAGTTATGATATCCCGGATAGTTATACCGAGAGTAATCGATAGTGGATTATTAAGTCCTCATCTTAACAGATGCATCTTTAACAGCTTGAAATATCTGTGTATACCCGGTGCAGCGGCAGAGGTTTCCCCGAAATGCTTTTGCTATATCGTCATCAGTTGGATCGGGGTTCGCTTCCAGCAGAGCCAGTGTGCTTAACATCATACCAGGTGTACAAAAGCCGCATTGAACAGCCCCTGCATCAATAAAGGCCTGCTGAATCGGATGAAGAGTTCCATCGATACTTTCCAGGCCTTCGACGGTGAGAACACTTTTCCCATCGGCCTGTTTCAACTTCGTAACACAGGATTTCTTTACCTTTCCATTAATCAGCACCGAACAGGCACCGCAGACACCAATGCCGCAGCCGTTCTTGGTGCCGTGAAGTCCCAGTTCCTCCCGGAGAAAATCAATAAGGCGTTCACTTCCCCGATCATCAGCCAGGTTGTGCCTGACACCATTTACTTCAATTACCATGGCCCCACCTTTGATGTTGGTTCCAGGGGCAGAGTGTTATATCTCTTCCCTGTGGCTCGATATAATGCTCCGGCAATTGCCGGGGCAATCAGTTCCAATGCCGGTTCTCCGATACCTTTTGCTCCATATGGGCTCAAAGGATCGGCGTTTTCTACCAGAAGAACTGTTATTTCAGGAATCTCCAAGGAACTCGGGATTTTGTATTTATTGTAATTCAAGCTGGTAATTCGCCCGGCATCTACCGTCAGGTTTTCTTTGAGAGCCATGCCCATTCCCTGAACGATGCCCCCGCAGATCTGACCGGCAAAAAGAGACGGATTCACAACTTTACCCGAATCGTGAGCCGCCACCACCCGGGTTACTTTAATCTTTCCTTTAGCATCAACAGTTATTTCTGCCGCCTGACAGCTGTATACATAGGTAAAATAGGGACTGCCTCTACCTGTATCATCATCCCAGCTCACTTCAGGTGCTTTGAAACTGCCGAAAGCAAAGGGATAAACCCTTTCCTGATACATCTCTTTCATAGCCTCTGTCCAGCTCATCCTCCAAAGATGGCCGTCGGAAGGATTCTGGGATTCAATAAAAACATCATCATCGGCAAATTGAACTTCTTCGGTAACTCCGCCGAACTTACCGGCAAGGGTTTCGGCAATAATAGCCTTCACCTTTGTGGCGGCATCCACCACAGCACCGCTGCCCATCAGGGTTCCCCGGGAGGCTACAGTGGTTCCCCCTTCGGGGACCTGACTGGTAGTGGACTCGGCGTAATGAATACGGTCCAGTGAAATGCCCAGTTCCTCAGCCATGGCCAGCATCATGGCAGACTGAGCCCCCTGACCATTTTCATGTATACCGGTTTCCATCAGTATCGAGCCATCAAACTGGGCATTCACCACACATGAACAGAAATCCTTGGCTTCAGCTCCGACACTGGCACCCCGATAGGCAAGGGCCAATCCTATTCCGTAGAACTCTTCGCCATCACCATATGTGCATTTCTTTAATTTATCTTCAAAGCCGATTTCTTCAATAACAGCATTGAGCACCTGATCCAGGCTCACAACATGGTCGTCAAGGATTTGCCCGGTAACTGTTTCATCATCTTGAAGCAGCATGTTCCGCCGGCGTATTTCCACCGGTGAGATATTAAGAGAATCTGCAGCCTCATCCATAATACTCTCTACGGCAAAATTGATTTGAGGTGATCCGAAACCCCGAAAAGCTCCGGTATAGCTGTTGTTGGTAGCTGCAGCCCGGACATCCGCGTGAACAACAGGAACTTTGTAGGGACCGCAGCACTGAGCTGCTGAGCGCCAGGTAGACCAGGGGACCGTTGAGGTATAAGGCCCTGAATCGGCCATAACATCGCTAACCGACCCTTTCAAAATACCACTTTCATCAAAACCAAATCGGTAAGACATCCGATAGGGCGGACGTTTGTAACTTTCCAGAATACTCCATTCCCTTTCATATATCAGTTTCACCGGACGCCCCAGAAGAAATGCAGCCATCGCGGCTCTCCCGGCTACGGCACTGGCCGTATCATCCTTTCCACCAAAGCTGCCCCCCACCGGATGGTTGAAAACTTCCAGCCGCGAAAAAGGTAAAGCAAGCCAGGCTGAAATAAACCGCCTGGTACTGACCGGATGCTGCAGACTTCCGTAAATTTCCAGGGTTCCATCCTGACGGGGAAAACAGACCGACCCCTCAGGTTCAAGATAAGCATGTTCAAACCATCCGGTAAGAAAATCCCTTTCTACAACCAGAAAGGATTCTGCCAGAGCGGTTTCGGCATCCCCTCTCCTCACCTTATGATGACAGACAAGATTATCTTTCCCGTCAACACGCAGGGAATCTGCACCGGGAAGCAATGCTTCATCCGGGTTTAATATAGGCTCCAGATCTTCAGCTTCCAGTAGTACGTGTTCAGCAGCAGCAAGTGCCTGAACCCGAGTTTCAGCCACCACTAGAGCGTAGGGTTCACCAGCGAAACGAATTTCACCTTCCGCCAGCAGGGGTAGATCGTGATCGATCTGACCGAACCTTACTTGTCCGGGGATATCAGCGGCGGTAAAAACCTTCAAGACACCGGGCATCGCCAGAGCACCGGCAGGGTTGATACCCAGAATCCGGGCCCGTATCCGATCGGACCATACCGGTACGGCATGCACCATCCGGGGAAACACATAATCATCTGCGTATTGTGCCCTGCCGGTAACTTTGGCCCGGGCATCGTTCCGGAAGGCCGGGGGATGCCCGATGCCCAGGGGTTTTTCTATTTTGCTACGGGTAATTTCACTCATGATGCAATGAGCATAACAGGCCGTGCAACAGAGGTCATCATCAAATTATTGGAATTGCATATTGAATAATGCCCATATACAGGCCTGCCGCCCCTCCGATGACAAAAAGGTGCCAAATAAAATGAGAATGGGAAATCTTTTTACTGATGTAAAAAAACACACCGGTTGTATAAAACGCACCACCAATGGCCATCCAGCGAATTAATTCAGGTGGAAAAGAATGAACAAATGGCCGCCAGAAGAACACAACCAACCAGCCCATAAGCAGGTAAACGGCAAGGTGCAGAGGCTTGAATTTATCCCAGAGTACAAAGTTGAGAACAAGGCCGATAACACAAAGAGACCAGACGGCAATCAGCATAATCCGACCAACGCTTGGGTCCAGAACCGCCGCATAAGGAGTGTATGTTCCGGCAATCAGTATATAAATGGATGAATGATCCACAAGACGCATTACCCGCTTTCCGGTAGAGTCACGTAATCCGTGATAAACCGCAGATGCGCCAAAAACGCTGCACATTGCAATTCCGTATATCAGGGATGCCGTAAGCGCCCGGGGAGATGTTTCAGATCGAACAACCAGGAGTACTGTTGCGGCCACAGCCAGAAGAAAACCGGCGGCATGGGAAACTGAGCTTAAAAGGTCATCCGAGGGTTTAACGCCCTGAACCAGAGAGACTTTTTCATCGATCCATTTGTTAAATCGGGGCATGAGGTGAGCATAGCCTTTAGTTGCAGGTTTGGGGAATGCAGAATCTTACACTTCATGGTTGACGAAAGAATTAGCCCTCGATATAGTACCGCTATTCCCCGCGGCAGTGGTGGAATTGGTAGACACGCTAGCTTGAGGTGCTAGTGACGGAGACGTTGTGGAGGTTCAAGTCCTCTCTGCCGCATTGTTAAGGGTAATCCGATGGGATTACCCTTTTTACTTTATAAATAATCAACCTTGAAGCATACC
>DEIH01000260.1:10924-18904 GCA_002352375.1 Spirochaeta sp. UBA2779 | reverse complement strand
CCCCCTGCAGCATTGATGAGGGCATCAACCTTACCGAAATCCTTTATTACTTTATCCCGGGCCGCCTTGCACGATGTTTCATCAAGGACATCACAATGAACAGCAATAGCGGTTCCACCGGATTCAGTGATTTCTGCAACGGCTTCTTCGAGAACTTCTTCTGTCCGGCCAAGAACAGCTACCTTCGCTCCTCCTGATACCAGGGCTTTGGCTGCAGCTCGACCCAGAACACCGCCTCCGCCGGTAATAACAATAGATTTCCCATCAACACCGAACAACATCAGCCTCCTAGAATCTCATCACAGGCTTCTTCCAGAACCCGGGTACCTTCTATAAGGGCCTCTTCACTGATGATAAGAGGAGGCGCAATCTTGATACATTCCCCGGCAATCCCCACTGGGGCAAACATCAGCAGTCCCTTGTGAAAACACTTTTCATTGATATCCTGAGCCGTCTGAGCGTCCGGTTCTTTGGTCCCGGATTTAACCACCTGGATTCCGGCTACAAGGCCCCTGGCATGAAGACATCCGAGTCTGTCGGGATATTTTTTGACGATTCTATCCAATTCCTTTTTAAGTAACTCCCCCAGTACACGGCTCTTTTCAACCAGATTCTCGGAGTGAATAATTTTTAAATTCTCCACTGCGGCAACAACAGGAAGAGGACTGGCCGAATGAGTGGAAGTCATGGAACCAGGTGCATAGAGATCCATCACCTTCTTTCTCCCTATCACGGCAGAGAGGGGGAGAGAGGAAGAAATACCTTTACCACAAACAATCAGATCTGGAGTAACACCGTAATGTTCATAGGTGAACATCTTCCCCGAGCGTCCGAAACCGGCCTGTACTTCATCGTAGATTGAAATAATGTCGTACTCTTTACAGAAATCCTGCATTTTCTGAGCGTACTCCACCGGCAGAAAATCCGGTCCCACACCCTGATAGGATTCGGTTATTATTCCGGCAATTTCATCCCCGGAAATATCGAGTTTTTCAAGACTGCTTAAGAACAGATCGAAACTAGTATCTTCATTCTTGTAGCCGTCAGGAAAGGGAACCTGAGCGAAGGTGTCTCCTTCTCCAACAATCCAGGTTTTCAGCTTGTCCATGCCCCCGGCCAACTGTGAACCCAGGGTTCGTCCGTGAAATGCGTTCTTGAAAGACACTATATAACGCTTGTTCTTCCCATGTTTTTCGATTGCATAAGTTCGGGCCAGTTTGATGGCATTTTCCACAGCTTCACTGCCTGTACTCAGTAGAAAAACCTGGTAGTCCTCAGGATCCGGAGCAAGCGCCTGAAGCATTTCGGTAAGCTCTCCCCTCTTCTCATGGACAAACACATAGCTTGAAATCAAAGGTTTGTCGATGGCCTCTTTCAAGGCGTCCCGAATCTCTTTTCGTCCATGGCCGGCGTTGGTGATAAGCACCCCGGAAGACCAGTCAATCCACCTGTTTCCCCACCGGTCTTCAACAAGAAAACCTTCAGCTTTATCCCAGACAATGGGGGGCTGTCCCATCATACTTTTTGGCTCGGAACAACCGAGTTTCTCAAAAATCGGCAGGGATTCAGGAACGGGAAGTTTCGTGGTTATTCTGCGGTACTTTGTCTCCAGGGTTGGAACCTCAGCGGGGGTTAAATTATAGCTGGCCATTTTTTTCTCCTGTTTTAATCTTTTATTGAATATGGGGATTTTCGCCGTAAATTATTTTTACCGGCAAACCGTCACTCTTAATGGACTTCCGCGTCGCTTCCACCACCAGTTCGTTAATAGAACTGTTTGCAGGAGTTGCTATAATGCCCTTCTCATTGATGCTCTCAATTTCCTTCTGACGTACTGCAAGGCTTTCAGCACCTTCCAGATTTTCAATCTTTGCCATTGAGCTGATGTTTGCCGACACAGAATCATATCCGTAGCCCACGGGCTTATACCCATCTCCTTCCCAGGGTATCAGACGGTAGAAGTCCGGATTGATAAAATTGAACCGGCTTCCGGCAACACCGATTTCATCCAGATAGCTGTGGGAGACCCCCCGAAACTGATCGTTGTGTTTAATAAGACCTCCACGGTCCCTGCCTTCACAATACATCACCATTCCCTGATCGTTACTTCCCGCTCCGTCGTCCGGATAACCCAGACCATTGATGATGGACATTATTGCACCGTTTTCAAACCGGACTCTGCCGTTGGCCCACATGTAGCCTTCGTTACCATTGGGAAACTTATCTTTAATACCGGCCACTGATATTTCCACCGGTTTGAGTCCGGTAATAAAATACACCAGATCGACATAATGACAGCCGATGTAGGTGAAAGGGTCTGTTTTGTCTGTTGTGAACCAGTTCTGAAAGTTTGAGTGCCTGTAAAGATAGGGTTCGATCAGTTTGGCCTCTCCCATTTTAAATTCCCCGAATTGACCATCCCGGTATCGCTTTCGGGCCTCAAGAGAACGGCGGTCGAATCTCTTGTGGTATTCCACGCCTACAAAGAGACCTTTGGAATGGGCCAGATTTTTTATCTCTTCAGCCTGTTCGAACTTCAGAACCAGAGGCTTAACCGAAAGGACATGCTGGTTGGCATTTAAGGCTTCCATAACCACCATGAAGTGAAGCTGGTCGGGCATGGCTACAACCACCCCCTGCCTGGGTTTCATCCCGGCAAGTACTTTTTTGAAAAGATCCGGGTAGTTTTCTTTTTCATCAGCTTCAAATGAAGGATGTGGGGTGAAACTCTGCCCGGAAAACGCTTCTTCAATTTCAGCATTATCCCGAAGGGCCTTCAGCGGGGGGGTATTCAAAGCGCAGATATTGATATCTCCAACGATTCCTGTCCTCTGCAGATGATAGATAGAAGGTAGAATCAGGTCGTTGGTAATCATTCCTCCACCGACGATAGTCATGTCAATTTTATCAGTCATATAATCTCCAATTTATTATATTTTCTTCAACGAATTCCGCTCAACAATCACTGAACGGATTTTTAAGTGCTTCTCTTTCAGATCCTCACCATCAAGGAGGGATTTCAGCATTTTAAAAGCCATTACTCCCCTTCGGTACCCTTCCACTTTTTCGGTTGTTAAAGGGGGATTTGAGTATTGAGACATGGGGATGTTATCAACACCCACAACGCTGATATCATCGGGAACCTTAAGACCTGAGGAACTGACAGCAGCAATAAAGGATAGGGCGATATCATCCTCCGAAGCGATAACAACCGAAGGCTTCTTCTCAAGCTGCAAGAAGTTTATTGCCACCTTTCTACCGGCCTCCATTTTATTGATGTTTGTATATTCAAAATACCATTCAGAACGGAAAACAATTCCCGACTCTTCGAAAGCTCTGAGAATTCCATGCTTACGGTTTGATACCGCCAGAACATCTTTGGAGCTGTCTATCAAACCGATATCCTGATGCCCCATGGAAAGGATATACCGGGTGAAGTTATAGGCATTTTCTTCATTATCGAAAGACACCGAGGGGAATGATTTGTACTCTTCGGAATAGTTCAGCAGAACAATGGGTACATGAGGAGATTCTGAGTTATCCGTTTTTGCCAGGGAGAACAGGGCTTCTTCCTTTTCCTTCAGGCCCATAACAATGATACCGTCTACGCTTTGTTCCCTCAAGATTTTCGGCAGCGCCTGGTTACAGGGTTCAATAATAACGGAGACTCTATAACCAAGCATCTGGGCCGAGGAGCTGATGCCCCTAAGAGTCTCCATCGAAACAAAATCGGAAAAATGATAATCAGGATCCAGATTCAGAATAACACCAATAGATTTCGTACTCCTTCCCCGCAGACTCTGAGCGGCTGTATTAGGGATATACCCGGTATCCTCAATAGCCTTAAGTATTTTTATTTTTTTGGATTCATCAACGAAAGAATTTCCCGTTAATACACGGGAAACAGTGCTTTTAGAGACTCCAGACAGAAGGGCAATATCTGATATTGTTGTGGTTTTCATTTAAATCGTACCATTCTTTACAAGAAATCGATTTCACAATGAGTAATAAAACAGATCCTGTCAATGAGAAGCAACACAAATCCGCTTCTCTGTGGAGATATTTTATCTATTTTCGAGAAATCGATTTCATCATCTGTTGATTGTTCAAACATTCAGAGGCACAATAAACACCATTCAACCTGAACCGGAGATATCAATGAAACAGTTTAAAGTCGTTGTAACCGACGATCGCTACGGAAACTACAAGGAAGAAAACGAAGTTCTTTCAGAACTGGGGATCTCTGTTGAAGTCCATAATTTCACCAATGTGGAAGAGGCCGAAACAACCCTCAAAGATGCTGATGCTGTTATGGTGAATCTCTTCCCCCTGACAAAGGACATTATCGGCTCTATGGAAAAATGTCAGGTGATTGTCCGTTATGGAGTCGGCTACGATAATGTAGATGTTGATGCAGCCACGGCAAAGAAAATCTGGGTGGCCCGGGTTCCCGACTATTCCTTGGAAGATGTTTCAGACCACGCCCTGGCACTGCTGCTAAGCAGCGTTAGAAAAATTGCCTACAAAGACCGGAACATCCGTAAGGGGAAATGGAACCTCCACAAAGACTGGCCGGCATTCCGCATCGCCGGAAAAACCCTCGGTCTCATCGGATTCGGTGCCATCGCCAGAGTGCTGTTTCGTAAAATCTCCGGTTTCGGACTGAAAAAAGTGCTGATATTTGATCCCTATGTCCCGGCCTCTGAAATTAAAAAAGCCGGGGGGACTCCCGCAAAACTGGACGAGGTATTGGAGCAGGCGGATTTCATCTCCATTCATGCACCCCTCACAAAAGAAACCCAGGGAATGATCGGCGAAAAAGAATTTGCTGAGATGAAAGAGAACTGTATCCTGGTAAACACATCAAGAGGACCGCTGATTGATGAGAAGGCTCTCTATCAAGCACTAAATAGCGGTCAGATAGCCGCCGCTGGCATCGATGTATTTAATGCTGAGCCATTAGCAGAAAACAGTCTCTTAAGAAGCCTGGAGAACATTACTCTTACCGATCATGCAGGCTGGTACTCGGAAGAATCCATAGTTGAATTAAAAACTAAGGTGGCTCAAAATGTTCTCTCTGTATTGAAGGGTGGAAAACCGATATATCCTGTTAATGATGTAAGGTAGAGTATCCCATCCACACTCCCCGGGGGATAGCTTCTTATGCTGATTAACTGGCTTCTCATACTCATCGGACTCACAGCCCTGATTGCCGGTGCTGAGGCCCTTGTAAGAGGAGCCAGCGGAATTGCCCTTCTGGCAAGGATGTCCCCGGCTGTAATCGGCCTGACTATTGTTGCCGCAGGAACGTCCATGCCCGAGCTGATGGTATCGGTAAAGGCCTCCCTTTCAGGGAACCCGGGACTGGCCATCGGTAATGTGGTTGGATCCAACCTGCTGAATATCGGTATGGTTCTCGGCTTAACAGCCCTGTTCCGCCCTCTTCGTATACAGGGAAATACAATACGTTTCGAATGGCCGGTACTGATGCTGGCCACCCTGCAGTTCTACCTTCTGGCCCGGGATGGATTTATCGACCGGGTAGAGGGAGTCTTTCTTTTTGGAGTGATGGTTGCCTTCATGGCCTATGCGGTCTGGCTCGGACGCCGGGGTGTTGTTGAAACAGCCGAAGGTGAAAAACTGCCCACTGCTTCATTCAGCCGAAACGGCGCTGCAGCCGGAGTACTCAACATACTGGCAGTAATCCTCGGGGGAAGCCTACTGGCCCTGGGAGCCAATACCCTGGTGAAAGGAGCAGTGGGAGTCGCCGGCGGACTGGGAATTTCAGAAACCATTATCGGTCTTACCATTGTGGCTGTGGGCACCAGCGCCCCGGAGCTCGTTACATCGGTAGTGGCTGCATTACGGGGCCAGAGCGACCTGGCCGTGGGCAATGTTGTAGGATCCAGTATCTTCAACCTGCTGGCCATATTGGGTACTGCAGCTGTTTTCAGCCCGCTGCCGGTTCCCGGGGAAATCATGTCCCGGGACATCTGGTGGCTGATAGGAATTACAGCACTGATGTTCCCGATGATGCTCAGCGGCAAAAAGGTTAACCGCTGGGAGGGTCTTGTTTTACTGACGGCGATTACCGCCTACATCGTGATACTGGTTCTCGGCACCTGATAATCGAATCCAGGCTGTCTGCCGGGATTACCCGTTCATCTTCCCGATGTAAACCGAGTTGGACTCTTCCCGTTCTACCAGTGGGTTGGGAAACGTTACCAGCTCCCCCCACACCTCGTCGAACACCTCGTCCATTATCTCGAGAAACTCATCCTCCGGGGGATCGTCGGACCACAACCCGAAGACACCCCCGGTCTTAAGGTTCTGCGCCATCAGGCGCAAACCATCGGGCTCGTAGAAGCCTCCCCGGAACCCTTCCAGATGCCGCACCGGGGAATGGTCTACATCCAGTAAAATGGCATCAAAACGTCTTCCGGGACTTTCAGGATCGAAACCCCGGCGGGGGTTCATGGCCGTTGAAAAAAAGTCACCCTGAGAGATACGGCTGCGGGGGTCGTCCGCGATTCTCGATCCGATAGGAACCAGACCCTTTCGGTGCCAGTCAATCACCGGCTGGAGAAACTCCACCACCAGAAGAGACCCCGTAGCCGGATGTTCCAGAGCCATCTCAGCGGTATAACCCAGCCCCAGACCGCCTACCACTATATCCGCCGAACGGTCTGTTAACCCGAGGGCATCAAGACCTATCTCAGAGAGAGCCACCTCCCCAACGGTAAAGAGGCTGGACATCAGAAACTCATCGTTAAGCTTCACCTCGAATACATCCAGGCCGCCCAGTTCAAGCATTCTGCGGCGCTGGAGTATTACCTCTCCGATGGGGGTGTATTGAAAGTCAATCTCTTCGAAATTTTGGCTCATGTTATTCCTTTACTCTGCTTCATCAGGGTACAGCACCGCCTGGACATAATTCTCATCCTTAAGATAACGCCGGGCTGTTTCACTCAGCAGCTCGGGGGTGAGTGTGTCATACAATGCCCTGCGTTCCAACATCTCATCAGGATTGATTTCTGTGGATACTGCAAAGGAAATCTGGCCCAGCCACCAGTTGTTCCGTTCCAGATTCTCCGACAAACCCCGTTGCTGGGATGCCGTGACATCTGCGGCGTATTTTGCCTCAGGCGGCGCTTCCCGCCAATCATCAATCAGAGACTTAATCTGAGATGTAAGCTCATCAACACGGTTCGGGGCACAGGAAAAACGGATGATAAAACGGTAGTCACTCACCGGAGCCACATTCAGCTGGGGGTAGACTCCCACCGAATAGCTTCCGCCGGAGGCTTCCCTGATAGACTTGGTAAATTGCATCTGAAGTGCCGATGCCAAAGACTGAAGCCGGTATCGCTCGGTGAAACTGCCATCCCAATCTCCGGTCCACACCTGGGTAACCACACTCAAGGGCTCGGTCCCAGCATTCAGGGAAACATCTTTCACACCCTTGAAGTTTCTCATTCCCCGGTCTATCCACTCCTCCCCGCTTTTACCTGCCGGCAATCCGCCGATCCAGCGCTCCACCATGGGCCTTAACTCTTGAGGATCGAAGTCACCCACAAAAATATAGGTGAAATCCGAAGCATCGGAAAATCGATCGGAGAAAATATCCAGAGCCTTATCGAGATTTACCTCAGAAAGCTTCTCCTGAGTAAGGGGACGGCTTCGAAAATGATCATCGTACAGGGTTTCCCAGAGCAAATCGCTGTAGAGAACCATCGGAGAAGAATCCCGATTCTTCAGAGCTTCCCCGGTTCGAAACATCAGGGAATTCCAGGCAGAAACATCCCGTCTGGGAGCCGTCTGATTCAGATACAAAAGCTGGAGCATGGTTTCAAGATCCCCCGGTGCAGCCCCTCCGGTAAAACCTTCATAGGACTCCTGCATAAAAGGATTTAAAGCGACATTCTTCCCGGCAAGAGCCTTACGGAGATTATCAGCAGAGAAATTCCCCAGCCCCCCCTG
>DEIH01000260.1:2902-10880 GCA_002352375.1 Spirochaeta sp. UBA2779 | reverse complement strand
TCTTGAAATCCGTCTTTTTCAGAAGAACAACCGCACCGTTGGAAAGAACCCAGCGTTCCACTCCAGTCCCGGGAATAGCCTCTTTTGCAACTACAGTACCCGTTTCCTGGGGAGTTGCCGCCAGAGGACCGGAAATTTCAATATCTTCCCACTGGGCCACAGGTGAAGACTCAACCCGGTTCAGCACGCTGAAAATCTGTTCTTCTGTAATAGAGTCAATCGCCGGTACAGACGGACCATCAACTAGTATCACCCGGTTTTTATCACTGAGGAGCTGGTCGGTTACCTGGGCAACATCTTCCATCGTCACCTGGGGAAGCAGCGCCTGAACGGCATCCCACTGCCAGTCGATGGAAGGGTATTTATCATCTTTAAGGAAAGCATTAATCAGAGGCTGGACAAGGGTTGAGGATTCAAGATCGTAACGCTGCTTCCAGTAATTCTCATAAGAGCTCAGTACATCACTCTTGGCCCGCTCCAGCTCCGAATCAAGGAATCCATAGGCCTGCACCCGTTCGGCTTCGGAAATCAAAGCTTCCATTCCAGAAAGAACAGAGTCCTCCGACACCCCTGCTGCCAGGCCGCTCAGGGAAGTCTTATCCGTGTAGGAAGTTGTAAAACCATATCCGTAAAGAAACGGTGCATCCTCCCGGCGGGCAATCTCCGACATCCGCTGGTTGAACATCACAGAAAACAGCTGCTCGGCCAGATCCCTCTTGATATCCTCCCGGTAAACGCTCTTTTTCGGCTCGAATTTAGTGTAAATCTGAGCACTGGCCTGCGTCGCCTCAGGGTCGGTTACCACTTTCACCAGAGTGTCATCATGCCCGGGAATGGAATATTCAGTTCTCTCCCTCGGATTCTGCGGATTTGGATGACCTCCAAAGCGCTCTCGAATCAAATCAACCGTTTCATCAGAATTGATATCACCCACAGCAATAACGGCCATCAGATCCGGGCGGTACCAGTCCCTGTAGAATCGTCGGAGAGCCTCCACCGGAGCGTGTTGAATAATATCAGTGTCCCCGATGGGAAGGCGTTCGGCATAGCGCGATCCGGATAACAGCAGCGGGAACTCCTTATCCATCATTCGGGCATCAGCCCCACGGCCGCCCCGCCATTCCTCCAGAACAACACCCCGTTCCTTTTCAAATTCTTCTTCTGTTAAAGAAGCTTTGAAGGCCCACTCTTCAAGAACATTGAGTCCCAGGAGAAACTGCTCTTCATCATCGGTACTCACAGTGAGCTGAAACACCGTCTGATCGAAGGATGTGTAGGCGTTGATATCCGGGCCGAAATCCATTCCGAAAGACTCCAGAATATCAATCAGCTCATTGGCAGGATAACTCTCAGTACCGTTAAAAAGCATATGCTCCAGAAAATGGGCCAACCCCCGCTGATCCTCATCCTCCAGCACCGAACCTGCTCGTATCACCAGCCTCAGCTCCGCCCGGTCAGCAGGTTTCGGATTAGACTGGACATAGTAATGCAGTCCGTTGGGCAGCACTCCGGCCCGGACTTCAGGATCGTTAACGATTACATCGGATTGAGCCCTGGCAGAGAGCAGAGCGGTAAGCACAAAGAAAAGGACAGATATAATAATGAGTCGGGGGTATTTAAAATTCATTCTTCAAATATAGAGAACTTATCCTGAAGGTACAAATGACAGTTTAGTAAGGGTAGTCTCAGGAATGAAAGTTTACCTTGTTCCGCCCGGCATGTTTGGCCCCATAAAGAGCTTTATCCGCCTGATTCACCAGGGTTTCAAGATTTAAACCTGATGTAACAAGACTGCCGGCAACACCGAAGCTTCCAGTTATCAGAATTCGTTCTTCACCGCTGACAATCACAGCAGCTTCCAGATCGGCCCTCAATCGTTCAGCGACTTCTGCGGCTCCTTTAGTATCTGACTCAGGAAGAAAGAGAACAAATTCTTCACCGCCGTACCGGCCCACAAGATCGGGCCGGCGGACACCAGCTTTCAGGATTAACCCTACCTCTTTTAATACGGCATCTCCTGCTGCATGACCGAATGTATCATTCACCTTCTTAAAATAATCCAGATCCATATAGATGACTGATCCGTAACGTCTGTGCCGGGACAGCCGGGAAAGCTCCGTATCCGCAGCTTCATTCCAGCTATGACGGTTCAGCAGCCCTGTGAGCATATCTTCCCGGGCCAGTCGCTCAAGCTTTGTTACATCGTGGGCAACAATCAGAACGCCTTCCAGGCTTCCCCTTC
The DNA here is from genome assembly GCA_002352375.1 of Spirochaeta sp. UBA2779. Taxonomy (GTDB): domain Bacteria; phylum Spirochaetota; class Spirochaetia; order DSM-2461; family DSM-2461; genus UBA2779. The sequence continues at coordinate 8,638 of DEIH01000260.1, read as the reverse complement.
GGGAAGGCAATACAGTTCTGTTCACCTCCCAAACCTTATCTTCTACTTTAATCCGTTTCCCCGGTTCAAGTTCTGAATCAAGAAGCGGCATCACCTCACTAACCATCCGCCCAATGGGATCAACACCTTCATGACCGAATGTCTTCAGAGCTGAAGGGTTGGCATCCACAATAAGCTTCTGCCTTGTCAGTACAACCAGAGCATCCGTCATTGTTTCAACTAGCCAGTCCCGGCCGGCCGGAATAAGGTAAAACAGCCCGTAACGGATCACAGCCACAAAGAAGATGGAAGCTGAAAGTATCACAGCAGCGGGAATAATATCCACATCAATAGGAAATAAACCTGTGACATGAACAATGTATGGAATAATGGGAACAAATGTTCCCAGAAGCAGCAGTATTCCCTGCTTTCGTAACAATCTGGTTGCATGAAAAATATAAATTAGAATCAGTATTAAGGAGGAAAGTAATGCTATAACATTGTAACCTGCGAATATCCAATACCAGAGACCTTTACCGAAAGTCATCAGCATATACCCATAATAGCTATCAAAGGTATAACTGCTGTAATAAAGCCCATGGAAACGATTGGTCTGCCGGATCATTAAAAATGTAAAAGAAATCAGAAGCGGTATAATGATATAAAATCTGGAAAAACGGCGGTTGGATCTGACAAAATGAAACACAAAGAGAAAAAGAAAACTTGAAATAAATGATATACCGACATATTCAAATTTAGACCAGAATTTAATGAGCTCTGGAACTGCCCTCGTAATCTCCATTGCATAACCGAAAGCATAAATCGACGATGTGAAACATGTGAGAGCAAAAAAAACAACCATACTGCTTCTACGGCGCAGTATGGAAAGGGTTCCAAGAACCACCAGAGAGATAGAGCCGATGAAAAGAAAATATGCGTACGTCCAAACGGCCCAGTTCATTAGTAATTATACACCGGTAAAGCTGGGAGTGTTCAATAAGAACCTGAGCTTTTCGAATTTAATTAAATCAGGTATCGGATAATTCAGCTGCCGGGTTTCCTTCTCTCGCCGGACTCGGCACTCCGATATATCGCTGTAATAGCTGCCACAGCTTTCCGAGCCTCAATTCCATTCACCAGAGGTTCCCGGCTTTCAGTCAGGGCCTGAACAAAGTCAAGAAGCTGCCGGCGATGACCTTCAAAACCGATGGCCGTTGGATCTCCCGCGCCGCCCGTACCGGCCTCTCCCGCCTCGATGTCTGCGAGAATCCCTTTATCCTCAGGCCGGGATTCCTGAAAATCCCACCGGGTAACCCGGTCATCTTCCAGGACGGCGGAGCCGCCTGTTCCGCTGATTTCGATTCTCTTGGCCCATCCCGGCCAGGACGCTGTGGTTCCAGTGATGGTTCCCAGGGCACCGGAGATATGGAGAACCGAAGCGACGGCAACATCCTCCACTTCCAACCTCTGGTGCCCCAGAGTTGCGGTATAAGCACTTACTTCTGAAATACCACCGGAGAACCACTGGAGAAGATCTACCGCATGGATGGACTGGTTCATCAGAGCACCGCCGCCATCCAGTTTCCAGGTACCCCGCCAACCGGCCTGAGCGTAGTACTCCTCACTGCGGTGCCATTTTACCGAAGCATCAAGCACTGTGAGGCGTCCGAAACGGCCATCGTCCAAAGCCTTCCTGATTAATAGAGCACCGTCGGAAAAACGGCTGGGGAATATACCCGCCAGACGAACATTATTCTCCTGTGCCGCGTTGATAATCTGATCGCAGCGATCGGTGGTGATTTCAAGAGGTTTTTCAATAACAAGATGTTTCCCCGACGCAGCGGCAGCCAGAGCCGGTTCCAGATGCAACCCCGATGGCGTGCAGATAATAACGGTATTCACCGCCGGGTCCGAGAGGAGGTGGGTTAACGTATCCCTGGAAATACAGGAATACTCTTTGGCAAAAGCCGCTGAACGATCCGATGATATATCAAAACAGGCAGCCAGGTTGGCTCCCGGGATTTCTGCAATCGCCCTGGCGTGAAACGAGGCGATAACTCCGACACCGACAATCCCGAAACCTATGGAATCCATAATCAAACCTCTTTATTCTTCCTGAAGGGAGCCGTTATCAGATTTTTCAGTCCCAGCATAAGATTCTGGAACCACTTCATCTTACTCAGAATAACCAGAAGGGTAACGAAAAACAGCACCAGACCGATGGGCTGATTGAAAAAGGGCGCCAGATGACCGTCGGAAAGTATCAGGCTGCGCCGGAGATTCTTGTCCAGTATGTCCCCCAGAATAATACCAAGGACGAGAGGCGCCATGGGATAATCCATTTCCCTGAGGAAGTAACCGACGACTCCGAAAAATACCATCACACCGATATCAAAAGTTCGGCTTTGAATGGCAAAAGCCCCGACAACACAGAGAACAAAGATGATGGGCATGAGTTTTTCCCGAGGTACAGCTAGAACCTTTACCAGCCACTTCACCATGGACAATCCCAGTATCAGCATAGCTGCGGATGCGAGAAGAACCATCACCACAACCTCGTAAACAAAAGAAGGAAACTCAATCATGATGAGCGGACCCGGGCGGACACCGTGAATGAACATAGCTGCAAGGAGTACAGCTGCCGGGGCAGATCCGGGTATGGCCAATGTCAGTACGGGAATCATGGCTCCGGCAACGCAGGCGTTATTTCCAGCTTCAGCGGCAATTAAGCCTTCAATCGATCCTTTACCGAATTTCTCCGGGGTTTTACTGGAGCGCTTGGCCATATCGTAGGAAACCCATGCGGCAATATCTTCACCCACACCGGGTATGGCACCGATAAAGGTTCCCACGACACCAGAGCGGACAATAGTCCACTTATTACGCCAGATTTCAACGAATTTGGGAATCACCCGTTCAATCTTGGTGTTGACGACTTCGTAGGCCGACTGCTTCATTACCGTGATAATTTCAGCAAAGCCGAAGACTCCAACCATAGCGGGAAGAAGGGCGATTCCACCGGACATCTCGGATCCCGGTTTGGCGAAACGGATGAAAGCAAAGGAACTCTCCATCCCGATCATGGCGATAAAAAGGCCCAGGAACCCGGCAATCCAGCCCTTGAGGGGATCCTTCGGGGCAGTGAGGTTTCCGCTGATTACGATACCGAAGATGGCAAGCCAGAAAAATTCAAAAGATTTGAACTCCAGTGCAAATCGTCCGATCAACGGGGTGAAGAGGGCCAGAATAATCATTCCGATAAATGTACCGATGAACGATCCGGTTGTAGCAATCCCGATGGCCCGGCCGGCACGCCCCTGTTTGGCCAGGGGATAACCGTCCACTGCTGTGGCCGCGTTGGCAGGGGTTCCGGGGATATTGAGCAGTATGGCGCTGCGACTGCCGCCGTAAATGGCCCCCACATACATACAGATTAAAACGAGAATAGCTTCTGATGTCGGCATCTTGAAGGTTAAGGTTGTAAGCAGGGCAACTCCCATTGTGGCTGTCAGCCCGGGAAGCATCCCAACGATAATTCCGAGTTCAGTAGCCAGGAGCACATAAACAAGTATTTTGAATTGCATGAAGCCAAGTAAAGATTGTCCGAATAATTGCAGTCCTTCCAGCATGAATGAGCCCTCCTATGGCAGATTGACTAGAAACAGGTAACGGAACACAACCCAGATGGAAACGCCGCTGATAACGGATGTCAGCACAGCTTTCCAGATCATTTGTTTCTGTTCTCTCAGAGGTGTTCCTTTTTTATATTCAAAGACCAAAATAAACGCGAATATAAACAAAACAGTCCCTACGGCGTAGGGCAGAAATCCGATAAAGACAAGGGCGTAAAGCAGGCTTAAACCCAGGGTGAGCAGCAGGCGCCGGGTTGAATCTTCTTTCGCCCAGTTTTTAACTGTCTGCCCTGTAATACCCAGTTTATACCCCTTTCTGATGAGGGATCGTATAAGAAGGACAAGTCCCATGAAGCCAATGATGGCACCCAGAAATCCGGGGACAACTCCGGGTACCGAATAGGGGTTGGCATCCATTTCCTCAAAGCGGGGCATGTTAATAGAAGTAACCATTACGGTAATTCCAAAAACAATCAGCAGAATGGACATCAGGAAATCAGCCTTCGGCATGTTGGATTCTTTCATCGTATCCTCTTTTAAAGAGAGGCGGTGCATATGCACCGCCTCTGATTTTTATATCTTACTGATAATTATATCAGGTTAAGAAGCCAATTACGGTTTGGGGATACCGATTGAATCCGGGGAAATTGCCGCAGTTCCGCCTTCATAGTAGTTCCAGGCAATAATCTGCAGGTACGGCATAGCCCGTTTCTTGGCATCGGCACCGAAGGAAGGATTAAATACCGCCCCGCGCTCGGCCGCATAATCAGCCAGCTTCTGGGAATCTTTGATGGTAGTTCCCCAGATTTCCTCAAATGCTGCAAGAACTTCAGCAGGAGCATCAGAGGGAACCCAGATACCAAAGTAATTGGGGGCAGCCTTGAAATCGTTAATCCAATCAGTAATAGCAGGAATCTCGCCATAATCTTTAAGCATTAGAGGCTTGTCATCCAGAACCGCCAGGGCCCGGAGTTTGCCGCCCTTGAGCATATCGGCTTCTTCAACGGCCAGCTGGGTGGTAACTTCAGCTTCACCGGCAACAGTGGCGATAACAGCAGGATTTCCACCATCGTATGTAACATGCTTATACTTGACACCGGTGTATTTAACGATGGCTTCCATGGCGTTGTGTCCCGCAGAAAGCTGACCGGCAGTGGCAACAGGAATCTGACCGGGGTTGGCTTTCATAGCGTCAAGGAGATCGGCAAAAGTCTGGTAGGGGGAATCGACGTTAACTGCGACAACAGAGACATTGGCAACGTTCAGAAAGAGTTCCCAATCGTCAAATGTGGTATCAAGAAGACCTTTCACCTTGTAGGCACCCATATCGGCTGCAGCACCTGCAGTCCAGGTATAGCCGTCATGAGGAGCATCAAGAGCACCCTTGGTTCCCACAGAACCCGAAGCACCCGGTTGATTAACAACAACAACTTTCTGGCCCAGGGGACCTTCCAGTTCACCGGCAACCACACGGGTTACCTGATCGGTGGATCCACCAGCGCCCCAGGGGACGATGATAGTGATGGGCTTTGTGGGTTTCCACGCCTCTGGAACATCCGTTGTGACTGCTTTTTCTTTACCTTTGCACCCAATAAAAATGGATGAGAACGCGATCAATAAAACGATTAATACTGATAACCTTTTCATACTCTCTCCTTAATATGTTTTTATAGTTGCCATTTTAGAATGACTCCCGTTACACTGCAACTGTTTTGTTGGTTTAATTACGATTTAATTTCGGAGGCTGAAAGAAAGTGAAACGCGGAATCTGTAATGAAATGTTCGGCGGGATAGACAAAATAGCCTTTTCAGAATCTCTGAAAATTATCCGTGAAACCGGATTTCAGGGTGTGGAGATTGCCCCTCATACACTGTTCGGAGACTTCAGTGGAGGCATTAAAAGAACTCTGAATGAAATAAAAAGGGAACTTGACGGAGAGGGTGTTGACTTTGCCGGATTTCACTGGCTTCTGGTTGGCCCCGAAGGTCTTTATATCAATTCACCCGAAACCGATATCAGAAAAAAATCCTGGGACCATATCAAGCGCCTGGCAGATCTCGGAGGAGAACTCGGCGGAGGCCCGATGACATTGGGTTCACCTGCTCAGCGTTCGTCCACAGAAGG
>DEIH01000260.1:2001-2863 GCA_002352375.1 Spirochaeta sp. UBA2779 | reverse complement strand
GCCATATAGAGGGTACAGGCTGCAGCCTGCTGGTTGAAGCACTGCCCTCGGAGTTCACCGATGTGGTGAATACTCTGGAAGAGGCAAGAACCTTGATTGATAAGATTGGACAACCTGGTATTGGAGGAATGTTCGATTTTCACAATACCAACGATGAGAGTGCCCCCTGGGAGGAACTGATTCAAGCACATATGGCTTATATTGCCCATGTCCATCTGAACGATGCCGGAGGTGTTGCCCCATCTGCAGTAACAGAGGAGTACAGAAAAGCATTTCAGATTCTCACCGAAAATAAATACAACAAGTGGGTTTCCCTGGAGATTTTTACCGTACCGGAAGACCCGAGGGCTTTACTCAGGCAGGTTGAGAATTTTCTGAATGATGTTGTCGCAATTAAGGAGACCGCCTGATGTATTTTACCGGATTCGCCGATGAGGCCGCCGACAGTATCGACGGACAGATCGAAGTTACCAGGAAACTGGGCTGGAGTAGAATAGAAATCAGAGCTATCGACGGGGTGAATGTTCACGATCTGCCTGATGCGGAGTTCTCATGCGTAAAAGACAAACTTGAACAGGCGGGGATTCGGGCCAATGCTCTGGGTTCCAACATCGCCAACTGGGGTCATGATATAGGTGAAAACTTTAATGAGGTGCTGATAACCGTCGATCGAACGATTCAAAGGATGAAAGCTCTGAATGCAAATCTGGTTCGTGTGATGAGTTGGAAGGTTATCCGGGATAATAAAGGAAGGGCTATTGTTAATCAGCAGGCAGAAGAACGGTTTCGCCGCTTGAGAGAAATCACCACTCGTTTCACCGATGCCGGCATCACTCCGGTTCATGAAAACTGTGCCACCTAC
>DEIH01000260.1:0-1858 GCA_002352375.1 Spirochaeta sp. UBA2779 | reverse complement strand
TCAATCATCCTGGGATTTTTACTCGGCAGTTAAGGAACACATCGCCCACATACATATTAAAGACTCCTGCCGGGACTCCGCAAACGGAGAGGAAATCTACTGCTGGCCGGGAGAAGGAAGCGGGGATGTGATGCAAATACTCAAAGATTTAAAATTAAGAGGCTACAGCGGAGGCCTTTCCATCGAACCCCACATGGCGGTGGTGTATCACGATAATTCTGTTAAGGCTTCTCAGGAATCCCGGATGGCCAACTATGTGGAGTACGGGCAGAGGATGGAAGCCCTTCTCTGGAATTTGGAAATTACGACTGAGAGCTAATCCCATTAAGCCGAATCTCTTCAATCTCAATGGAAACCCGGCTGCCTTGCTTCACACGGAAAGACACAATATCTTCAGAATCCCCGATACCGATCAGGGCGGCCGGGTTCACAGTGGCGGCAGCTACCGCAACATCAAGAGAGCAGCCTGTTACCTCCATCAGGAACTCAATTCCCCGTTTCTGCAAGAGTCCGGCTCCTGCCAGATAGGGGGTTCCCGCCAGGGAAATTCGCCCGCCTTCACTTACATCCACATCAATTCCCGCCCAGCTTCTCCGGCCGGGGGGCAGTCCTCCCGGGGTGGCGGCATCGCTTACCAGTACAATCCGGCTCTCCCCCTTCGCCTTGAAAACTGTCCTGATGAAGGCCGGCGGCAGGTGGTGGGAATCGGCGATAATACAGGCGGTAAGTCCGTCGGAAGAGAGTTGTTCCCATAGGGGATTCTCATGGCGGTCGATGGTTCCGGCCATCCCGTTCCCCAGATGTGTGGACATCCGGGCACCGGCGGCCACCGCTTCCCGTATCCGCCCGGAATCCGCCCCGGTATGACCGATGGAAACCACGATACCCCGGGAAGAAATCTCTTCAATAAACGCTAATGCACCGGGGCGCTCGGGTGCCAGGGTAACAATACGGATAAGCCCTCCGGCAGCTTCCTGCCAGGCCTCAAATTCCTCAACAGTCGGATCTCTCACATCAGCAGAGCTGTGAGCTCCCCGGAACCCATCCAACCCGGAAATAAAAGGGCCTTCAACATGAAATCCCGGAACCCTGCGGCTCAACCACGGGGAATCCCCCCGGATACTCAGAAGTGTACCCAGCCGGCGTATTAAATCCTGCCTCGGGGCCGTGATAAGAGTAGGAAGATGCCGGGTTGTTCCATTTTTCGCCAGCTCCCGGGTAATCAGCTCAAAGGAAGCGGCATCCAGATTATCTCCGTTGTAATCGATACCCTTCCAGCCGTTTACCTGCAGGTCGAGCCAACCCGGGGAGAAAAAGAGTTCCTCTCCGTTTTCCGTTTTCTGACTTTCAATAATCAACTTGCCATTCCGGTTTGCTAAACATCATAAAACTAATTTCCTTCATCATTTTCTCTTTCACCAGAGGGTCTGAGAGGTTGGTCTTCAGGGTATCACTCATCGTGTTCATATTGGAGGTGTAGAAAAAGCTGATTCCCGTAATAACAAAAATAAAGGTTTCAAAGGATACATCTTTTGAATAGAACCCGTCCTTCTGACCCGATGCATAGAGCTCTCTCAGATGAGTATAGGGGCTGTCCCCGGGAACATGACCCGGCCGCCCATGCTTTCCGCCGAACAGGTTCTCCATCACAAAGATACGCCAGAATTCAGGGTGGCGTTCATGAAAGGCCATATAGCCGTTCAGAATAATATGCCCCAGATCGGGAACGTCCTTTTCACTTATATCCAGAAATTCCTGCGTCTTCTCATAAATCAGCTCAGATGTTCGCTTCCACACCTCGACAAAGAGTCCTTCCTTGTCACCGAAATAAGCATAGATACGCTGTTTGTTAATCTTT
>DEIH01000037.1:1615-4752 GCA_002352375.1 Spirochaeta sp. UBA2779 | reverse complement strand
ACTCCGATAACCTGGAACCTGCATTCATGGTACTTCGAACAGATGATCTGCCTGCAGGACGCACCTTTTGTAAACGATGAGAACGGGCGCAGCGGAAACCTGCCCACGAAGGTTATGTTCAATGGTGATGCAGGGCGTGCAGTTCTCGACTGGTGGATAGGCATGTACAATGATGGTCTTTTCCTCGATGTGGGACCCGGCTGGTCCAACCATCGTGCAGCTTTTGGATCCGGTGAAGTGGCCATGGTTATGTCCTCATCTTCGGATGTCAATCTGCTCACAAAATCTCTCGCCGAAAAAGGCTGGGAAATGGGCACCGGATACATCCCGCGTCCTGAAGGTGCAAAGGGCGGTGTGGCGATAGGAGGTGGATCTCTCTGGATGACCAATGACAATACCCCGGAAGAAGAACTTGCAGCACTGAAACTTCTGGAATTCATTTCCAATGCAGAATCCCAGATAGCATGGCATAAGGGAACCGGCTATTTTCCTGTACGTATTTCAGCAATGGATCAGCTGAAATCCGAAGGCTGGTTTGAAGAGAATCCCAACTACCTGGTGGCTTTCAACCAGCTGCTGGACAGTCCGGAAACCCTTAACACCGCAGGTGGACTCTTAGGAACTTTCCCGGAAACCCGGGAGTTTGTACAGAATGCAATTCAGGAAGCCTACGCCGGCAAACCGGTACAGGAAGCACTGGATGATGCTGCAGCCAAAGCAAACGCAGCTATTGCTGATTGGAACGACCTGATTCAATAGGTACTCCCGTTCTATAAGTTGTTTTTTACAGGTCGCCCTTACGGGCGGCCTGATTATTTCAGAAAAGGGCAAACCTATATGAAATCATCCAGTTTCAAGAATCCTCTACTCCCCTACGTTCTTCTTATGCCAACGTTTCTGATTCTTGTAGTTTTCCTCTTCTATCCGGCATTCGAAACCTTCCGGCTCAGCCTGTTCAAAGTTCACCCTTATTCAGGAGCGGAGAGATTTGCAGGTTTTTATAATTTCAGGAAAATTTTCACGAACCCCGAATATTTAAGCAGCTTCTGGCGATCGTTAATCTTTGCCATTATCGTTGTCATTATCGGTTTGATGTTCAGTCTGTTTGTCGCAGTACTTCTTAATCAGAAAGCCCGGGGAATGAAGCTCTACCGATCCTTCCTCATATGGCCCTATGCCCTATCCCCGGCGATTGCCGGTGCTCTGTTCAACTTTCTATTCAACCCTGCCAACGGGCTCATCGGCTATTTTACCGGCGTAAGAACCTGGCTTACCGACAGTTCAACAGCTATGCTTATCATCATCATTGCCGCTGTCTGGAAAAATCTTGGTTATAACATTGTCTTTTATCTAACCGCCCTTCGAAATGTCCCAACAAGTGCTTTGGAGGCTGCCGCGATTGATGGTGCAGGACCGGTCCGTCGATTCTTTTCTATCACTTTCACATATCTTTCACCTATCACCTTCTTCCTCATGGTGATGAATACAACCTATGCATACTTTGCCAGTTTCGGATTGATCGATGTTTTAACAGAAGGAGGACCTGCAGGTTCAACACAAATTCTGATTTACCAGTTATACAAGGATTTCTTTGTCCACTCAAAAATTGGATATGCCGCTGCAGAAAGTCTGATTCTGTTCCTGCTCGTGGTGGGAATCACCATGCTGCAGTTCCAAACAACCGAAAAGAAAGTTCACTACCAATAGGATTTATACAATGATACAAACCAGATTCCAGACTATTCGACTGCATACACTTCTAATTCTCGCAGTTCTTATTATTTGTCTGCCTGTAATACTGGCAATAATTATCAGTACTCAGAGTGAGGCACAGGTTCTTTCATACCCCCCCAGACTCTTTCCCGGCAGCAGTACCATCGATAATTACAACAAGGCCTGGAGAACGGTAAATCTGGGGCGGCTGATGTTCAACTCTGCCGCCATAGCTGTATCGGTAACCATTGGGAAAGTGATACTGAGTCTTCTGTCTGCCTTTGCCTTTACCCATTTTGAATTCAAGGGTAAGCAATTCTTTTTCTTTCTCATACTGGTAACCCTCCTCCTCCCTGTCCCTGTCCGTATTGTCGCCCTCTTTGATGTTGTCAGAGGGTTCGGGTGGATTGATAGTTATGCCGGGCTCATAATCCCATTCTGGGCCAGTGCGACCGGTACCTTTCTCTTTATTCAGCGTTTTAAAACGGTTCCAGTTGAATTGATTGATGCTTCAAGAATGGACGGATGCCGCCCTATGCAGTACTTCTTCCGCATATTACTGCCCCTTACAAAAAGCACCATCGGGGCATTGTGCGTTATCGAATTTATCTATATTTGGAATCAGTATCTCTGGCCCCTCATGGCAACAAACAGCGATAACATGCGTGTTGTACAGATTGGAATTAAAATGCTGATGAATTCAGAATCTTCCAATAACTGGGGAGTCATCATGGCTGGTGTCGTAATATCGATGCTTCCCCCGCTTTTACTTTTCTTCGTTCTTCAGGAAAGTTTCATGAAAGGGTTTGCCCTTCAGAGTGAGAAATAGAAGTGAATACAGGAAAAGGAATCGGACAAGGTAAAGTTATTCTAATCGGGGATCAGTTTGTTCTGTTTAAGGTATCAGCAATTCTGGCTGCTCTGCCTTATAAAACAACCTGCACCGTTGAGATTGACTCCAGTGTCAACGGCTGGAGTCTGATAGATAATCGCATGGAAGTCCCGGGCTACAAGGATCAGAAGAAGGAAGATCAGGCGAACTCCTTCAACACAATGATTGAAGAGCTGGGAATAAACCTGAAAAAAACACCCCTGAGAATCACCCTTGGAGGCGATCTCCTGGCGGGCAGCGGTGTTGGAGCCAGTGCAGCTGGTTGTGTCGCATTTGTCCGGGCGTGTAATAAATCTTTCGGAATGGGTCTGGACGATGCCGGGGTAAATTATTTTGCCTGGAGGGGTGAGTTCGGATATCACGGACTTCCCAGCGGTCTTGATAATACGGTAAGCACTTATGGTGGAACAATACTATATCAGCTGAACGAAGGTAAGAAAAAATTTGATACTTTAAAGCTGAAAAAACCGATCGAAGTCGTTATGGGAAATAGCGGTATAACCTCCAATACGGCATCCCTGAAAGGTTTCCT
>DEIH01000037.1:0-1553 GCA_002352375.1 Spirochaeta sp. UBA2779 | reverse complement strand
ATAGATGAAGTGGGAAGTCTAATGAGTGAAAATCACCGTATTCTCATCGATATGGAACTGTCCCATCCCCGGCTGATAGAACTCTGCGATACAGCGGTGAACCTGGGGGCCCCGGGGGCTAAAGTTACCGGGGGGGGGCGTGGAGGCTACATGGTGGCCCTCACTCCGGGTAAAGAACTTCAGGAACGGGTTGCCACAGCGTTTGAGAAAAAGGGGATATCAACGATTAGAGGCATTATTTCCTGATACTTCGATAAGTATATCCGGGTAGTCACTGATAATTCCGTTCACTCCTTCATCAATCAGAAGTCTCATTTTATTTTTATCATTCACCGTCCATGTCACAATTTCCAGCCCTAGGGACTGGGCCGCTTTTATCTCAGAAGAGCTGAGCTCCTTGTAGTAAGGAGAATAGACATCGGCCCCGAAAGCTGAAACCAGTTCAGCAACAGAACCGTAATCATCAGCATCAAACCCGGCAAGCCAGGGGGAGGGCCCGCTTTGGCCGATCTGAAGGTTGTAGGAGTCATTACCATGCTTGAAGTTTTTCACCGTAAGACAGGAAATTCTCATCTCCGGATACAGTTCTTTTATTCTGGCCAGAGTTCTCCAGTCAAAGGACTGTACCGTAGTCCGCTCCTCCATATCATGTTCTTTAATCACCGATATAACAGTGTCTGTAACAGTTTCCCAGCCAAGGGTCCATTCAGGGTAGGGTGGATAGGTTTTTATCTCGATATTGAACCGTACATTTCCCCCGAACTCCTGGGCCAGTCGGAACACCTCATCCAGACTCGGAATGGATTCAGAACTGGAATGCTGGTTTGGGAAACGCTCTTTATACCGTATACCAGGTTGAATCTCTCCAACCTGAAAATGCTTCAGTTCATCAAGGGTTAAGTCTGCTATACGAATATCTTTTTCCAGAAAATCTCCATTTTCATCTCTTACCAGAGAGCCTTTCAGAAAGGGATCGTGCGAAAGGACAGGTATTCCGTCAGAAGTTAAGGCTGCGTCCATTTCCCAGGTGTCGACTCCGATTTCCCGGCTCCAGGCAAAGGCCGACAGAGTGTTTTCAGGGTACCTTCCCCGGCCGCCCCGGTGAGCCTGCACGTCCAATGGCAACGGCACCGAACTCAATTCAGCGGAAACATCGGATATTTCGTTTTTAGAGGAATTACAGGAGTAGAGAATCAGTAGGACTGCCGAAAACAAAAGAAATTGGGATCGAATCATACCCCTGAGTATACAAGAATCAGGAAAACTTTCCTGCATTCCCCTGAAGGCCGGACAGTGAGTTATCCAAATACTGTCGGGATTGTTTCTCGATCCGTTTCTCCAACCAGCGGTTACCAGATACCCAATTACCAACTTAATGGATACCCAGGTATCCATTAAGCAATAAATTCCAAGAAAGAAAAACTCAAACCTTAGCCTGTACATAATTCACATTTACAACTGTTATATGTATTTATCACTTATTCATTTCAACTGAGCTTTAAATGGCACAATTATTGCTTTTAATTGACTGGTCGTAGACCAAACATTCAATT
>DEIH01000241.1 GCA_002352375.1 Spirochaeta sp. UBA2779 | reverse complement strand
GAGCGGGGATATCCTTATTTTCTGCACCGGTGAGCGGATGATTAAGGATACTGTGGCAAAACTTTCAGGCTGTCTTGTGAGGCGTGAGCTGCAGGTAATGCCCCTGTACGGACGACTGGGAAGTGAAGAACAGGAGAAAGTATTCGACCCGGTTGAAAAGGGAAAAATCAAAGTGGTGGTGTCCACAAATGTGGCGGAAACCAGCGTAACAATAGACGGAATTACTGCAGTAATTGATACAGGATTGGCGAAGATGAACTTTTACAATCCCCGCACCTATACCAGCTCCCTGATAGAAACTCTGATTTCTCAAGCCTCGGCAAATCAGCGAAAGGGACGGGCCGGCCGGACTCAAGCCGGGATATGCTGCAGGCTGTATCCTGAGGCAAGTTTTAAAAAAAGGGCTGAGTACACCCAGGAAGAGATTTACCGCACAGACCTGGCCGAGGTGGTTCTGCGGATGGCTGAGATTGGGATTCGTGATTTTGAATCCTTTCCATTTATCAGCCCGCCGAACCCCAAAGGGATTCATGGGGCTGTGGAGGCTCTGCAGCTGCTGGATGCCCTGGATGAGAAGAATGAGCTGACGGATATCGGGAAGAGAATGGTGCCCTACCCTCTGATGCCCCGGCATGCCCGGATGATTGTGGAGGCGGTGCTCCGTTACCCGGATGTGATTAAAGAGGTGATTATCGCATCGGCATTTTTATCGACTAATGCACCCTACCTTCTACCCCAGGGTGAAGAAATGGAGGCCAGAAACGCCCATCATACATTCCGTTCACAGAACCATGGGGACTTTGCCACCTATCTTAACCTGTACTGGGACTATGTGGAGGCAAAAGACCGGGTGAAGTTCGCAGAACGCTACTACCTGGATAAAAAGATACTTGATGAGATTCTGGCGATTGTTGACCAGCTTGAGGAGATTACCTCACGAAGCGGTGTGCCGATAGCAGAGGGTGGATCCAGTGAGGATTTTATCAAGGCCTGTGCCCGGGGACTGATGCCATTTATCTGCGTGAAAGACGGTCGCTTTGACTACCGCAGTGTCGGGGTGGATCGGATCATGATCCATCCGGGGTCAGTTTTATTCCGGGAAAACCCCGAATACATTGTAGCCGGGGAGATTGTTCATACCAGCCGTACCTATGCCCGCTCGGTATCACCACTGCGCAAAGAGTGGCTGGCACAGATTCATCCTGAGCTGCCGAAGAGACTGTTCGCAAGAGCGAAATCAGAAAGAGGAAACCGCGGGACACGTGATAAACGGGAAGATGGCCGACAGGTAGCCAAAGATACGACAAATCAGATCTGGATTGCCGGGGAATCCTTTGCCCTATCCCGCACACCGGGCAAAGGAAACAAAAAACGGGCGGTTTTAGAATGGAGCCACCTGCATAAAGCTCTGACCAAAGCTGCAGGATCCGGAGATGATGTACTGCCTGATTTCGGAGGAATGAGAGGCACCTTGCTGCTGGGCCGTGATGAGGTATTACCTGACAGCAAAGTGAACACAATAATAAAGGCAGCCAAACTTCTCAATCCTGATAAAGATGTCCGTGAGGCCGCCCCTCGAGGCAACTTCCACATCCATAAGAGCGATCACCGGGACCGGCTGGTTCTCGAACTGAAAAACCTTCTCAAAGTTACCCGAGGCGGCAAAAAACAGAAAAAGGGCGGCATGGGATTTACGGCATTGTACTCCGATGGGGATGGACATTACTGGTTCAAATCAATCAGGAGTTTCCACGGGGCGGTTTCCGCCAGTCTGGAAAGTCTGGAAGATCTGGCGGACTTTGCCGTGGATGAGCTGGATGATAAGCAGTCGAAGATTCTCGGGGAAGCCTACCGGCGGGTGGAGGCTCTACTGTATTAGCCTACCGATTTCATTATTAGCTGTTACCATGTTAGCTAAGTCAAGAATCCTCAATCTGTTTTAAATACCCACAGCCTGTTCACGATGTAGCCGACACCGGTATAAAAAATCATTCCGCTTATAACTCCTGCAATTTCCGGCCATTCCAGTTTTTCTATCAAACCAAGCTGAATGAGCTGCACCAGCCCCAGGAGGATCAGTGTTACCAATATAAAACGGAGGAACATCGTGGTTTTCGGTGAGGAACCTTTTTTAAATGTGAAAAAGGTGTTCATCACAAAGCTGAACAGTATGGCGATTACGTAGGCTAAAGCAGTGTATGCGGGATAGTACCATCCTGTTTTATGCAATAGCCAGGCGGCCAGAGAAAAAACAGCGGTGTTCAATAGACCGACAAGACCATAACGGAAAAGTGTGTAGAACTCTTTAATGAAGGTTTTATTATTCAGCATTACTTTTTCTTTATTGTCGGCAATTAGACTGTCACTATACAGGCCATATGAGTTAATTCCAGGGGTAAATAACGTTGAAGGGATCAGAAATACTCTGAGAATCCCGGGCAGTCAGGGTGTAACCGGAGGGGTTGATATCAAGGTTCTGATTATCACCATGAGTCCCCGCACTGTAGACCGGATGATGACCGAAAACAATGATATTTCCATAATGGTCGTGGTTACCTGCTATGGCGTAAAAGAATTGGCCCTGGCAGCCAGATCGTCGGCTACCAGCTGCTGATTCCCTCCGGGATCAATATTAGCGCTCCCGGCATCTCCCAGGGCGATAAAACGAAGCTCACTATCAGCAACCGGAATGTCAGGAAGAATGACTCCCGGATAGACGGATATCCCGGGAGAACAGGAGACAATAAGAAGAACCAGGGATATAGCTGAAATGAGGGAAACCCATTTATTATGGAACATTCACTAAAATATTGCACAGTTTATTGCTAGCATACGAATTCCTGCGAAAGTGATATTTTCAAAATTGCAAGAAGAAAACTTGGATTTCTTGAAGATGCCGTAGACCATATTGATTTACGTATCCCCCCCGGAAACAAATTGGAAGCTTTAAAAGGTGATCGGGAAGGACAGTACAGCATTCGGATTAATAACCAATGGCGTGTTTGCTTCAGATGGAAGGACGGAAATACATTTGCTGTAGAGATTACCGATTATCACTGACAGGAGATTTGTATGAACAGCAATTTAATTGAATTATCCACATCCGGGGAAGTCTTGAAAGAGGAATTCCTGATTCCCATGGGTATTAAACAGTACGTTCTGGCAAAAAGTATATTCGTTGATCCTCCAAAAATTGCCTCAATTATTAAGGGTAAAAGAAAAATCACAGCCGATACGGCTTTAAGGTTTGCCAAGTTCTTTGGAAACTCTGCGGCGTTCTGGATGAATTTGCAGAACCGATACGATCTTGAAACTAAAAGAGAAGAAAAAATCAGAGATTTAAACCTGATTACCCAGTTCCATTTGGCATCGTAAAGTCCCGATGGGTTCTGTGTTTATTCAATCCCGAGAACAGCATCCAGATCTACTTCAGGAACTTCCTGGAGAACAGGTTCACCGGGGCCCTTCATCAGAACAAAGCGCAAACGACCGTCTTTTTTCTTTTTATCATCCACCATGGCGGCTTTAATCTCACCCGGGGCTACCTGGGGGGTAACAATATCAAAGCCGTAGTCGGCAATAAGGTGGCGGGTTTCATCAGCCCAGTCTTTATCTGTCAGCCCGATACGTACCCCCAGATCCAAAGAACGCAAAATGCCCCAGGCCACAGCTTCACCGTGGCTCCAGCGACTGAAGTTTGTAGCTGCTTCCAGGGCATGGCCGAAGGTGTGCCCCAGGTTAAGAAAGGCCCTTATTCCCTGCTCCCGCAGATCTTTAGAGACTATATCAACTTTCACTTTTACCGCAGCGGGTATAAGACGTTCGAGAGTTTGAGCATCCCGGGCAAGTATGGCATCCTTCTCACTGGCAACAATATCAAGTAAACCACCGGCCCCCGGGCCAGGTGTCAGCATTGCGTGCTTGAGAACTTCAGCCATACCTGAGAGGTATTCCCGCTCAGGCAGAGTTTCCAGCATACAGGGGCAGATCCGCACCTCTTCTGCAGTGTAGAAGCTTCCCACGAGATTTTTTACGCCGCCGAAGTCAAAGCCGGTTTTCCCGCCGGTGGCGGCATCAACCATGGAGAGCAGTGTCGTGGGAACGAGTATGAGCCGGCAGCCCCGCATGTAGATGGATGCGGCAAAGGCGGTTACATCGGTAACAACTCCGCCGCCGATTCCGGCAATCAGGCCGTCCCGGCCCATGGAAACAGCGAGAGCCCGGTTTATTATGCGTTCCACCGAAGCCCAGTTTTTGGCCGATTCACCGGGGGGCAGTGCCAGAGAGCGTTCGGGGTCGCGGTCAGCAAAGAGTTGAGCGGTATTACCGTCAAAGACTGAAAGAGCTGCTTCAGAGGGAAGAAGTTCATCCCTTGAAACATGGAGTATACGGGAACTTCCCCCGGAATAATTGAGTAGGGCTATTTCTTTCATGCCCGGATACTATAACGGGGGTCCTGATCGTGGTCCAGACTTTAAAACCTCTGCATGTAATATATTTACTCCGTTTTCATATGTAAACTTTAAGCTTCATCAATGTGACAAAACATAAGCATTTCATAAAAAAACTCTCAATCAATTGCACCTTGAATGAAGTTCCGATACAGTGTCACAAGATGTTCAATTCATATTCTTATAAAGAAAATATCTTTTTAATACTTCTTATATTTCTCGGTTTTTCCTTATACGCAGGTGAAAATACACATGTCATTGAAGAAATCAACTTCATCATTCAGGGAGATACTCAGGAAAATGCCCTCCGCAAGTTTGTCGACTTGAAAAAGGGTGATACATTCCCTGATGAAGAAACTCTAAAAGAAAACCTTGAGCAGGAAAAACAAGACCTTGTCAACTACCGGGTTTATGACTCTGTCGAATACACATCAGAAATTATCCGGCAGGATTCCGGCACTACCTACTGGCGCATAACCTATCAGGTTGTTGATACCTGGACATTAATTCCCATACCCTATCCGAAATATAGTAGCAGTTCGGGATTCAGACTGGCCCTCAGAACGGATTATAAAAATGCTTTCGGCACTATGTCAGATATCAATCTTAATATGGGTTTCAACCTGCAGTACAACGATAACAGCGGAAGCATGGAAGTGACGCGATGGAACTTCACTCCCGAGTGGAGCCGCATACGGATCAATGATTGGCTTCGATTAACATTCATTGCGGATATGTCCTACAGCTACGATCGTTTTGAAAGCGGTGATGTACTGTCACAGTACAATTATTCGTATTACAGAACAGGTCTCGGTACGTCTTTTCTCTTTGATCTTCCCGGCAACTGGTTCTACAGGGTTTCTCCCTACTTTGATTTCAAATACGGCTATGATGATAAAAGCAACTGGGGAAACTACAGTGAAGAACCTTTCAATATTGCCGTCAGTCATGGAGGCGGCTGGGGTGCAGTCAACTGGTCACAGAATTTCCGGGAAGGTCAATCCTACAGTCTGACACATAAAATCCGCTATACATTCAGTTCTGATGTAAACGACAGAAAGTTGGTAAATGAACTGGATGCCAGTGCGAAATGGTACGCTTTAATCGGGGATATGCTGAATTTCTACACACGGCTGGGTGCCTTTTATGTGTTTAACGATGTACGCAGCAGCGCGGGAGGTTATATACGCGGTGTCAACAACTACTCAATGAGTGGGCAGACGGGAGTTTATCTTAACAACACTCTCGGATTCCAGTTCTGGCGCTGGGAGGGGGTCTGGGATGCGCAGATTCACCCGTTCTTTGACATTGGCATGATTGGAAATCCTGGCGATTTCAAAGTTAATCGGGATTTCCAATACGGTTCTGGTGTCGATCTGGTTCTCTTCTTAGATAAACTTCCCACCCTGGTGGCCAGGGCGACCATCGGTTTCAACTTGTCTGATCAGTCTCTCAACGGCTGGGATAAGCTGGACCTGATCATTACGAGTACTCTAAGTTACTGATATGGATCTATTTGCCAAGAATATCGTTCTGGCTTTTTCAGCCTTTGTGGTAGCATTTCTCATTTCCAGTATCACGATTTTCATCGTTATCAGACTGTCCCACCATTTCAAGCTGTTTGATGCCCCTGATGAGAGGAAAATACATAGTAGAAATATCTCCCGGTTGGGGGGTATCGGAATTTTTCTCGGCTTTTTCATCTCTGTAGGAATTTCACCTTTTATTGTCGGACTCTGGATGGAATACCCCTTTGTTGTTTACGCCAAAATATTACCGAAGCTTCTGTTTATTCTTCCTGTATTGCTGATGTTCATCGTCGGACTGTTCGATGATTTCTACCAGGTGAAGGCCCGATGGAAACTGCTGCTGCAGATTATCGCCGCTGTAATCGTCCTGATCGCCGGTGCCAGAATCAGTCATTTCACGATACCCTTTATATGGAAAACCTTTGAACTGGGAATATGGTCCTGGCCCATTACATTCCTATGGATAATCGGTATTACAAATGCCATCAATCTGATTGATGGTATGGACGGTTTATCCGGCATTATCAGCACCATCGCATTTTCCGTGTATGGCCTGGTGTTTCTCCTTAACAATCATTTCATCCTGGCAGTAATCAGTTTGGTTCTCGTGGGAACTCTCCTGGGTTATCTCATGTTCAATTTTCCGCCGGCAAAAATCTTCATGGGTGATTCCGGCAGTCTCGTCCTCGGTTTCCTTCTGGCGGTTTTACCCCTGGTGGCCGGTCCGGATACCGGATCGTTCATGTATATGCCGATTACATTGTTGCTGATACCGATCGGGGATGTAATAAGCGCCATTATCCGGCGGTACCGCAACCGGGTGCCGTTTTTCACACCGGATATGGAACATGTCCATCACAAGTTACTGGCCCTGGGCCTGGGTGAACGTTTTATTCTCAGGGTGGTTTCAGCAACCATGCTTATCAGTGCTATCCCACTGGTTGCATCAGCAGTTTTCCCGTTTCATAAAGTCGGTGTGTATATTTTTATCGTCTGGGTTGTAATCTGCAGCGGATTTATCGTCCTGCACTTCATATACAGACATAAACAAGAATCTCTTCCGGGTATCAGCATTGAAGAATCATAATCAGAATTCAAATATCAGCATTTTTGCAAGATCTTTAAAAGCTTCCAATAAAAGGCTCCGGAGATTCTTCCCTGTTCTGGTTCTGTTCATGTCAGGTGTCGGTCTGTTTGAAAGCCTCACCATGGTATGGGTGGCGGGATTCGCCTCATGGCTCGCCGATCCTGCGGCTTTCATGGACAGCAGTATCATGCTTCATGCAGCAGAATGGATACCCCGGATAAAGGAATTAACTGAGCATCAATTCATCATCGGGGGCAGCATACTGCTGACAGCCCTTGTGCTTATAAAAAATACCCTTCGCGGTATCGCCCAATACGCGACTACTCGTTACTCCACGGCAATCGGTTCTAAAATCGGTTCCGATTTAATGACACAGATACTCTACCGCCCCTATATCTGGTTTCTGGACAAGAAGACTGTGGATCTGCAGCTTCTGTTGAACTGGCGACAGCATATCGGAACATTTCTCCAGGACATCCTACGTTCCCTCACCAACATCATTGTCATCACCTTTATGCTGATAACCCTGTTTATCTACGATCCAGTTGTCACCATACCGGTGATGGGTGTTCTGACTTTACTTTCACTGCTGTTATTCAGGATTCTACGCGTACATATCGATTATCAGTCTCAATATGAAAAAGATATCAGAACAAAGGCCTTCAGATCAGCATCCTACACAATCAGAGCCTACAAGGATGTCCGGATTGAGAATGTTGAAGACACCTTTCTGGTTCAGTTCCGCCTCGAGTTGCGGCGCTTGATAAAGGTGGCATCATGGAGAACCCTGATCAGTTCAATACCCAGCCTGCTGCTTGAATTCCTGGGGTTTTTGGCCCTCTCGGGGATGATTATCATACTGGTTCTCACCCGGGGAATGAACTCCGGGGAAACCCTCTCATACATGGCCATACTTGCAGTGGTGTCCTGGAGGGTGATACCTGCGGTAAACATCGTACTGAGAACCCAGACCAAGGTCCGTTCTTCTGTACCGTTCATCAATTCCGTACTGGATTTTCTCGATGAGGACATCCCTTTGGATGACGCTCTGAGCCATGATACAAAAGCGCTTAAACTCAACAGGGAACTGGTACTACACGGAGTCACTTTTAAATATCCCGCTGGAGCTGAGCCTTCCATCCGAAATCTTTCCCTCAGCATACGCAGGGGAGAAAAAGTCGGTATCATCGGGGATTCGGGCAGCGGGAAAACAACCATCATCGATATACTGGCAGGACTTCTCCGCCCGGATGAGGGATATATAAGTGTTGACGGACTGGAAATAAAGGATATGGACCTCAAGCGATGGCAGATGGCCATAGGCTACATGCCTCAGTCCCCCTTCCTGGTTCCGGGTACCCTGGCGGAAAATGTCGCTTTCGGGGTTTCTGAAACAGATCAGGATGCTTCCCGTATAAGAGAAGCACTGAACATGGCATCTCTGGAGGAGGACCGCTGGGATGTTAATGAACTTCTTTCCGAAACCGGCCGCAACCTTTCCGGGGGACAGGCCCAGCGCATGGCACTGGCCCGGATGTTCTACAAAAAGAGTGACGTCCTGCTGATAGATGAAGGCACATCATCTCTGGACATGGGAACCGAATCGAAGATATTAGATGATCTGTTCAATGAGTCCAGCGACAAGACAATCATTCTTATTACCCACCGTCAGGAGTCCCTCTACCGATGCGAGCGTATCATATCCATAGGAAGCGGCCGTATAATTGATGATGGAACTCCTGAAGCTGTGCTGGGTAAAGCCTGAGAATGATTCTGATTACCGGAGCTGCCGGTTTTATCGGCTATCACCTGATTCATGCTCTTATGGAGTCCGGTACAAGCGAGGAAATCATCGCTATTGATAACTTCAATTCCTACTACAATCCGGCTCTGAAGAGAGCACGCTGCAGCATTCTTGAAGAAAAATACGGTATCAGAGTGGCTGATATTGATATCTGTGATAATGAAAAAATTAAAGATGTTTTCAGGAATTCAATCAATATTGTGGTACATCTTGCAGCCCAGGCTGGAGTCCGTTACAGCATTGAGAATCCACGGCAGTACATCAGCAGCAATATTGACGGATTCACGAATATTATTGAGGCTGTGCGACAGAAGGGAATCGAACATTTTATATACGCTTCGTCCTCCAGCATTTATGGAAATGAGTCCGAGGTACCCTTCAGGGAGGATTCACCCTTCCACAATGTAGAAAGCCTCTACGCAGTAACAAAAGTCACCAACGAAATGATGGCGGATGTGTATTCCAGACTCTATTCACTGAATGTCACCGGACTGAGATTCTTCACGGTTTACGGAAGCTGGGGCCGCCCGGATATGGCCTACTATTCATTCGCAGAGGCCATCAGGAAACAGCGTCCGATTCAGGTGTTCAATAACGGGAATCTGGAAAGGGATTTCACTCATGTTTCAGATATTGTTTCAGGAATAAAAAAAATTGTCGAACAGGGTCCGGGAAACAGACAGGAGGGCAGATCTGCTGTCTACAATATCGGTCGGGGAAATCCTGTCCGCCTGATGGAATTCATATCCACAATAGAAGATGCATTAGGTATGAAAGCCGAGAAAATCCTGGTTCCCATGCAGCCCGGAGATGTCAATTCCACATGGGCCGATGTTTCAGCCATCAGACGGGACTACGGTTATGAACCCGTAATGGATCTGAAGGACGGGATCAGAGAATTCATCGAATGGTACAGGGGATATCATGAAGTCTGATACACCCATGTTGACTGTTGTCACCCCTCTTTACAATTCAGCTCAGTATATTGATGATGCCATTCGTTCAGTCGTTTCCCAGACATTTCGGGATTGGGAATACCTTATTGTTGATGATTGCTCCACAGATGAAGGACCTGAAATTGCCGAAGCGTACTGCCGTACCGATTCCAGAATCCGCCTGATAAGATTATCTGAGAACTCAGGAGCCGGAATCTGCCGAAACCGGGGTATAGAAGAATCCCGAGGGAGGTATATCGCATTTCTCGACTCGGATGATTTGTGGCTCCCGGACAAGCTGGAGATACAGCTTTCCGTAATGAAAAACCACCATATCAGTTTTACTTTTACCGATTACAGGAAAATGAATGAAGAGGGAGTTCTTTCAAAACAGGTTGTGACTTGCCGGGAGACTCTCAGCTATCGAAGGCAGCTGAAAACCAATTATGTAGGATGCTCAACAGCCGTCTACGATACTCAATATTACGGCGAAAGGTACTTTCCTGTTATCCGTAAGCGGCAGGATTACGGTTTATGGCTCAATCTGCTGGAAAGCGGCCCCCCCGGTCGGGGAATACCGACGGTTCTGACACATTACAGAGTTCGGACCGGGGGCCTCTCGGGAAATAAATTGGAGCTTATCAGGCATAACTGGAATCTCTACAGGAGCGTTCTGGGTTTCAGCCGTGTATTATCCGCTTATTATGTTTTCTGGAATATAGTTATCAAAATCTTTGGAAAACGTTAAGGTATAGCAATGAACATAGCTGTTGTCGGCGGATCGGGATTCATAGGAACCCGGCTGGCCGAAAATCTGAAATCAGACGGGGTTGAGTTCTTTATCGTCGATAAAATCCGGAGTAACGTATTCCCGGAAAAAACTCTCATATCCGATGTCAGAAACCTTGAGACTCTTAAAACCTGCCTTCAAGGTGCTGATACTATCGTGAACCTGGCTGCGGAGCATAGAGACGATGTTTCCCCGGTAAGCCTCTACCAGGATGTGAATGTGAAGGGAGCAGTCAATATCTGCAAAATCGCTGAATATCTTGAAATCAATCACATCATCTTTACCAGTTCTGTCGCAGTCTACGGGTTTGCACCGCCATATACTGATGAAGAGGGAGAACTGAACCCTTTCAACGAATACGGGCGTACGAAAATGGAAGCCGAGAAAGTATATCGGAGCTGGGCTGAAAACCATCCAGAGAGGCATCTGGCGATTATCCGGCCTACGGTTGTGTTCGGAGAAGGGAACCGGGGTAACGTGTATAACCTGTTCCGGCAGATAGCCGGCAGGAAGTTCCTCTTTGTCGGTTCGGGAAAGAATCATAAAGCCATGGCTTATGTCGGTAATGTGGCTGCATTCCTCATCCAAACCATCAACAGTGCAGAACTTGAAGGAACCTGGAATTATGTTGATACTCCAATACCTGATATGAATGAGCTTGTATCTTCGGTTCGGATGAAACTGGGCCTGGGCAAGGGTACAGGAATCCGTATTCCCGCCATTGTGGGTATACTGGGTGGCATTGTATTTGATGTTACGGCAAAGCTCTCCCGGAAAAAATTCTCCATCAGCCGTATACGCATCCGGAAATTCCTGAGCGATTCAAGTTTCTCGGCAGATCGAATTAAAGAAACCGGATTTACCCCACCCTTCAATCTGCAGGAATCTCTGGACAAGGTTCTCAAATACGAATTTATGAACCGGGACGAAAAAAATGCTGAGGAATAACATGATGAAAATAATCAACTTTACAGTACTTTTTATTATTTTTTCTACTTTAATCTTTGCCGATAACGGTATCGAACGCAAAGAAGGCACTCATCTGACGGATAAACACCGGACATACAGTGAAGGAGACATACAGCTCTTACCGGAGTTTTCCCTTACGGAGACAGTTCGCAATAATATTATCAATCATGATACAGATTTTCTGGTTGAGTTTGTATTCAAGCTCCCGGTACTTCCACCGGAGATGATATCATTACAGACTCTATCTTCATTGCTACTCGATATTGAAACTCTTGAAGGGATCGAATACTGGTCGGGAGCAAGAGGACGCATGCATCCCTATATCAAAAAGAGCTACCGTGTTGAAGAGAAAGGAAACCGAATCGCCCTCCCCTCTCTTACATTATCAGAGAGCACAAGTTCAGCTGAGTTTATTCAATTTCAGAGGGATACATCCTTCGGGTCCAATTGGTACCAGGTGAATCTTGAAATTACTTCTGATTCCATCCTTTTCAAAACAATCAACCTGACGGATCTTAAAGCGTTCACAAAAAAGACTGCAGATAAAGAAGGTATACTGTTGCAAATGGTGATTATTCCGGGCGAGGATGAAACGACTATGTACTGTGCCGTAGCTCTCAAGGAGTTCCCTTCCATAGGTTGGACCCAGGGCGGTATCGCAGGATCTTTTAATCACCGGATCAGTGCCCTGGAAGCCTGGTTCGCCGACAGGGCCTTCGGCAAGGAGTAACAACATGAGAAAGTTATTATCAGCCATTTTATTTCTAACGCTTATTACTAACGCCTTCAGTCAGACCTACACTGCAGTTCCGGTTGACGACCCTGTATACGAATTTATTGATACGATGATAATTCAGGGTGTCATTCCCAGGGATGTCATGGTCCGTCCCTGGCCCCGGAGCAAGGTGCTTTCCACACTGGAGCAGATTCAGAAACGCAGTACAACCCTCAGTTCCGTTGAAAAGGAATACTTGGCCTTCCTGATAGATAAAACCGACCATTCCATTGATAAAAGCTTAATGGAACAGGGTGCCGTGAACATTAACAGCGATCTTTTTCCAGCAAGAATCGGTATCGGATGGGACAATGAAGTCAGAACTGCATTTTCAGATGATATCGCCTTCAGTATGCTGTCCCTGTTCAATTTCTATCTGGAGGGAGATATCCCCGGACCGATATCCTACAATTTCAATGTGAATGCCGGTCTAATATCAATGGACTTCGACAGTTATGAACCCTATACATACACCAAAAAATGGGACGGGGCCCCTTACCATCTGGTGGGTTGGGCCCCCTACGGATTCCCCTCTGAACTCTCAGGTGGGCTGGAGATTCTAAGTGAGATCGGAATGTCTGTCTGGGACGACCGTTTCTGGGCCCGTTTCGGACGCATGCGGCATGACTGGGGTACCTTCGGATCCGGAAATCTGTATTTCGCCAGCGAAGCCAGACCCTTCACAGCTTTTGAACTGACATTCAACCCCTGGGACTGGTTTGCCTTTTCCGCCCTTACCGGTTCTCTGGATTATGGAATCGGTACCTGGAACGAGTACGGTTCTTATCCGGTACCCGGCAGCGTTGTAAATCCGGAAGATGCACCTCCACTTTACAGCAGACCCAAGGAAGCAGCGGCTGTAGAACAGAATTCCTTTTCCATCATCCAGTTTGAATTCATGCCCACCGAAAGGTTCTATTTCAACATCTTCGATGCAGTTATCTGGGCCAAGAGACATGAACTGGACTACATATACCCTCTGCAGTCCAAATTCTTCGGCCAGGAGGTTGTTGGAGACTTTGACAACATGATGATAGGCGGAACGGTGGCATTTCTGGCTCCGAAATACGGGCAGGCCTGGCTGAGTTTATATATTGATGAGATGGATCTGCTTTCGGACAACTTTTTCAGCCAGGACCGTAACATGTACGCCTATCAGCTTGGAACTAGCATTTCCATTCCCCTGTTCAGTCTGGGTAAAATCAACCTTCAGTACACCAAAATCGAACCTTATACCTATACGCATCCTCCAGTTAATTCTCCTTCCTACAGCGATTCCTTTGTTATGCAGACCTACTACCTGAACAACGGTGAAGCCCTCGGTTTCTACCAGCCGCCGAACTCCGATGAACTGCGTCTGGAGATTACCACCATGCCTATCAGCCAGCTGACAGCAACATTCAAGTACCGAATGATACGCCATGGTTCTATATACGGCACAGCCCGGGTGGACGGCAGCAGCTATTACGATTACATCGATTATTATGAGTATTATGATACTAATTCAAGTTGGAAGGACGATCCTCTGTATCGAAAGGATTTCCTCAGGGACGGTGCGTATGAATGGCAGCATGTATTCGGCCTGGGTACATCCTGGTTCGGGGATATGGGAAAAGTACCTTTCAGCCTCGGGATTAATTACGATTTGGTATGGTCATATTACACCAATTATTCCGTTACCGGTGATTTCAGTATCTATGAAGATGCAGAATATCAATCAAGTCTGAAAAATATTATAACCATTTTTTTCAGTCTGTATCCTTGAGGGTAAACGATAATGATTGGAATAGTCGGGGGCATCGGCCCTGCTGCAGGTTTAGACCTTACAGAAAAAATCCTTTATTCGGATAACGGGAAACAGGATAGCGGACGGGCTCCTGTTATTCTGTATTCCGATGCGAATGCCGTTCACAGCCGCAACGATTATCTTCTGGGATTATCAAAGGACAATCCGGCAGATGATATTGCAGGCATCATCGGAAAACTCATCCCCCTGGGAATCAGTCTTGTTGCGGTTGCGTGTAATGCCGCACATTCAAAACCCATTTTTAATGAACTTATCAGGCAGGTAAAAGAAAAAGAATACCCGGTAAAATTACTTCACCTGATTGAGCTTCTTGCTACAAAAATTCTGAATGATACCTCATATCGTCGAATCGGAGTCATGTCCATAGCCGGAACCTATCATGCCGACGCCTACAGAGATCCATTCAGTAACAAGTATATTGAAATCATAAAACTTCCAGAGGACTACGTGAATCTGATGCACGAAGTTATCTGGAGTGAAAACTACGGTGTTAAAGCCTACATGAATCCGACAACAACGGAAGCTTTAGAAAATGCTCAGCACGTTATGGATTATTACATTGATCAGGGTGCCGATGCCATTATACTCGGATGTACCGAGTATCCCCTGCTGCTCAAAGAACCACTGTATCGGGATATTCCGATACTGGATGCCAACCGGTATTTTGCCGAAATAATCATCGAGGAATATGAAAAGATCTAAATTGTTTCGCAAGCTTGCATCAATTGCACCGGATAAACTGGTTTACAGCCTCTATTATTATGAACGGTTTCACAAGTTCATCAACTGGCATAACCCCGTCGGATTCAATGAGAAGGAACAATGGCTCAAACTGAACTATCGGAAAACTATACAGAGCATCTGTGCGGATAAGTACCGGGTACGCGACTATGTTGAAAAGAAAGTAGGGGCTGCCATATTAAATGAACTTTATGGTGTTTATACCGATGCGCAAAGTGTTGATTTTGACATCCTACCCGACTCTTTTGTACTCAGAGTGAATCACGGATGCGGATGGAACATCATTGTTCCCGATAAGAAGAAACTGAATCAGTATGGCGCCAGAGGAAGCCTGGAGAGGTGGATGGTCACTGATTACTACAAACTCAGCAAGGAATGGCATTATCGTGATATCCCCCGGCGAATTGTTGCCGAACGATTCCTATCGGAGCCAGGGGGGCTGAAGGACTACAAGATTTACTGTTTCAATGGGAAACCGACATATATTCTGGTGATTTTCGGCAGAGGAAACGGTGAATTATCCGAAAGTATCTACGACACGGACTGGAATCTTCAGAGCTTCACCCGGCATCACAAACTCAATCCCGACCCGATACCGGCACCAATTAAACTGGAAGAAATGCTCGATATTTCCAGAGTACTGTCTGAAGATTTCCCTTTCGTCAGAATCGATCTTTTCAATCCCGGTGGTAAAGTCTATTTCGGTGAAATAACTTTTCACCCGGGAAATGGAGTCAATGAATTTAATCCACCTGATATGGACATTGAATGGGGTAATCTTTTGAAATTACCCCAGGGTAAAGAGATATTTTGAAAATAAAAAATGAATCACCGAGTATAGGGATTGTTTCGACAATCAAAGCACCGGAGTATCAGGTAAGGGAGTTTGTTGAATACTATCTCAAAAATGGTATCAATAAGCTCTTTCTGTTTTTTGATGACCCGAATGATCCATCACTGAAACTGTATAAAGATGACAAACGGGTTATCTCGATATCATGCAGCAATGAATACTGGGCATTTCAAAAGAATGGGCAATTTGAAAAGCTGGATACTTCAATTATTATATACCGTCAAAGGATCAATGCCAGTTATGCTCTTGAACTTGCACGGGAATCCGGAATCAGCTGGCTTTGTCATATAGATATTGATGAAATAATCTACCCTGTAAAACGGTTGAAACAATTTCTTGGCAGAACACATTTCAAATCAATACGGTTTACTGTAATGGAAGCTGTACCAGAAACATTAAAATCACCAGCATATATTTCTGATATCAGACTTTTCAAAAAACCGGCATCACTTTACTTCCCGACTATGCTGCGTTATCCGTTTAATTCATTGAAACTGATTATTGCCAGATCGATCGGTCTGAGGCTTTTTTTTGAAATAAACAATGACTATTTTCGGGGACATATGAAATCAAAAATGTGTTTCAGAACTGATCTGCCAATTAAGGAGGTACGGATACATAAACCAGTCTACAGAAGGAAAGTAATAACATAT
>DEIH01000276.1:1851-8621 GCA_002352375.1 Spirochaeta sp. UBA2779 | reverse complement strand
TGAATCCAGGCTTTCTGTTTTGCCTTGGAAAAGTCACTATCAGCCTGATTTTCTATAAATGGGTTTTCCGACATTCCTTTCTCCAAATCAAAAATGATATGATTGTAGGCATTGATAATAGTTGTATCATTATATACAGAAACTCGCGGTGCATTAATATCATACAAATGTACATGGCCGTGTATAAGATAACGGGGTTTGAATTTTCTCATGAACCACAGGAAGCTTTTAAACCCCCGATGACAGGGATCTTCCCGGTCGTGGATTCCTGCAGGTGCAGCATGGGTGAGAAGAATATCCAGCCAGCGTCCCCTGAATATCCTGTTGAAGCTCAACCGGGGCAGCATACGTATCATTCTCAAAAGCATCTGATACTCGGTGAATTGATGCTCACCATGGTTGTATTTCCTACTGCCTCCAAGTCCAGCCAGCAGGAGCTTACGTTTTTTATCCCGGAATACCCTGCCGTCAATACAGGTGGACCCGAAGCCATGAGTTTCCCTGTTAATCCATTCTGAAGAAGGGGCGGCATCCGCCGTGGGCCGGAAGAAACTGAGAGTTTTCAGATTGTGATTTCCGAATACAAAGTATAGAGGTTTGTTTAAACAGGAGACAATGTATTCGTAGTAGGAAACCTCCAGATCTCCGGCTCCCAGAATGCAGTCGATATTTTCAAAGCGCTCCTTGATACTCTGGGAATAAACCAGGGGATCTACATGATCCGCAACGGCAAGGAGGTTCAATTCTCTTCCTTATCCATTTGTTCCGACTGTTTCAGCATTTCCTGAAGTTTTTCCCTGGGAACGAGATCTATTGGGCGGGATTCGGTGAATTCATACGCCGAGCGGGTAAAATTTGAACTGCTGATGATATATCCCCGGGTAATTCCCGTTTTTTTCATTTGCTCATGGAAGCCTCTGACTCTGGGAAGATCGATGGTATCAGGGGTTCTCAGTATCTGTAGAATCTTAGGAAATTTCCGGGTATTCCTCCACTGTCCTGTACTGCGTTCTACCGCAGTAATCTGGCAGCCTTCTTCCATGTTTATATAGTCGGTGATGGTAAGGTTCATTAGCTCTGTCAGTTTTTTACATGTTTCTTCAAAATTTTCCGGGGATTCAGTGATAAAATCCTTTATACGGTCATCTCCCCGGAGTTCCTGATACTGGCTGAGTTTCTCAGCAACATCCCTGAATGTTCGTTTTTGAGCGTAGAGCAGTTCCCACTGTTCAATAGCTTTGTCCAGATTCCGTGTACGCTCATAACAGACAGAAAGAAAATAACGGGCATGCATCATTTCAGGAGATTTTGTCTCTCCATCGGATATCTTAATGGCCCGTTCCAGTTCATCTTGTGCTCTTGAGTAATTCTTAGTTGCCAGAAAGCATGCACCCCGCTCAATAAGGGCTTTCAACTTGAAGTCAGGGTCTTTCTGGGCGTTTTCAAAGGCAGAAAGGGCTTCGGGAATATTTCTGGCATCTTTTAGTATCCGGCCCAGAAAGAAGTAGGCCTTGTAGTTATCCGGTCTGAGCTTGAGTGCTTTTTGCAGGGCCTTTCCGGCTTCAACGTTCTGTTTGGCCTTGTACAGCAACTGTCCAAGGGCAAACCAGCTGTCGGAAAACCGGGGGTTTACTTCAAGAGCTTTCCGGTAATACCCTGCAGCCTGTTCGCTTTTATTGCGGGTTTCCAGTAAACGGCCTACATTGTAGTAGTGGCTCGGTTCATAGGGTTCAAGCTTTGTCAGTAAAAGATATTCCTTGAGAGCTTCCTCTTCCTGACCGAATTGAATAAATAAGACGGCAATGTCTTTCCGAAATGTGGTTTCTTTGCATATTCCGGAATAGTCACTGATCTGGTTGACGGTTTTATACTCCATCAGAGCCAGCTCGTTTTTACCGTCCTGAGCGTAAGCCATCCCAAGGAGGTAGTGGGCTTCACTGTTTCTGGGATCTTTGGCAAGAATCTTTTTGGCACTTCGTATTGCCTGATTTACCTTGCCCTGTTTTACCTGATCCTGTAACGCACCGATTTTTCGAGGAGCTGCGAGACTTTTAATGAGAAAAAAAACCAGAACACTCAAGAGGCCGCTGGATAAAACTATGAGTATAACTACGATTCCCGTATTCATCTTTAAACCTGAAATCCTTAGAGCTTATCGTAGCCTAGTGGTAAAAAACCATACTGTCAAACCAGTTCTCAGAACCTTGTTATTTGTCCTTACTCTTATTTTTATAACTTCTGCCGCCGGAGCGCAAACAGCGGAAGAATTCTTTAATAAGGGACTTGAATCCTTTAAATGGCAGAAATCCGAAGAAGCGTCTGAGTTTTTTCAGCAGGCTGTTCACGCCGATCCCAATCGGGATATTTATTATCTCTATCTGGGTATCATCAATCACCAGAGTGGAAAATTACAGGAAGCTGAGGGCGTTTACAGCAGAGGTATTGATTTAAACGGTGGAGAACGGGACAGACTTCAGCTGAACAGAGGGAACCTGAGAACTACCCTCAGCGACTATGCTGGTGCCTCTTCAGACTATTCAGCGGTGATTGATGCCGGTGGACTCCTTTCTTCCTCTGCTCTGCTGAACAGGGCCAATATGGAGCTTAATCGATCGTCTTTCCTGCTGGCAGTGGATGATTATACCGAGTATCTTATCCGGGAGCCTGAATCACCCCAGAAGGAAACAATCGAAGAGTTGCTTAATCTTTTGAAAACCCGGTTGGCCAGCGATGCACAGGCAGCCGCGACTGCAGCGGAACAGTCCCGGTTGGAAGAGGAGCGCAGATTGGCTGAGGAAGCGGTTCGTGCTGAAGAAGAGGCTCGCAGGGCTGCCCTAATGGAAGAGGCTCTACAATCTCTGAGCAGCAGCGGTGAAGATACCAAGAGTATAAGTGCCGGTTCAGAAAACATTCGCGAAGACTTTGAAGATTCGGCCCTGGAGGACTGAAAAATGTACGGGAACAAAAAACTATTGATAGCCGGCGCTGCCGTAATACTGGTCCTTTTTATCGGACTGGGACTATTTTTTCTTTTACGCAGCGGAGGTAGAGAAAACAGCCGCGGGACTGCCGACATAGAACAATCCTCGTCAAAACGGGATAACATGCTCCTTTTGGCCCGGGACTACTTTTCTCAGGGAGAATACCAGATGGCGCTGGACCTTCTTAATCAGCTTTTAATTGATAATGCCTCCGATGAGGATGCCCGCGGGCTGCGGGATGATATTCTGGCAGCCAGAAAGTCGGAAGAATCCGCTTCAAAAAAGGCGGAACTGGATGCTCTGAGAAATCAGAATGAACAGCTGGCCGAAAGTCTCGACCGGTTGGGGGAGTCCTTTAACCGGGATAGTCCCCAGGATACCGCTGCCAGAGATAGGGCTGAAACTGAGAGGCAGCAGAGAGAGGAAGCTCAAAGGCAGGAAGTTGAGTCTCTGATAGCAGATGGCCGCCGGGCTTTATCTGATAAACGCTACGATGATGCAGTTGAATCCGCGAATTCGGCTCTGCGTTTACAACCGGATTCCAGTGCTGCAAGGACATTGAAAAACGATGCTGAGAATGCACGAAGGGATGCAGAGTCTGCAGCAGAGAGGCAGGCCAGGGAAGAGCTGGAACGGGAACTGGGAAAACTTCTGGACGATGCCCGGAGAGCTGTAGAAAGGGAGCAATACACCAGGGCCAAAGATCTATCTGCTCAAGCCCGTTCTCTCGATCCTGAATCAGGCGAAGCCTGGGCCATTGAAGGAGATGCATGGTATCTTGCCGATCCTGAGAACAACGATAATCGCCGGCGGGCATCAGATGCTTATGAAGCAGCCTTACAGAGAAATCCGCAGGATTGGAATTCTCATTATCGTCTTGGTGAAATTGCCTATGCCGAGGGTAATCTGGATGATGCTATAGATTCTTTCCAGCGCGCGGCCAGCCTCAAACCTGACATGGCTGATATATGGTACGAACTGGGTAAAGCCCAATTCCGGGATGCCCGGTATGCCGATGCTGCTGCTTCATTTGAAAAAGTGAGCGGTATTCAGAATGATTTTCCGAATAACTGGTTCAATCTGGGATTGTGCTACAACAGATTGGGAAAAACCTCCGACGCATCTAAAGCCTTTACCCAAAGTATCAAGGTTCAGCCCGAACATGCGCCGAGTCACTATGAAATGGGCCGAATCTATCTTAGGGGAGAAAACTGGTCGGGCGCGGCGGATTCATTTACCATGGCGGCCAACCTGGCACCACAGAAGGTACGTTATTTGAGAAGCCTGGGAGCAGCGGAGTATGGACTGGGAAACTATGATGAAGCCCGGGATGTCTATACCCGGGCTGTGAACCTGGAGCCTTCCCATGGTGATACTCTGTATAATTTGGCCTTGATAGCTTTGAAACAGGGCGATATTGATGAGGCTCTAACCAGGGCAGCGGCAGCGGTCCGAAGCGATGGGAGCAATGCAGCGTATCTCTATACTCTCGGTCAGGCTGCTGAGCTGGCAGGTATGGAGGATGAAGCTATCACATCCTACCGGAAATCGGCATCTCTGGATCCCGGATATTCCAAGCCCAGAATCAACCTGGGAGTTTTATACAATGAGAGAGGGGAGGACGATCAGGCTATTGAGTATCTGCTCCAGGCTATGCGGATCGAACCGAACTCCTCAGCGGTGTGGAATAATCTGGGGAAAGCCTATCTTCATAAAGGGGATTATTCAAACAGTCTGAAATATTTTGAGAAGGCTGCTGCATCGAATCCCAATGATGTTGAGCTGCAGATGAACCTGGCCCTGGCCCTTACAGAAAGTGGGGAGAATAATAGAGCAAAAACTGCATATACCAGGGTAATCACCCTGGATTCCTCCCGAGCAGAAGCCTACGATAAACTGGCAAGGCTTCAGTTTGCTTCGGGTGACAGTTCGGGTGCTCTTTCCACTGTAAAAGCTCTGGAGAAAGCTGTCCCCGGGTATTCGGGTCTGGCTGATCTGAAAGTGCTTATCCAGTAAGGAAGGGACTCCTTCTCGGTCCGTCTCAGACTGTTCGGCCTACAAGTTCAAAAAGTTCCCTGCGGCTCACCTCAAACCAGATTGGCCGGCCATGGGGGCAGCGGGGAACCTCCAGGGCGAAGGCTTCCTGTACCAGACGGGTGGCTGCAGCTGTATCCAGAGGACTGTTGTCTTTAATCGCTGCCTTGCAGGCCAGATCGGCCCAGAGGGATTTCTCCAAACCCTCGGCATCTCCGGCCCCTTCTTCCAGAAAGGACACAACACTGTCTTCCAGATCTTTTGCTGTTCCGGGAAGTGCTGTCAGCAGCCATTCACCCTTTTCATTCTTCTCAATTTCGAGGCCTAATGCCGATAGGCGGTCTTTCCGCAGCTCCAGCTTCATCCCGGCGGTTTTATCCGGCTTGAGAACCCGGGGAATCAGCAGTCCCTCTGGACTTTTTGATGCAGTACGGAACCTCTCATACAGAATCCTTTCATGGGCCGCATGCTGATCGATAATAAATAGAGATTCTGAACTCTCGGCTACCAGGAACACACCCATAACCTGTCCCAGGTATTTAAAATCACTGTTGTCTTCGAGGGGCCTCGGAGAAAAACGTTCAAACTTTCTTCTCGCTACAGCAGCTCCGAACTCTTCGGCCTCTTTACTGTCCCGGCGTACAGCGGCGGGTCTTGAAAATCCCTGAGAAACCGGGGATGCCGCCTCATTGGAGAACGTCTGTTGAACCCCCTGGATCTGAGCTGTTTCAGTTCGAATCTGATAGAATTCTCCTGTGAGCCGGTCTTTTATTACTTCAACCAGACGGTGTCTGATAGCCGGAAGATTACGGAAACGGGCTTCTTTTTTAGCCGGATGAATGTTGAAATCCACCAGAGACGGGTCTACATCAATAAAAATAAAAGCTGTGGGAAAGGCGCCGCCGGGCATCCAGGCATCGTAGGCATACTGGACCGCCTGAACCAGGGCGAATTCGTCAATGCGGCGCCGATTTGCATAGATTTGGATGTACTGCCGGTCTTTGCGGGATATTTCCGGCCGTGCATGCACAGCGGTAATCCGAAAGCCGTCTCCCTCGGCGTGTGTCTCCCACCAGGAGGAGGGCGGGGCCAGCCGCGGCCAGGCCGCAGGGATGCGTTCCAGAGGGGAGCCAACCGGAAGATAGCTTTTCAGGACTCCATCGATAAACAGCCGGAAAGCCACTTCCGGATGGGCTGCGGCCTTCTCCAGAAAAACCTTCCGGCACATGGTGCTTTCTCCCCGGCTGCTTTTAAGAAAACGCCGGCGGGCAGGCATGTTGTAAAAAAGGTTTTTTACAGTAACGCTTGTACCGGGAGCCCCGCTGTGGGAAACGAGATCCTGCATCTTTCCACCGTGAATTGTAAGTCTGAAAGCTTTGTCATTTCTGGAGGATACAATCTCCAACCGGGAGCAGGCGGCCATGCTGGAGAGGGCTTCCCCCCGGAATCCCAAAGTACTGACTGATTCCAGATCTTCCATAGATTTAATTTTGCTTGTGGCATGTGGAAGCCAGCATACTTCCATATCTTCCCGTATCATACCGCAGCCGTTGTCTCTTACAGCGATACTCTCGATTCCGCCGCCTTCCAATGTCAGGGTTATTTCATCTGCACCTGAATCGATGGCGTTATCCAGAAGCTCACGGACGGCGGCAAAAGGCCGGTCGATTACTTCTCCGGCGGCGATTTTCCGGGCGACAGGTTCGGATAAAACCCGAACCCGGCCTGAGGCCGGATCCGGGAGGGTTTTAGTTT
>DEIH01000276.1:0-1766 GCA_002352375.1 Spirochaeta sp. UBA2779 | reverse complement strand
GTTGATGTCGACCCGACAATGGCCAGGTTGATGATGGGATTCAGCGGGAAAACAATTTCCCCGGAGAACACCGTGTAGGCATCAAACCAGGAACCGGGATTGCTTATAGCTTTACGGACATTGCTGCGCTCGTATTTCAGGCTGCCGTGGATGCCGTAAGCCCGGATGAGTT
Organism: Spirochaeta sp. UBA2779; assembly: GCA_002352375.1. Taxonomy (GTDB): domain Bacteria; phylum Spirochaetota; class Spirochaetia; order DSM-2461; family DSM-2461; genus UBA2779. Next base: position 1,594 of record DEIH01000276.1, on the reverse strand, counting down.
TGCGGCCTACAACCAGTTCCAGCTTCAGATAATCGGCGGTATCAGCATCTACCCCGTCGCTGCCCACAGACCAGGGCCAGTGGTATCCGGCACCGATACTCAGGCGGTCTTCATCCAGTATATCCCAGTAAATCTCGCCGAAAATGCCCATGTTGTCGTTGAGTACCGTTCCATTGTTCAAGTAGGTGGAGAACGTATCCACATACTCCACTTTTTTTCGTCCGTAGAGGCTGTTGAACATGGATGGCACATACACACCGTTCCAGTAGCGGTATTCCAGGTTGTAATGCACCGGTCCCAAAAGACCCCGCAGTCCACTGCGCACCCCGAAGTTTGTCGGCCGGCCATCGGCCCATAATATATCCCAGGCTGGTCCGGTTTTGATGTTGGTAAATCCTGTCGGGTCGCTACGGTAGATCGGTGCCAGAGCTGAGGTGTCGGCAAACCACACCATTTTAAGCAGTCCGGTGTTCACTTCGAGGAAGTCCATATCCAGACTGGCGGCCATAAACCATGGGTCGCCATATTTCTCGGGGTTTTCAGCTTCCATTGCCGGTCTGATATCCGCCACTCCGCTCAGACCCATCTCAAATGCCTTGTAGGACTTGAACGGGCTTACCGAAAAGCGTAAACCCATCAGGTTGGGACGTGAGAGGTCATCCACCATCACTTCAAAACCGACGGTTTTTTCATAACCCATATTCAAACCGATACGCCGGACTGCCGGAAAGTCGTAATCGTTGGCAAACTGATACACCAGGGCTCCATGTCCCAGCGACATTGTGTTCAGATTTCCCATCTTGAAATAGAAAGGATCGAACTCTGCATCACCGTATTCGACATAGCGTACCTTGAGCCAGAGATCCATCCAAATATCCGAGACTACATTCTGCCACCCTGACTGATCGGTACCGAACGACCACTCGTTATTACCCCGGGGATGGTACCAGCTTCCTGAGTCGAAGAGATTGACATAGATAATAGGCAGGTAGAGAGCAAGACGGAACTTCTCCGCATCAATAACCGGGGAGAGTACCAGTTTGGAATAGGTGTTTCCTTCAATAGTTGTGGTACCGATATCCCCGCCCAGAGAGTCGGAAATCCAGCGGCCGAAATTGCTTTTATCGTTGTAGCTCTTTGTCTTGTATTCTCTCTCACGGGCTACAGCTTCTGTAACAGGCTGTCCGATCGCACCGGCGGCACTTCCTGCGGGAACGGCACCACTGCCATCGGCACCGCTTTCCGGTGGAGCACCGGGAACTACAGAAGGGTCGGCACCCAGAAAGGGAAAAGCGGAAAAGATGGACTCGATTTCCTGAATGGGTATCGTTACCGGTCTGTAATCAGCAGAACGGGTATCCAACCCCTGATTGGCTTCCAGAGTAACCCAGCGGCTGCCGTTTAAAGATTCAACATACACCGACCCGTGACGCACAAGTATAGAAGATCCTTCCTCTCCCACTTCATTAATAAACTCAGTTCCCCTTACAGCGGCAACGGCGGAAGGGGTTTGAACGGTGTACTGTTCCCCCCGGCCGCTGCGGGCTGCCAGAGTCCGCAGTTTACCCCGGAGCAGGGCGAATATATTTTCTTT